>JALYIL010000029.1 GCA_030775825.1 Actinomycetota bacterium
GCCGTGCCCAGCGGGCCCGGCAACGCCAGCACGCCCGCGCCCTCCGCCATCGGCTCGCGCACCCCGACCTCGTAGCGCTTGCCCGTCAGCGCTGCCCGAGCGCTGCCCCACCACTCGGCGCCCCCTCCCGTACCCTCTAGGTCATGTGCGGGATCGTTGGTTACGTCGGATATCGAGCCGCCTTGGAGGTCGTCCTGGGCGGTTTGCGCCGCCTGGAATACCGTGGCTACGACTCTGCGGGTGTCGCGATCATCGGGATCGGTGAACCACGATTAGCTGCCGACGGTGAACCACAAGCAGCCGGCAGCGGAGATCGGCGTGCAGCCGGGAGCGTAGATCGGCGAACAGCCGGCAGCGATGAACTGCAATTAGCCAAGAAAGCCGGCCGGATCGAGAACCTCGAAAAGGAGCTGTCCGGCCGGACGATCACAGGCACGACCGGCATTGGCCACACGCGGTGGGCCACCCATGGTTCGCCGAACGACCGTAACGCTCACCCGCACTTGGATCGCTCGGGTCGCCTGGGTGTCGTTCACAACGGCATCATCGAGAACTTTGCCGAGCTGCGGGCCGAGCTGGAACGCACCGGCGTCGATCTGAGCAGCGATACCGACTCCGAGACCGTCGCTCACCTGGTTGCCGCGAAGGTGCGCGACGGGCTGACCCTGGCCGACGCCCTGCGAGAGGTCGTCAATCGCCTTCACGGCGCGTTCACGCTGGTGGTCCTCAATGCCGACGACCCGGACATCGTCGTCGCTGCCCGACGCAACTCGCCGCTCGTTCTCGGTGTCGGTGACGGTGAGATGTTTCTGGGGAGCGATGTCGCCGCTTTCATCGAGTACACCCGCGAAGCGGTCGAACTCGGTCAAGACCAGATCGTCGAGATCCGGCGAGACGGGTTCACCATCACCGGCTTCGACGGCTCGGCGGCTCAGGGCAGACCGTTCCAGATCGACTGGGATCTCGCCGCGGCCGAAAAGGGCGGGTACGAGTACTTCATGCTCAAGGAGATCCAAGAGCAGCCTGACGCCATTCGTGACACTCTGCTGGGCCACCTGGTCGGCGGCCAGATCGTTCTGGACGAGCAGCGTCTCGATCCCCAGGAGTTGCGCGACATCGACAAGGTGTTCGTGGTTGCCTGCGGCACCGCGTATCACGCCGGCCTGATCGGCAAGCAGGTCATCGAGCACTGGACGCGCATTCCGGTCGAGGTGGAGATGGCCTCGGAATTTCGCTATCGCGACCCGGTGCTCGATCGCCAGACACTCGTGGTGGCGATCAGTCAATCCGGCGAGACGGCCGACACTCTCGAGGCCGTCCGGCACGCACGGGATCAGAAGGCGAAGGTGCTCGCGATCTGCAACACCAACGGCGCGCAGATCCCGCGCGAGTCCGATGCGGTGCTTTATACCCACGCCGGGCCTGAGATTGGCGTCGCGGCGACCAAGACCTTCATGGCGCAGGTTGCGGCCGTCCAACTGCTCGGTCTCGCCCTAGCGCAGGCACGTGGCACGAAATACGGCGACGAGATCGCGCGCGAGTTCGAGGCGCTGTGCGCGGTGCCCGACTACGTCGCCCGCGCGCTCGAGGTCGCTGGAGCGGTGCGGGAACTCGCACGCGAGATCGCCGCTTCCAAGGCGATCCTGTTCATCGGGCGTCACGTGGGGTATCCGGTGGCGCTCGAGGGTGCGCTCAAGCTCAAAGAACTTGCTTACATGCACGCCGAGGGATTCCCCGCCGGCGAACTCAAGCATGGTCCCATCGCGCTCGTGGAGGAGGGCCTGCCGGTCGTCGTCATCATGCCGTCGCCAGCCGGCCGGCCGCTGTTGCACCAGAAGTTGATGAGCAACCTCGCCGAGGTCACGGCGCGAGGCGCGCGCACCATCGTGATCGCCGAGCAGGGGGATGCCGCCGCCCGGATGCACGCGGCGCACCTCATCGAGGTGCCGGCCGTCCCCACCCTGCTCGCGCCCTTCGTCACGACCGTTCCGCTGCAGGTCCTCGCAGCCGAGATAGCCCAGGCACGCGGCTACGACGTGGACAAACCCCGCAACCTCGCCAAGTCCGTCACGGTGGAGTGATCTGGGCATCGCTCGGTCAGCGAACACCCCGGATGCTTTAGGGTCGACGGTGTGACGCAGGCCTCCACGCTGTCGGTCGATCTACTCATTGTCGGTGCCGGCCCGGTCGGGCTGTTCGGCGCGTACTACGCCGGTGTCCGGACCTTGTCGATCGCTGTCCTCGACTCGCTGGAAGAGCCGGGAGGGCAGATCACCGCCATGTACCCGGAAAAGTCGATATTTGACGTCGCGGGATTCCCGGCCATCCGTGGCCGCGATCTCGTGGAGCAGCTGCTCGCCCAGGCCGCGCCGTTCTCCCCGGCCTACCTCCTAGGTCATCAGGCGGTCGGCCTGGAGCGCGGGTCCGACGGGGCGTTCGCGGTGACGACCTCGCATGGCGTACGCGTGCAGTGCCGGGCAATCGTGATCACCGGCGGAATCGGGACGTTCACGCCCAGACCGCTGCCGAGCGGCGGCGAGTACCTGGGCAGGGGGCTCGTCCACTTCGTTCCCGATCCGTCCTCCTACGCGGGGCAGAACATCGTCGTGGTGGGCGGCGGAGACTCGGCTCTGGACTGGGCCTTGATGCTCGAACCGATCGGAAAGTCTGTCACCGTCGTGCACCGCCGGGCGGAGTTTCGCGCTCATCCGCATTCGGTGGAGCTGCTCAAGGCGTCTTCAATCGCGATGATCACCGACGCGCAGATCAGCGGTGTCCGGGGGGAAGGCGGCATCCAGGAGGTCGACATTGACGTTGCCGGCGACGTGCAGACGCTGCCCTGCGACAAGCTGATCGCCGCCCTCGGCTTCACGGCGAATCTCGGCCCGCTGATGGAGTGGGGGATCGAGATTCGCAAGCGGCAGATCATCGTGGACACGATGGGCCGTACCACTGTTCAAGGCATCTACGCTGCCGGTGACATCGTCGACTACCAGGGCAAGGTCAAACTCATCGCCACTGGATTCGGCGAGGTGGCCACCGCCGTCAACAACGCCGCGGCCTACCTCAACCCCCATGTCTCGGCGTTCCCCGGCCACCTGTCCGACTACGCTCCGGCCGGCGCCACCACCTCGCCGACGGCGTGACGCGGCCCCGAAGCCGATGATCGTCGGGGTGGGCACCGACGTCGTGCCGGTGGCGCGTTTCGCCGAGGCGCTAGCCCGTACGCCGGCGCTGAGGGCCCGGTTGTTCACAGCCTCGGAGCTGGTGACTGCCTCGGGCCAGGCGCGCACCGCCGACTCCTTGGCGGCTCGCTTTGCCGCCAAGGAAGCCGTTGCCAAGGCGCTCGGCGCCGGCGGCGGCCTGCTCTGGACGGACGCCGAAGTGCGTACCGACGACGAGGGCCGGCCGTCATTACACGTGCGGGGAACAGTGGCCGAGCGTGGCCGGAGGCTCGGTGTCACGCGTTGGCACGTGTCGATGTCGCACGACGGTGGTATCGCCTCGGCCACCGTCATTGCCGAGGGGGTCTGAGGCCGATGCACGCGGTTTACCCCGTCGCCGAGATCCGAGCTGCCGAAGCCAGCCTGCTTGCGCGCGTGCCGGAGGGCACGCTGATGCGCCGCGCCGCGCATGCCCTGGCCGTCCACTGCGCGAATGTGCTTGAACGGGTCTACGGTGCCCAGGTCGTCCTGCTGGTCGGCGCCGGGAACAACGGCGGTGACGCCCTGTTCGCCGGCGCCGAGCTGGCCCGTCGCGGAGCCCGGGTGAGTGCCATATTGCTCGACCCGCAGCGGGCGCATGCGGCGGGCCTGGGTCATTTCAGACGTGCCGGTGGGCTGATCTGCGCTCCGGATGCCGGTGCCGGTGCCGGTGCCCGTGCGATCGCCGGCTCAGATCTGGTCGTGGACGGCATCCTCGGCACCGG
>JALYIL010000030.1 GCA_030775825.1 Actinomycetota bacterium
GTCACTCGCTTGACTGCTCGAGCGCGGCCAGGACCGCTGTGGCTTGCGCCCCTGAATCCCCATCGGAGGGGCGCAGGTGGAGTTCCGGTGACAGGGGGGGCTCGTAGGGGTCGTTGACCCCGGTGAAGTTGGTGATCTGCCCGGCGCGGGCCTTGGCATACATCCCTTTCGGATCGCGGGACTCGCATATCTCGAGGGGGGTGTCGATGAACACCTCGACGAATGCCAGTCCCGCGGCGGCGTGAGCCTCGCGGACCCGGTCGCGATCCGATCGGTACGGGCTGATCAGGGACACGAGGGCGATAACTCCGGCGTCGGCGAGCAGTCGTGCCACCTCTCCCACCCGGCGCACATTCTCGGCGCGGTCTTCGGCGGTGAAGCCGAGCCCGGCGTTGAGGCCGTGACGTAGGTTGTCGCCGTCGAGCAGGTATGCGGGTCGACCTGAGGCAACTAGGCGCCGCTCCAGTTCGACCCCGACGCTGGACTTGCCCGAACCGCTCAGGCCGGTGAGCCACACGGTCATCCCTGTCGTGGCCCGCTCGGCACGGGCTACTGCGGTGCTGTGCCACACGACGTGCGATTCGTGCAGGCTCGGACCCGTGATCATCCCGGCGGCCACCGTGTTGTTGGTCGTCTCGTCGATCAGGATGAAGCTGCCCATGTCACGGTTACGGCGGTATGGGTCGAACTGCAAGGGGCGTTGGGTGCGCAACCGCACGCGCCCGATCTCGTTCAAGGTCAACGAGCCCGCAGTTTCGTCGCGGTGCAGCGTGTTGACGTCGAGGCGATAGTCGAGTTGTTTGACGACGGCTCGAGTCTCCCGTGTGGTGTGCTGGATCGTGTAGCGGGCTGCGGGGGTGAGGGGGGCCTCGCCGGACATCCAGCAGATCATGGCGTCGATGTCCTGGCCGGAGTGCGGGCGGTTCGCTGGGCGGCAGATGAGGTCGCCGCGCCCCACATCGATATCGTCGCTGAGTTGGATCGTGACGGCCTGACCGGAGAAGGCCTCGGTGATCTCCCGGCCGCCGGGTGCGGCGATGGCTCTCACCCGTGTCGAGAATCCTGATGGCAGGACCGTCACCTCATCTCCCGGCTTGAAAACTCCGCCGGCAACGGTCCCCGCGTATCCCCGGAAGTCATGGAAGGCCTCTTGCTGGGGCCGGATGACGTACTGGACGGGGAAGCGAGCGTCGATGAGGTTGCGGTCGGAGGAGACGTGTACCTCCTCGAGTTGATGAAGCAGCGACGGGCCTTCGTACCACTGCATGGCCGCGCTTCGCTGCACGACGTTGTCACCGGTTAGCGCCGAGATCGGCGCGAACGACAGATCGTTCACCTCGAGCTTCATGGCGAAGGTGCGGAAGTCTGCGCGGATCTCGTCAAATCGATCCTGTGCGAAGTCGACCAGATCCATCTTGTTGACGCACACGACGAGGTGGGGGATGCCGAGCAGGGTGGCCAGAAAGGCATGGCGGCGCGATTGTTCGAGCACCCCCTTGCGGGCGTCGATGAGAATCAGGGCGACGTCGGCAGTGGATGCACCGGTGACCATGTTGCGGGTGTACTGGATGTGCCCAGGCGTGTCCGCGATAATGAACTTGCGTCGCGGGGTGGCGAAGTACCGGTACGCGACGTCGATCGTGATTCCCTGCTCACGCTCAGCCCGCAGGCCGTCAGTGAGCAGCGCGAGATCGGGACGATCGTGCCCGCGCGCCTGGCTGGTCGCCTCCACGGCCGACAGCTGGTCCTCGAAGATCGCTTTGGAGTCGTACAGCAGGCGGCCGATGAGCGTCGACTTTCCATCGTCGACGCTGCCGGCAGTGGCGATCCGGAGCAGCTCTGAACGCGGCACTATCCCTGCTCCCATGTCGTGTTGCGGGCCATCAGAAGTAGCCCTCCTTCTTCCGGTCTTCCATCCCGGCTTCCGAGATCCGGTCATCGGCGCGGGTCGCGCCACGCTCGGTGACCCGCGCCGCCGCAACCTCGGCGACGACCGCCTCTGGTGTCGCGGCATCGGACTCGACGCAGCCGGTGCAGGTCACGTCGCCGATGGTGCGAAAGCGCACCGTTGCCTGGAAAGGTTGCTCACCCGGCTGCGCGGTGATGAATTTGGTGTCGGCGGCCAACAGCATCCCGTCGCGCTCGATGACCTGGCGCCGGTGCGCGTAATACAGCGACGGCAACTCGATCCTCTCGTCGCGGATGTAGGACCAGATGTCGAGCTCGGTCCAGTTCGACAAGGGGAACACGCGAATGTTTTCGCCCTTCTTGTGCCGGCCGTTATACAGGCTCCACAGTTCAGGTCGCTGATTGCGGGGATCCCACTGGCCGAACTCGTCGCGGAAACTGAACACGCGTTCCTTTGCCCGGGCCTTCTCCTCGTCGCGACGGGCACCGCCGAACACCGCACCGAACTGGTTTTCGGTGATACCACGCAACAGGGTCACGGTTTGCAGGCGATTGCGGCTCGCTCGCGGCCCGGTCTCCTCCACGCTGCGACCCGCGTCGATGTCATCCTGGACGCAGGCCACGATCAGGCGCACCCCAAGGCGATCAACGCTGCGATCTCGAAACTGCAATACCTCCTCGAAGTTCTCGCCGGTGTCGATGTGCATGACCGGAAACGGCAACGGGGCCGGCCAAAACGCCTTGGCAGCGACGTGCAGCATCACGACCGAGTCCTTGCCGCCGGAAAACAGCAACGCCGGCTTCTCGACCGTCGCGGCCACCTCCCGGAAAACGTGCACCGCCTCTGCCTCAAGCTTCTCGAGGTCGGAAAGCTCGTAAGTCGTCGCCGTCAACGTCGCCCCTTTCCATTCAACGGCCCTCCACCGCCAGCTTCGTTCGTGACTGCCTGCGCTGCCCGCGCCAACACCCTGCCGCGGCGCGCTATTTCAGCCCCGGTGATCGAACGGCCGACGTATAAGGAAAGCACGAGCTCCTG
>JALYIL010000031.1 GCA_030775825.1 Actinomycetota bacterium
GCAGCAACCCCGGGGAAGCGAGGCAGCAACCCCGGGGAAGCGAGGCAGCAACCCCGGGGAAGCGAGGCAGCAACCCCGGGGAAGCGAGGCAGCAACCCCGGGGAAGCGAGGCAGCAACCCCGGGAAGCGAGGCAGCAACCCCGGGGAAGCGAGGCAGCAACCCCGGGAGCGGGAAGGGCAGAACCGGGACACCTGACCGCGCGCCGGACGCACCACCACCGCGCTGATCGCCCGCTGACCGCTGCGCGACCCGCTGGTGTATAGGAGCCCGTGGCGGGTGACGGCATTGCCGCTCTGCAGCGTGATCAGGGCGCGTGGCGGCCCCATTCTAGTCACCTGATCGGCTAGACTTGAGTGGAAACACCGGGGTAGGCGTCGCGCGTGCCTCACGCGCCTCGTCCACCCCATGTTCGTGTCTGAATTATGTAGCTAGAGCCGGGTTCGATCCTGGCTGGTCGCCGCGATGCGGCGAGAGAGGTACGTGCACCCAGTGGCCAGTAGTTCGAGTGGCGCCGCCAGAAATCCCTACAACGCCAATTCAATCACCGTTCTCGAGGGCCTCGAGGCAGTGCGCAAGCGGCCTGGCATGTACATCGGCTCTACATCTGAGCGCGGCTTGCACCACCTCGTATGGGAGGTCGTCGACAACTCCGTGGACGAGGCGCTGGCCGGCTATTGCGACCGCATCGACGTAACACTCCTCGCCGATGGGGGCGTTCGGGTTATGGACAACGGGCGCGGCATGCCCACCGAGATGCATCCCACGCAGAAGAAGCCGACCGTCGAGGTCATCCTCACCGTCCTGCACGCGGGAGGGAAGTTCGACGGGAAGGCCTACGCGGTCTCGGGCGGCCTGCACGGAGTCGGCGTGTCCGTCGTCAACGCGCTCTCGCGGCGCCTGGAAGTCGAGATTGATCGCGACGGCTACCGCTGGACGCAGCCGTACGTGAACCAGACGCCGGCCGAACCACTGAAGAGAGGCGAGAAGACTTCCCGGACTGGAACGACGGTCACCTTCTGGGCTGACCCCGACATCTTCGAGACGCTGACCTATAGCTTCGAGACGATCACCCGGCGCCTGCAGGAGATGGCCTTCCTGAACAAGGGCTTGACGATCACGGTGCGCGACGAGCGGCCGGATCAGATCGTCGAGGACGACGACGCCGCCGTGCATGCCTCCACAAAGACGAAGAAGCAGCCGAAGGAGGTCACGTACCACTACGCCGGTGGCATCGCGGACTTCGTCCGACACCTCAATGCCACCAAGTCGCCCATCCACAAATCGGTGATCAACTTCGAGGCCGAGGATGCCGAGAACCGGCTGTCCGTCGAGGTCGCGATGCAGTGGAACGAGAGTTACTCGGAGAGCGTTTATACGTTCGCCAACACGATCAACACGGTGGAGGGCGGCACACACGAGGAGGGCTTCCGGGCCGCGCTCACGACGGTGGTCAACAAGTGGGCCGAGGAGAAGAAGATCCTCAAGCCCAACGAGGACAAACTCACCGGCGACGACATCCGCGAGGGCCTCGCGGCGATTGTGTCGATCAAGCTCGGAGATCCGCAGTTCGAAGGCCAGACGAAGACGAAACTCGGCAACTCCGTGGCCAAATCGTTCGTACAGCGAGCCTGCAACGAGTGGCTGGCGGACTGGTTCGAGCGCAACCCGTCCGAGGGCCGGACGGTCGTCACCAAGGCGTCCCAGGCGGCCCGAGCCCGCAAGGCTGCACAACAGGCCCGCAAGCTGGCGCGTAAGAACGCGCTCGACACGATGGGCATGCCGGGCAAGCTCTCCGATTGCCGATCCACCGACCCGACCGTGAGCGAGCTGTACATCGTCGAGGGCGATTCGGCGGGTGGCTCCGCGAAATCGTGTCGGGATTCGATGTTCCAGGCGATCCTGCCGATCCGGGGCAAGATCATCAACGTCGAGAAGGCCCGCATCGACCGCGTCCTGAAGAACAACGAGGTCCAGTCGCTGATCACCGCGATGGGCACCGGCATCCACGACGACTTCGACATCACGAAGCTGCGCTATCACAAGATCGTGCTGATGGCCGACGCCGATGTCGATGGCCAGCACATCACGACCCTGTTGCTCACCCTGCTGTTCCGCTTCATGCGGCCGCTCATCGAGCACGGTCACGTGTATCTTGCCGCACCTCCCCTCTACAAGATCAAGTGGAGTAAGGGCGAGCCCGGATACGCATACTCCGACAAGGAGCGCGACGGCCTGATCAAGATCGGGCAGGAGGCCGGCCGCAAGCTGGCCCGCGAAGACGCCCTGCAGCGTTACAAGGGCCTCGGCGAGATGAATGCCAAGGAACTCTGGGAGACCACCATGGACCCCGCCGGAAGGATCCTGCGCCAGATCACGCTCGACGACGCCGCCACAGCGGACGAGCTGTTCAGCGTGTTGATGGGCGAGGACGTAGAGGCGAGACGGTCCTTCATCATCCGAAACGCAAAAGACGTCCGGTTCCTAGACATCTGAGTCGCACGACCATTCTGACTGCAACAGGAGAGACCACTTGACCGACACGACGGACATCACCGGCGGCGGCCCCAGCGGGTTCGACCGAGTCGAGCCGGTCGACATCCAGAGCGAGATGCAGCGCAGTTACATCGACTACGCGATGTCGGTCATCGTGGGCCGGGCGCTGCCCGACGTACGGGACGGGCTCAAGCCGGTACACCGCAAGATCCTCTACGGAATGTACGACTCGGGATTCCGCCCGGACCGCAACTACGTGAAATGCGGCCGGGTCGTCGGCGACGTGATGGGCAATTACCACCCCCACGGCGACACTGCCCTCTACGACGCGTTGGTGCGGATGGCACAGACCTGGTCGTTGCGTTATCCGATGATCGACCCGCAAGGCAACTTCGGCTCTCCGGGCAATGATCCGGCCGCCGCGTACCGCTACACCGAGTGCCGGCTGCAGCCGCTGGCTATGGAGATGCTGCGCGACATCGACAAGGAGACCGTTGACTTCATCCCGAACTACGCCGGAAACACGGTCGAGCCGGTCATCCTTCCGTCGCGTATCCCGAATCTGCTGGTCAATGGTTCCGAGGGCATCGCTGTCGGGATGGCCACTCGCATCCCGCCGCACAACCTGCGCGAGGTAGCTGCCGGCGTCAGCTGGGCCCTGGATCACCCGGATGCAACTGACGAGGAACTCCTCGAAGAGCTGATCAAGCTGATCCACGGGCCCGACTTCCCGACGAAGGCTCTGATCGTCGGGCGCGACGGCATCGAGGATGCCTACCGCACGGGACGCGGGTCGATCCGGATGCGAGCCGTGGTGAACGTCGAGGAGGACGTGAAGGGCCGCACGATCCTGGTCGTCACCGAACTGCCCTACCAGGTGAACCCGGACAACCTCGTCGAGTCCATGGCGCTGCTCGCCAAAGAGGGCAAGGTCGCCGGCATCGCCGACATCAACGACGAGTCCTCCGACCGTATCGGGATGCGGATCGTCGTCACCCTCAAGCGCGACGCAGTGGCCAAGGTCGTGCTGAACAACTTGTTCAAACACACCCAGTTGCAGACGACCTTCGGTGCCAACATGCTGGCGATTGTCGATGGCGTGCCGCGCACGCTACGGCTGGACCAGTTCATCACGTACTACGTCGACCATCAGGTCGAGGTGATCGTCCGGCGCACGCAGTACCTGTTGCGCAAGGCCGAGGAACGTATCCACATCTTGCGCGGGCTGCTGAAGGCGCTTGACCAACTCGATGCCGTGATCGCGCTTATCCGCAACTCGCCGTCCGCGGACGAGGCGAAGTCGGGCTTGATGGCCCTGTTGGAGATCGATGAGGTGCAAGCTGTCGCGATCCTGGATCTGCAGCTGCGGCGCCTGGCGGCTCTCGAGCGCCAGAAGATCATCGACGAGCACGACGAGATCCAGGCCGAGATCGCGGACTATAACGACATCCTGATCAAGCCCGGCCGGCAGCGCCAGATCATTCGCGACGAGATGAACGAGATCGTCACGAAGTACGGTGACGCTCGGCGCACCGTGCTTGTGCCCTACGACGGGGACGTCTCGATGGAGGACCTCATCGCCGATGAGGACGTCGTGGTGACGATCACGCGCACCGGCTACGCGAAGCGCACGAAGACGGACCTGTACCGCGCGCAACGCCGCGGGGGTAAGGGTGTGCAAGGGGCAGCACTGAAGACCGACGACATCGTCGAGCACTTCTTCGTCACCTCGACGCACGACTGGATCCTGTTCTTCACCAACAAGGGTCGTGTGTATCGCACGAAGGCGTACGAGCTGCCCGAGGCCAACCGGACCGCTCGTGGCCAGCACGTCGCGAACCTGCTGGCCTTTCAGCCCGACGAGACGATCGCCGAGGTGATCACGCTCAAGACCTACGACGTCTCGCCGTACCTCGTGCTGGCCACCAAGCACGGCTTGGTGAAGAAGACCAAGCTCACTGACTTCGACTCCAACCGCAGTGGCGGCGTTATCGCGATCAACCTGCGCGACGACGACGAACTGATCGACGCGGCGCTGATCTCCGCGGAGGATGACCTGCTGCTGGTGAGCCGCCGGGCGATGTCAATTCGCTTCCGGGCTGACGACGACACCCTGCGTCCCATGGGGCGTGCCACCTCAGGTGTGTTCGGCATGCGATTCAACAAGGGCGATGAATTGCTTGCCATGGAGGTCGTCCGCGATGACCTCGATTCGGTGGAAATCTTGGTGGCCACTGAGGGCGGGTACGCCAAACGGACGAGGATCGACGAGTATCCCGTACAGGGGCGAGGCGGCAAGGGAGTCTTGACTGCGCGTATTGTGAGCACTCGAGGTGGGCTCGTCGGCGCCGTCGCCGTGAGTCCTCAGGACGAGATCTACGCGATCACGTCCGACGGCGTGGTCATCCGTACCCAGGCTGCGGAGGTCAGGCGGGCACAGCGGCAGACGATGGGGGTGCGCCTGATGAATCTGCCCGAGGGCGTCAACCTCGTCGCCATCGCCCGCAACGCCGACGAACCGGACGATCAGGAGTAACGGATGACGCAACCGCCGCCCTATGTCGGGCCGGCCGAGGCGCAGACGAGCCAGTTCGGCGCCACGACGGTGTCAGGCACGCCAGTCGCGAACGGTGGAATGTCCGCGACGAGCCCAGGCACCGTGCCGCCACGCGCCGGGGTGCCCCCGGTTTCCTCCGGGGGTATGCCGCCAAACCTGGTGGGTGCGATCCCCCCGCCCGGCCCCGATGGGGCTAAGGCGGCTAAGGCCCCCCGAGTGCGCGGCCCGCGTCGAGCGCGCCTGCAGCTGCGCCACATCAACCCGTGGACGGTGCTCAAGTTCTCCTGCGTGCTGTCGGTCGCGCTGTTTTTCGTGTGGTTGATTGTTGTGGGGATCCTGTTCGGGGTGCTGAATGCCGCGGGTGTGATTCAAAAGATCAACGACACCGTCGTCACGATCAATGGTTCTGGATCGAAGGCGCCCATATCGAGCGGGATCGTTTTCGGCGGAGCCGCGATCGTAGGTGTCGTCAATGTGGTGCTGTTCATCGCGCTGACGACCGTCGGATCAGTCATCTACAACTTGTGCGCCGACCTCGTCGGAGGGGTCGAACTCACCCTCTCCGAGGCGTGAGGCTGCTGCTCCGGTAGTCTGACCCTTCGTGTTTCCCATGCCGTGAATCGCCTTCACCATTCGGAGGTGGTGAAAAACGCGGGCCTGTAGCTCAGACGGTTAGAGCGCATCCCTGATAAGGATGAGGCCGGAGGTTCAAGTCCTCCCAGGCCCACTGCAGCACGCAACGGCTGAGATCAGCAGCCACCGCAGGACGACACAACGAGAAGGGTGGTCAGGTAGGTGAGGAAGCCATACGTTCTGGTTGCTGCCGTCCTCGCCGCCGCAGTCGCAGTGCTCAAGCGGCGCCATGGTCAGGCCGATGCTGCGCTGTGGCGTGAGGCGACGTCCGACTCGTCGCGGTAGCGAGCATGGGCTCGTCGCGGTAGCGAGCATGGCTAGGTCATACTTGAGCGGTACTTGGGGACGTAGCTCAATTGGCAGAGCACCGCCTTTGCAAGGCGGGGGTTGAGAGTTCGATTCTCTTCGTCTCCACTGGCTAAGCCCCGTGGTGGCCGAGCAATGTGGCGCAGCTCGGGGAGCAGCCGCCTACGAAATCTCGGTGGGCAGCGACTCCAACGGCGGCGCTTCCGCCCGGGCCACGATCTCGTCGGCCTGCTGCCTCGTCAGCTTGGACGACTGTCCGCAGGCGGCGCAGGTTAGGATGTAGCGTCGGCTGATCGGAAAGACGGGGATGAAGAACAGCGTGAACCATCGCGCTATCTTCGACAGTCGGTGGGCGGCCGGCCGGCTGATTCGTCGTGGTGCACAGGAACGTCACCATCGCCAGCGTCCGGACCATGCTGCGCATTCCGAAAAGGATAAACATGCCGTTCCAGTTCAATGGATTGCGCCGGTCATTGGATTGGCCGGAATCCAGCTCAGGATACCGCGCAAGCTCCATGCAGCTGGTCCGCGGCAGCTAGTTCGCCCGGGCCAGGAGCGGGACCCCTTACGGGCCGGACGGACCGGATCCAGCCGGCTGCAAGCGCGAGACCTGAGCCAGGATCTCTTTGATCGCGTCGTCCTGAGTCTTCAGATGGATCTGGATCTGCTTGGCCTCCGCGAGCACGGCGGATGCGTCGTCATAGGTCGCCTGAGAACGCGCGTCCGCGGCGGTGGCCTGCACGTTCTGTCCGACGATGATGATCGGCAGAAGCACCAGCTGCAGGAACGTCTGCGCGATCCAGGCGATGATGATGATGGTATTGCCCGTCTTGAATGCCGAGGGTGCGCTGATCAGGGCGAGCACCGTGAATAGGTACGCCGTCCACATGGTGCCGACGACGAGGGTGATCTTGAGCCCGGCCTTGGCGTTGAACCGACCGAGGGGACCGGGACCGTGCACGACCGCGACCGCGGCGGCGACCTTTGGCGGCCCGGCGGCTTGGCGCTGTTCGACGTGTGGATGCGGGGTGTAGTGGAAATCGTCCATGGGCGACACGATCCCACGATCGAGCGCAAGGGAAGCCTCGCCAGGCTTCCGCCGGCGCCATTTCCTAGGTCAAGTTTTCTACGGTGGAGGCCCACACCTCGGCTGTGAGTGACGCGGCCTCAGGCGATGTAGACACCGATCGCCACGTACTGGCACGCCGCGGCGACGCACACGAAGCTGTGGAACACCTCGTGGTAGCCGAACACCGAAGGGCACGGGTCGGGGCGTCGCTGGTGGTAGGAGATGGCACCGGCCGCGTACAGCAGCCCCCCGATGAGCAACAGCAGGAACGGGGCGACGCCTTTGCTCGTCCACACCGAAGGCAACGCCATCGACGCGACGGCACCGAGACCGATATAGGTCGCGCCGACGAGCTTCTCCGGCGCATCCATCCAAACCAGGTGCAGCAACAATGCCACGGCGGTCAGCGACCACGTGACGATGAGACCCACCAGCCCAAAGACTCCGGGAGTAGCCAGGAGAAAGGCGGGAGTCGCCGTTCCCGCGATCAGGATGAAGATCATTGTGTGGTCAAGGCGCTGCAGGCGCGAACTCCAGCAGGGACTCCAGTTGCCCCGGTGATAAAGCGCGCTCGTGCCAAACAGGCCGACGACGCTGGCGGTGTAAATGGCGACTGCGACGACCGTCTTGGTCCCGTGCGAGCTGGACAGCAGCAGTGTGCCGAGTACGAGCGCTGCCTCAAACCAGACCAGATGCAGCCAGCCGCGCCAGGTCGGCTTCGGATAGTAGATGTCGCGGCGCGAGTCGTAGAGCCCCGTCTGCGGCGATGTCGTGCGGGTAATCGTCACGTGAAGCTCCTGCCCAGCCTGCTGTTAGACCGCTTGACCATGGGGCGCCAGTCTATGAAACAAACGAGCAGCGACCCCCACCGGCACAGTGCCGGCAGGAACCGCTGCCCGGGTCACCTAGTCGTCCCAGGGACCGTAACCGCCGTTGTTGTCTTCCACAACGAACTCCTTACTGCAACGGGCTGTCTGCGACGCGAAATGGGCAGCGGAGACAACCGGGAACGTCCTACCTGCTTCAGGTCCGTGACGATCCGAATCAGACCGGAGGGAGATTCACCTCCGACAGCCGCTTGGCGGGCTGCTGTCCCTATCCTAGCAGGCACTCTCAGGCCGTGCCCTCAGTACTGAGTGAGGCCTCCCGGTCGATGCCGACGGCGCGCAACGTGTCGGTTCCGCTCATGCTGTTGCCAGTGGTGGCGGCCATCTCCATGGCGCGCACCGCGGCGCCGGCCTCCGTGCAGGGCGGGATGATCAGCAGGCCAAGTCGCTTGTCGTTGTCGCCGATCAGAATCGCGATATCTGAGTCCTGCAGCCCGTACCAGCTGATCCGGGTGCGCCTGCTGCCGCACGGAATCCAGTCCAGCGGGGTCGGGGCCCACTCGCTGCGATTGAGAAGCACCCCGCGGACCCGACCGAGGCGACGGGCAACGGCATCAAGCAGCGGCGCGAGCTCGAGCGTCACGTCGGTCGAATAGGGCCACCACGCGCCGTCGAGGCGATTGGCCCGCGTCAGCTGGCTGGTCAGCGCCAGGCGCAGCGGAGAGACGGTACGCACGAGTGCGGGACTAGCCATTCGAAACGACCTGACTGCGCCGCAGTACGGCGGATCCGACGGTTCTCCCGGCTCGGCAGCGCCGGGGACGGCGCGCGCGAGAGTAAGCCGGACACCTCTAGGTTACGCCCGGATCACCCTTTCCCGCGCCGGTAACCTGTCCAGATCATGGATCTGTTGGCTGTCTGGGTCGGAAAACTGACCCTGCTCGGGCTACGAATGATCGGGCGACGCGGCAACGCGCTGCCCGGGCTTGTCGTCGAGAAGCTCTTCCCCGGGTTCTTGCCCCGCATGATGGCCCGGCTGCCCGAAGGCGTCGTCGTGGTGACCGGTACGAACGGCAAGACCACGACGACGAAGATGGTGGCGACGATCCTGTCCGAACGCTATCGGGTACTGACCAATGACACCGGCAGCAACTTCGTCCGGGGAACCATCACCGCCACCGTCGAACACGCCTCCTGGACCGGTCGGCTCGACTTCGACGTGGCGGTCTTTGAGTTGGACGAGGCCTGGGCCGTCCGTTTCTCAGCGATTGTCCGGCCAACCCGTTCTCTCCTGCTCAACGTCATGCGCGATCAACTCGATCGGTTCGGCGAGATCGACACAACGGCCGGTTTGCTCGCCAGGGTCGCCGAGGCCACGGGCCGGGCCTTGGTGCTCAATCGCGACGACGAGCGGGTCGCCGCTCTTGCCGCAAAGACCGGGGCCGAGGTCAGCTTCTACGGTGTCACCCCCGAGCTGCGACCCCTGTTTCCGAATGACGAAGAACTTTACGGGGGCACGGTCTACATCTCACCCGAGCCCGCCGCAGCTGAGCTTCTGGCGCTGCGGTCGGAGAACTCACCCGAGCTCACGATTCGGATCGCGTCATCGGTGCGACACGTCATGCTTCGCGCGGTGGGACCGCACAACGCGCAGAACGCCACCGGTGCCGCGGCCCTGGCGCTGACCTTCGCAATGGACGCCGACACAATCGCCGCCGGCCTCCGGAAGGTGTCACCCGCGTTCGGCCGCGGGCAATCGTTCACCGTTGACGGGCGCCACCTCGTGCTGCAGCTGGTCAAGAATCCCGCCGGATTTCGACAGAGCCTGCGCACGCTGGACGGTGCGCAGGCTCGCGACTGCATCGTCATCGCGATCAATGACGAGTACGCCGATGGGCGCGACGTCTCCTGGTTGTGGGATGTGGATTTCACCGGCATCGCCGCTATCCCTGAGCGCGGCGGACGCATTCTGACGGCAGGAACGCGAGCGGCTGACATGGCAGTCCGCCTGCGTTACGACGGGATCTCGGTGGACGAGCTCCAGCCCGACCTGGAGAAAGCGGTTCGCGCCGCCGTTGGGAGCGTGGCGCCCGACGGCCAAGTCGTCGTGTTCAGCACGTATACGGCGATGTGG
The DNA here is from genome assembly GCA_030775825.1 of Actinomycetota bacterium. Classification (GTDB taxonomy): domain Bacteria; phylum Actinomycetota; class Actinomycetes; order Mycobacteriales; family Jatrophihabitantaceae; genus JALYIL01. Next base: position 10,021 of record JALYIL010000031.1, read on the forward strand.
GCGTTGCATGCGATCTTGGTGCGGATCGGGGAACCGGTGTGAGCACGCCCGTACTGACGCTGGTTCACCTGTACCCCCGCGAGATGAACATCTACGGCGACACCGGCAACGTCATCGTTCTCCAGCGCCGCCTGCAATGGCGCGGGCTGGATGTGCGTGTGGTGCCCGTGAGTGTCGCAGACCCGCTTCCGGCCGAGGTCGACATCCTGCTCGGCGGAGGGGGGCAGGACGCCGCACAGGGTGAGATCGGTGCCGACCTCGCCTCGCGTGGCGCTGATCTGCGCGCGATGGCCGATGACGGCGTCGTGATGCTGACGATCTGCGGCACCTTCCAGATGCTCGGCCACGAGTTCATCACCCAACAAGGCCAGCGCATTCAGGGCGTCGGGGTACTCGACATCGTGACGCGGGGACAGCGGGAGCGCTTGATCGGCAACAACGTCGTGGATACCCCCGATTCCGGCCGGCTGGTCGGCTACGAGAACCACAGCGGCATGACTGAGCTCGGCGCCGGCGTTCGGCCGCTCGGCACGACCCAGCCAGGGCGCGGCAACAACGGGCGCGACCGCACCGAGGGTGCCGTTCGCGACAACGTCATCGGCACCTATCTGCACGGTCCTGTCCTGGCGAAGAGCCCGCGGTTCGCCGACGAGCTGCTGAGTCGCGCATACCGCCGCCGGGGCGTGGACCCTGGACTCGAACCGCTCGACGACACCCTTGCCGAGCAGGCCGCGCGGGTGGCGGCGGGTCGCCCGCGCTGAGAGGCGGGTCGCCCGCGCTGAGCCGCGGTGATCTAGGCTGCCCCCTCGTGAGACCGTGCCGCTCCGCAGCCGTCAGGGCCGTCACGCTGGCCACCGTCGCCATGCTCGCCACCGCACTGAGTTCGTGCACGGGCGCGAAGCCGACCCCGGACACCACGCAGACGAACACGATCATCGTCACGCGTACCAGACCACCCACGCCGGTCAGCCCGCCGGTGGCAACAACCGTCGCTCCCTTGGTCCCGGACCAAGCCGCGGCCAAGGGCGAGGTGGAGAAGCCCTGCCCGTACATCGCCTCCTCGCCGGACCAGAACCCGAACGTGAACGTCGCCGATATCGAGGGCGACCACGTCTACCGAACGACGGTCCTGACCACGATGAAGCCGGTGGGATGCCGCTTCTACTTCTACGCCGGCCCGTTCGAGGCCGTTGCCGACATCGTCACCCGCACGTTCACCTCCACGCTCGATGCCAGAAATGCGATGGTGTCGACGGCGAGCAAGGGTTCGCGGACCGAGACGGTGCGCAACCTGGTCCCCGGTGTAGACGCGATCCTGTTCCAGACGAGGTTCTTCGGTCCGGACGGCCCGACCGACTGGGCGTGCATATTCGCCAAGGGCAATCTGCTGGTCACCGTCCACACCCAGCAAACCAACGCGTCGTTCAACGCCAAGGCACTTGCGGCGGCAATTGCTCCCAAGATCTGACCGGCTCACCCGCTCGGGGGGCCGCCCCCTGCCCGCGTGGCAGGATTAGAACCTTCCGTACCTCTTCGACAGCTGGAGTGAGCTTCCGTGTCTGCCACTGCGATCGCAACGCTGCGTACCTCCGCCGGGGATATCCGCGTCCTGCTCTACGGCAACCATGCCCCGAAGACGGTGCGCAACTTCGTGGAACTGGCTGAAGGATCCCGGGAGTGGCGCCACCCCGGGACCGGGGCAAAGACCACCGCACCGCTGTATGACGGCACCATCTTTCACCGGGTGATCGCCAACTTCATGATCCAGGGCGGCGACCCGCTGGGACGAGGTACGGGTGATCCGGGCTATAAGTTCGCCGACGAATTTCACCCCGAACTCTCCTTCGACCGGCCCTATCTGCTCGCGATGGCCAACTCGGGACCGAACTCGAATGGGTCCCAATTCTTCATCACGGTGGCGCCGACGACATGGCTGAACCGGAAGCACTCGATCTTCGGTGAGGTCGCCGATGCCGAGAGCCGCGCCGTCGTAGACAAGATCGCCGCGACGGCGACCGGCCCCGGCGATCGGCCGACGCCGGACATCACCATCAACTCCGTCACGGTCGAGCCTGCCGACGGCGGGGAGCCGGCCGGGCCATGACCCCTCCCGACGGTGGCGCGCCCTCCACCGCGGAGGCCGCCGCACAGCGGGCACATTGCTACCGTCACCCGAATCGCGAGGCTGGTGTTCGCTGCACCCGGTGCGATCGGCCGATCTGCCCGGAGTGCATGCGGCCGGCGTCGGTCGGATTTCACTGCCCGGACGACGTGAATATTGCCCGCAAGAGCGTGCGGGCCCCGCGCACATCGGTCGGCGCGCGCCTGATGCAATCGCCGCCCTACGTCACGTTCGCCTTGATCGCGGCGAATGTGGTCATCTACCTGATCACCGTTGCGCAATCGGGGAAGGGGTTTACCGGCCCGCTGGGCGTCCCTCTCCACCGCCTGTTCGACAACTGGCAGCTGCAACCACTCGCCGTGAAGCAGCGCAGCGAGTACTACCGTCTGCTCACTTCTGCCTTCCTGCATGTCAGCGTTCTGCACATCGGCTCCAACATGCTCGCGTTGTTCTTCATCGGGCCGCCCTTGGAGCGGCTGCTAGGACGCTGGCGCTTCAGCGCCGTCTACCTGCTCGGCGCACTCGGCGGATCGGCGGCGGTCTACGCCTGGGGCGACATCAATGTCCCCGAAGTCGGAGCCTCTGGTGCCATATTCGGGCTGTTCGCAGCGTGCCTCGTGTTCGTCCGCAAGCTGGGTCTGGACTTGCAGTGGCTGGTGGGCATCATAGTGATCAACTTCGTGCTGACTTTCTCGATCCAGAACATCTCCAGGCTCGGCCACCTGGGCGGGTTCGTTGCCGGCGGCCTTGCGGCGCTCGCCATCGGCGGCATGCCCCACCTACGACAACGGCTCAGTGTGCAGAGCCAGCTACTGGGCCTGGGCGGGGTCGCGGCGGCCATCGCCGCCATCGTGATCGTGCGCACGGCAACATTCTGAGGACGAACGGCCTCAGCCCGGGTTGAAGGCACGGAGCACCCCGGCAACAGCGGCGGGGTCGGCGCCCAAGGCGCGACGGCTGAACACCACCAGGCAATCGCGGACATCGATCTCCAGTGCGGTGCTGCGCAGGCCCAGGCGCTGGCGGACGTCGGCACGCACCGACTCCACGTCGGTCCAGGCGAAGCTGCCGCGCAATCCGGGCGCGCGGACCTGCAGTCCGGCCGCGGAGGCGACCAGGCGTGGCCAGAACACGAGATCGGTGACGGTGTACGCGGCCAGAATCAGGGCCGAGACCGCCAGCAGGATGCGGCCCGCCGGATCCTGGCTCAACACCGTCGAGACCGCGCCCACGACGGCAAGCACTCCGCACAACAGGGTGAGTCGCCGATCCGGTCCGAAGCGGCAGACCGGACCTCTCGCCTCGGCCAACTGAGCTTCGTCCACAGAGTTATCCCCACCTGGGGACTAACTTACAGCCGTGTAATCACAGCGCTGAACGCCGGGCGAAGAGACTCGAAACGCCGGCCGAATGGCCGCGATGTCGCGCGAACCGCTGCTCACCGCCACCGGACGGCCATGACCAGACCGACGAGCATGACACCGAAGCCCACGCCGAAGTTCCACCCGCTGAGGTCCTTCATGATGGGCACGCTCTGGCCGGCGAGGTAATACACGACCAGATAGGCCAGGCCGATCACCAGGATGACGCCCATCACGACGGGGTACCACGATGGGCTGGGCGTGACGGTCTTCGTCGTCGTGCCGCCCGAACTGGGGCGCAGCGGTGCGTCGCTCTTCTTGCGGACCTTGGACTTGGGCACGTGTATCTCCTGGTTGAGCGCCGACCGGGACATTCCCCAGCCGGTGACCGTTCGCCGGCCTACGGCGCCAGGGTAGACGCCGAAGGCATGATGGTGCAGTGCGTGTGTCGCCTTGGCGGGTTTTGGCCCCCACCATCTGCCTGCTCGCTGGCTTCGGGTTTGCGACCAGCGCGCGAGTCTCGCACGGCACCGATCTTCGCCCCCAGAACACCGCAGGCCTCGCTGGACTGGTGCGTGCGGCGGAGGCCCAGGTCCAGACCCAGGACCAGACCGTCGCCGCCCTGCAGGCCCAAGTAGCGGCGGCCACCAAGGCGGCGGGTCTCGGCAATTCGGCGGTGGCGCGGGCGCAGAGCCTCGTCGACCCCCTCAAGGCGCCCGGCGGCCTGACCGCGATGCAGGGTCCGGGACTCGTGGTCGTGCTGAACGACGCGCCCGCACCGGTCGCGGGGGTCGACCCGAACCAGTTGGTGGTGCACCAGTCCGATCTACAGGCAGTTGTGAACGCGCTGTGGGCAGGCGGTGCCGAGGCCATGAGCATTGCTGGGCAGCGCGTCATCGCGACGAGCGCGGTGCGGTGTGTAGGTAATACCCTTCTGCTCAACGGCGATGTGTACTCCCCCCCATTCCGGGTTGTCGCGATCGGGCCGTCCACACAGATGCAGCAGAAGCTCGACGCGTCGCCGGGTGTCAAACTGTTCCAGCAGGCGGCGGGCTTCTATGGCCTCGGCTTCACGGTCGAGTCACAGACACAACTCGATCTTCCGGCCTACAAGCCTCCAGTCGGCCTGATCTATGCGAGGGCGATAAGCAAATGAGCGAGGACACACCGATGGTGGACCAATGAGCGAGTTGGTAACCGAGCAGCCGCCCGCGTTCGCGCCGAGGCCGGTTCGTCGACGCCGCATCGGCGACACGGTCCGCCTCATCCTGCGCGGGGTGGGGCAGACCCTCGTCACGGCCGGCCTGGTGGTGCTGCTGTTCGTGGTTTACGAAGTCTGGATCACCAACATCTTCGCCCACCAGGCGCAGCACAAGGTCCATACCGCGCTGGAGAATGCGTGGGCCGACGGGGTCGACCCGCTACCGGGATCGGGCACCTCCGGCATTCCCATCGGCGCCGGCATAGCGAACATCTACATTCCACGCCTGGGACGCGACTATGCGTTCACGATCGTCGAAGGCACCGGGGACGCCTCACTCACCAAGGGCCCAGGTCACTACGCAGGGACGGCGCTCCCGGGACAGGTGGGCGACTTCGCCGTGGCGGGTCACCGCGTCGGCAAGGGCGAGCCGTTCCTCAACCTCGATCACCTCAAGCCCGGTGACACGATCATCATCGAGACCGAGAAGAGCTGGCTCGTCTATTCGGTACTCGGCGACGTCGCGAAGGCGGACCTGAGCAGCCCGGACGTGAACGGGGTGCCGGGTCGCGAGATCGTCGACCCGAGCGACAACGCCGTCATCCTGCCGATTCCGAACCGGCCGAGTGCCGTACCGGGAACGAATGATCGCTACCTGACGATGACGACCTGTCACCCGAAGTTCACCGCGGCTCAGCGGATGATCGTGCACGCCCACCTGATCACGACACTGCCGAAGGTTCTCGGGTCGGCGAAATCAGGCCATCCGACCTACGTTTCGCCGATGCCCGCGTCGATCAGCAACCTGTACAACCAGGCGGGCGTCTGATGTACACCTGGATCTGGCGGCACCTGCCCGGCGCTGTCTCCCTCAAGCTCGTGCAGGTCCTCGTCCTGCTGACGCTGGCTGCCGCGTTGCTGCTGTTCGTGGTCTTTCCCTGGGTCGAACCACACCTGCCGATCAACCACGTCACGGTCAACGGGAAGTGACACGCGTCCTCGTCGTGGACAACTACGACAGCTTCGTCTACAACCTGGTTCAGTATCTGGGCCAGCTCGGGGCCGATGTCGTGGTCCGGCGCAATGACGCGGTGCGCCCCGTTGATGTTCAAGGCGCCGAGTTCGACGGTGTGCTGATCTCGCCCGGCCCCGGCATGCCGCAGGATGCCGGAAACTCGATGGCCGTGGTGACGGCCTGCGCCGAACAGGCCATCCCGCTGTTCGGCGTGTGCCTGGGCCACCAGGCGATCGGGGCGGTCTTCGGTGCGCCGATTGTGCGCGCACCGGAGCTGCTGCACGGGAAGACAAGCGAGGTGCTGCACGACGCGACGGGAGTGCTGGCCGGGCTGCCGTCACCGTTCACCGCCACCCGCTACCACTCGCTGGCCGTCGAAGCAGAGGCGTTGCCCGAGGAGATCCTCGTGACCGCGCGGACCGAGTCCGGCGTGGTGATGGGGCTGCGGCACGCCACGTTGCCGATTGACGGCGTGCAGTTCCATCCGGAGTCGGTCCTGACCCAGGGCGGCCACCGGATGGTTGCGAACTGGCTGAGCAGGTGCGGCGCCGAGGTGAACGAGGCGCTCGTCACCGAGCTCGGTGCTCAGGTCGAGGCGCTGCGCGCCACGGCTTTCGCCGGAGTGTGAGCCCAATACGACGGAGCCCGAGTACTACAGCACGCGTTGCCCGGCGCGCCACACCCCAGCCACGAGCGCAACCCCAGGTCGGTAGGCAAGGTGCACGTAGCTAGGGGCGTCGAGGGCGACGAGATCGGCGTGCTTGCCGGGCGCGATCACTCCGACGTCCCTGCGGCGCAAGGCCTTCGCGCCCGTGGCGGTGGCGGCGCGCAATGCCTCGGCCGGTGTCATCTTCATCTCCCGGACCGCGAGTGCGATCGCGAGCCCCATCGAGGTCGAGTACGCCGAACCGGGGTTGCAGTCGGTGGCCAGCGCGACCGAAACGCCGGCATCTAGTAGCCGCCGCGCATCGGGGTACGGCGCACGGGTGGAGAACTCGGCGAGGGGAAGTAGCGTTGCCACGGTCGAGGATCCGGCCAGCGCATCCACATCGGCATCGCTGAGGTGCGTGCAGTGATCCGCGCTCGCCGCGCCTAGCTCGACCGCCACCCGGACCCCGGGCCCCGCGCTGAGCTGGTTCGCGTGTACCCGAGCGCCCAGGCCCAGAGTGATGCCGGCTTCGAGCACGGCCCGGCTCTCGGTCTCGTCGAACGCTCCGGCGTCACAGAACACGTCGATCCAGCGCGAGTGCGGCGCGCAGGCCCGGAGCATCGCTCCGGTGAGATCGGCGAGGTAGTCGCCGCGATCGACGTCCTGCGGTACGACGTGCGCACCCAGGAACGTGGTCTCGGCGGTGACTTCGCCGGCCAGGCGAAGTGAGCGGAGTTCGTTGGGCGTATCCAGCCCGTACCCGGACTTGCACTCGAAGGTGGTCACTCCGGCTCGGAGGAACTCCTGCGCCAGCCGCGCGAGGTTGGCGCGCAGCTCGGTGTCGCTAGCCGCCCGCGTCGCCCGGACGGTCGTGTGGATCCCCCCGGCGGCGTAGGACTCTCCGGCCATCCTGGCCACGAACTCATCACTGCGATCGCCGGCGAACACGAGGTGAGCGTGCGAATCGACGAAGCCCGGGATCACCGTTCTTCCGCCCAGATCCGCCCGCGCGTCGGCATCAGGCGCCTGCGCCTGGCTCCCGACCCAGGCCACGACGTCGCCGTCCAGCACAACAGCAGCGTGCCGGATCTCGCCGAGCTCCGGATCCTGCGTTGCCAGTAATGCAATACCGGTAAGCAGGGTCGTCGTCACTCGCTCGCTGCCTTGGCCGCAGCCTTCATCTGCTTCTTGTGGGTGCGAACCGCAAGCAGTGAGGCGGCGTCGACGACGTCGGCAACCGATCGTTGGCTGCCGGCCGCACCGTAGTCACCGGCGGCCTCCCGCCACCCTTCGGGCCGGATATCGAATTGCTTACCCAGTAGTGCCGCGAAGATCTTCGCCTTCTGCGCGCCGAACCCGGGCAGTTGCCCGATGCGTGCGACGAGCTCGCTGCCGTTTGCCGCGCCGGCCCAGACCGAGGCGGCCTGGCCGTCGAATCGCTCAACGAGTACGCGGGCAAGTTCCTGCACTCGCCTGGCCATGGCCGCCGGGAAGCGATGCAGCGCCGGTGGTTCGCGGAACAGTTGCTCGAACGCCTCGGTGTCGTAGTCAGCGATGGCATGGACATCGAGCGCACCGCCCAAGCGCTCGGCGAGGACCTGCGGCGAGGTGAATGCCTTCTCCATCGGGATCTGCTGGTCGAGCAGCATGCCGATCAGGAGCGCGAGCGGATCTCGAGCCAGCAGCTCGTTGGCCACGTCCGTCGTAGCGAGGTACATGATCCGATCCTTTCTCAACCCGGGCGTTCGCGCACCTGTCTGCCGAGGTTGCGGTGGTGCATAGTGCGATGTCATGACGCAACGGATTGTCGTCGCGGCCGCCATTCTGCTGGACGGGCGCGTTCTGGGTGCCCGCCGCGCCGCCCCGCCGGCCGTTGCGGGCCAGTGGGAGTTCCCGGGCGGCAAGGTCGAGCCCGGCGAGTCTGATCACGACGCGTTGGTGCGTGAATGCCGCGAGGAGTTGGGCCTTGAAGTCGCCGTGGGCGAGCTGGTCGGCACCTCCGACATCGGGCCTGACGTGCTGCTTCGGGTTTACCTGACCGAGCATCTCATCGGCTTTCCGGAACCGCGGCTCGATCACGACGAGACGCGTTGGTTCGCCGCCGAAGAGCTCGACTCGGTGCAGTGGCTGGCCGCGGACGTCCCGCTGCTGGCCGCCGTGGCCGCCAAGCTGACCGCGTCGCGCTGAGCTGCCCGGCTCGCGCTGAGCTGCCCGGCTCGCGCTGATCAGCCTTCCTGCATCGGGACGCGTACCCCGGCGCTGGCGGCCACCTCGCGGGCCCGGTCATAGCCGGCGTCCACGTGCCGGATGACACCCATCCCGGGATCGTTGCTCAGCACGCGGGCGAGCTTCTGGGCGGCGAGCGAGGTCCCGTCCGCCACGCAGACCTGGCCGGCGTGGATCGAGCGCCCCATGCCGACGCCGCCGCCGTGATGGATCGACACCCAGCTTGCACCGCTGGCAACGTTCACCATGGCGTTCAGCAGCGGCCAGTCCGCGATCGCGTCGGAACCGTCGGCCATCGCCTCCGTCTCCCGGTACGGGGACGCGACGGACCCGCAGTCGAGGTGGTCGCGACCGATCACGATCGGGGCTTGCACCTGTCCGGAGGCGACGAGGTCGTTGAACGCCAGCCCGGCCCTGTCCCGCTCGCCGTACCCGAGCCAGCAGATCCGGGCCGGTAGACCTTGGAAGTGAACCCGCTCCTGGGCGAGTCTGATCCAGCGAGTCAACGACTCGTTCTCCGGGAACAGTTCGAGGACGGCGCGGTCGGTCCGGGCGATGTCAGCCGGGTCGCCGGACAAAGCGGCCCAGCGGAACGGCCCCTTCCCCTCGCAGAACAGGGGGCGGATATAGGCGGGGACGAACCCGGGAAACGCGAACGCCCGCGTGTATCCAGCCAGCTGCGCCTCACCGCGAATCGAGTTGCCGTAGTCGAATACCTCGGCCCCCTTGTCCAGGAACCCGACCATCGCCTCCACGTGGCGAGCCATCGAGGCGCGGGCGCGGCCGGTGAACTCTTCGGGCTTTCGCGAGGCGTAGTCATGCCAGTCGGAGAAGTCGACGCCGATCGGGAGGTAGCTCAACGGGTCGTGTGCGGACGTCTGGTCGGTCACGATGTCGATCGGTGCGTCGTTGGCCAGCAGCTGGGCGACGACCGAGGCCGCATTGCCCAGCAGGCCGATGGACAGTGGCTTTCGGGCATCACGCGCCTCGATCGCCAACCGCAACGCATCCTGCACCGAAGTGGCCGAGACATCCAGATAGCCATGCTCTATCCGCCGGGCGATGCGTGAGGGGTCCACCTCGATACAGATCGCCACGCCGCCGTTCATCGTCACGGCGAGCGGCTGAGCTCCGCCCATCCCACCGAGCCCAGCCGTGAGCGTGATCGTGCCGGCGAGGGTGCCGTCCGGGTCCGGGCTCCCGCCTTCGGCTGCGAGCTTGGCGGCTACGGCGGCGAAGGTCTCGAATGTCCCCTGCAGGATGCCCTGGGTACCGATGTAAATCCACGAGCCGGCGGTCATCTGCCCGTACATGGTCAGGCCGAGGTGCTCGAGGCGGCGGAACTCCTCCCAGTTCGCCCAGTCGCCGACGAGATTCGAATTCGCGATCAGCACCCGGGGAGCCCACTCGTGGGTCTGCATAACGCCGACGGGGCGACCGCTCTGTACCAGCAGGGTCTCATCGAGTTCGAGATCGGTGAGGGTTCGAAGGATCGCGTCGTAACTCGGCCAGTCGCGGGCTGCCTTGCCAGTGCCCCCGTAGACCACGAGCTCTTCGGGATGCTCGGCTACGTCCGGGTCGAGGTTGTTCTGCAGCATGCGCAGCGGTGCTTCGGTCTGCCAGCCCCGAGCAGTCAGGGTCGTGCCGTGAGGTGCGTGGATCACGCGGGACTCGCTCATGGAATGTCCTTTCAGCGCAGGGTGCCCGGACCGCGGCTCAGCTCAAGGATGCCCGGACCGCGGCTCAGCTCAAGGGTGCCGCGAGTGCGTCGTCGGCGGCGGCGACCGCGGCACCACTGCGGACGAAGTCGACCGCGGCATCGATCTCCGGCGCTAGGTGCCGGTCGGGTCCCGGCCCAGAGACCTTCTCCCGCAGGGCGGCAACGACGGCTTCGGTGGGCCGTCCCGGACGCAAGGGCACCCGCAGATCGAGGGCGCGCGCGGCGGTAAGCGCCTCGATGGCGAGCACCCGGGTCAGCGCGTCGACGGACCGCCTGAGTTTGCGAGCCGCCGCCCATCCCATCGACACGTGGTCCTCCTGCATGGCGCTCGACGGGATCGAGTCGACACTCGCGGGCACGGCCAACCGCTTCATCTCCGAGACGAGCGCCGCCTGCGTGTACTGAGCGATCATGTGGCCGGAGTCCACGCCGGGATCGTGTGCCAGGAACGCCGGCAGGCCCCGCGAGCGCGAAGCGTCGAGCATCCGGTCGGTACGCCGCTCGCTCATCGAGGCGACGTCGGCTGCCGGGATGGCGAGAAAGTCGAGGACGTAGGCGATGGGCGCGCCGTGGAAGTTGCCGTTGGACTCGACCCGCCCATCGATCACCACGGGATTGTCGACGGAGGCTCGCAGCTCGAACGCGCCGACCTGGCGGGCGTGCGCGAGCGTGTCGCGGGCAGCGCCGGCGACCTGGGGCGCGCACCGCATCGAGTAGGCGTCCTGGACGTAGACGCACTCCGGGCCGGCGTGTGACGCGATGATCGGTGAGTCGGCGAGCAGCGCGCGCATGTTTGCCGCCGCGACCGCCTGCCCAGGTTGCGGGCGCAATGCCTGCAGGTCGGCGGCGAACACGCGCGCGGTACCGAGCATGGCTTCCACGCTCATCGCGGCGGTGATGTCGGCTGTGCGCAGCAGCAGGTCGAGGTCGTGGCAGGCGAGCAGCAACTGTCCCAGCATGCCGTCGGTCCCGTTGATGAGGGCTAGGCCCTCCTTCTCCGCGAGCGTGACCGGCTCGAGCCCATGCGCGCGCAACAGGTCGGCGCTCTGACCGAGGGCACCGAGCCGATCCCGCGCTGTTCCCTCGCCGATGAGAACCAGCGCTACGTGCGCCAATGGCGCCAGGTCGCCCGAACATCCCAGTGATCCGTATTCGTGCACGACGGGGGTGATCCCTGCATCGAGCATCCCGGCCAGCACGGCCGCCGTCTGTGGTCGCACTCCGGTGTGCCCGGTGGCCAGCGTCGACAGGCGCAGCAGCATCATCGCCCTAACGACCTCGCGCTCGACCTCCGGACCGGAACCTGCCGCGTGCGACCTGATCAGTGATCGCTGCAGCACCGCACGCTGCTCGACCGGGATGTGCTTGGTGGCGAGCGCCCCGAAGCCGGTGGAGATGCCGTAGTGCGGTTCGGCGTCCGCGGCCAGGGCGGAGACCACCGACCTCGATGCGGCGATCGCCGCGCGCGCGCCGGCGTCGAGCTCGACGCCAACGCCATCTCGCGCGACCCCAACGACATCTGCCTCGCTCAACGGCCCGACACCCACGGACACATGCTGCATGTCGCCGACTCTGCCCGCCCACACGCGGGCACGCCAGGACCGCCTCCGCGTGTCTGGTATCCACGGCGCAGGCGATACGGTCGGTGGATGCGTGCTGTCGTCATCACCGAACCGGGCGATCCCGAGGTATTGCAGATCAGGCAGGTGCCCGATCCCGAGCCGAAAGCCGGCGAGGTCCTGATCCGGGTCGCCGCAACCGCGGTGAATCGGGCCGATCTACTGCAGCGGCAGGGCAACTACCCGCCGCCACCGGGAGCGTCGCCCTACCTCGGCTTGGAGTGCTCGGGCACTATCGCGGCGCTCGGCGAGGGCGTCGCGAGCTGGACCGTGGGTGACGAGGTGTGTGCGTTGCTGTCCGGCGGCGGATACGCCGAGCTGGTTGCGGTGCCGGCGAGCCAGCTCATGCCGATTCCCTCGGGAGTCCCCCTCGTAGACGCCGCGGCGCTGCCGGAAGCCACCTGCACCGTGTGGTCGATGCTGTTCGGCGCGGGAAGGTTGCAGCCGGGCGAGACCGTGCTCATCCACGGTGGCACCAGTGGTATCGGCACGATAGCCATTCAGCTCGCCCATGGACGTGGCGCGCGCGTGTTCGCTACCGCGGGAACGCCCCGCAAGGTTGGTATCTGTCGCGAACTCGGTGCCGAGGTCGCCATCAACTACCGCGACGAGGCGTTCGACGAGCGCGTCAGCTCCGAGACCCGCGGTGCCGGTGTCGACGTGATCCTCGACAATATGGGCGCCTCCTATCTCGCCCGCAACACCAGCTCGCTGGCCATCGGCGGCCGGCTGATCGTGCTCGGGCTGCAGGGCGGCCGGGTGGGCGAACTCGATCTGGGCATGCTCCTGGTCAAGCGCGCGACCGTGTACGCCGCCGGGCTGCGCGGACGGTCGCGGGTGGAGAAGGCGGAGATCGTCGCGGAAACCCAGCACGCAGTGTGGCCGCTGATCGAAGCGGGCACCGTACGGCCGGTCATCGACCGCATCCTGACCTTGGACGATGCCGCCGAGGCCCACCGGCTCGTGGAATCGAGTGAGCACATCGGCAAGGTTCTGCTGCGCGCTCGTTGAGTTGCGCCCCTGCAGGGTGCGCCCGGTGACTCCGGCCACCGCAGGTCTCACGCAGTGAGCAGCTCGAGCGCGCCTAGCAGCAGATCGACTTCCTTCGTCGCCGTGTGGGGCATGACGCCCACGTAGGTGGCGCCTCCGCACTCGTCCGCACCGTAGGCGGCGAGAAGCTCGCCGAGACCGCTCGGCCCGGTCCAGGCGGAGACTCCGCGGCGCTGCAGGAAATTGCCGACCTGACCTGGAGTGTGACCGTCAACGGTGAACGCAGCCATCGGCAGCCGGTCGTCACAGGTGCCGAGCACCGTCACCTTCGGAACCGAGCGCAGGCCGCGGTCGAGACGCTCGTACAAGCTCTGCTCGTAGTGGCCGGCAACCCTCAGCGAGGCGATGATCCGTTCGCGCCGGCTTCCGGATGCCCACTCGTCCAGCTGCGCGAGGTGGTCGATCGCGGCCGTGAGGCCGTCGAGCAGCTCGACCGGTAGCGGACCGAATTCGAATCGCTGAGATGTCGAGAGCCGGTCGATCCCGCTCAGCTGGTCCAGCAGGCCGGGGGCCGCGGCAACCGCAGCCACTGTGGGGCCGCCGAACGTGGCCGCCGAAACGACGAGCAGGTCGGCGCCGAGGTCGCCGACATCAAGGGCCATATGCGGGAGCGCCGCTCCGGCGTCCACGACGACGAGCGCACCGTGGGCATGTGCGAGGTCGGCGATCGCCCGGACGTTGGGCACGGCGCCGGTGGCCGGATTGCCCAGCGGGGTAGTGACCACCCGGGTGCGCTTGTTGATCAATTGGGCGTATTGCCACGTCGGGAGCTCACCGGTCTCGAGGTCGACCTCCGCCCAGCGTGCGACGCCACCGGACGAGCGGGCCGCGCGAAGCCAGGTTCCGACATTGAGGTCGGTATCGAACCGGCTGAGCGTGACCTCGTCGCCCAGCTGCCAATCGCGCGAGAGCAGGTTGGCGAACCGCAGGATCAGCTCCGCGGTGCTGTGCCCCAGGACAACCGAGTCGGCGGGGACGCCGACGAGGTCTCCGACGGCCTGCCGAGCACTGTGCACCGAATGCCCAGATCGCTGTGAGCGATCTGACCGCGACCCTGGTTGCGACGGTGAGGAGCGCAACGTCGCGATGATCGCCCGGATGACGGACTCTGGCTGCAGGGCACTGAACGAGCCGTCCAGGTGTGCCGTGCCTGCGCCCAGCGTCGGGTACAACCCGCGGACTCGGGCCACGTCGAAGCTCATCACCGACATCGAGAGATCTTCTTCCTGGGTTATGCGGGTACCGGTGCGACAGCATTGCGGTGCCCGTTTGGATGCTGTTCCGCACTGAGGAAGACTGGTCAGGTGACCGACATCCCGCAGCACACTGCACAGAACCCGTCCGACGGGGACGCCGGGTCCGCCGACGCGGATATCGTCGTGACGCCACACCCCGGCACAGACGAGCGCAATGCCGATGACGACATTACGGGCATGGTGGAACAACCTGCCAAGGTGATGCGGATCGGCACGATGATCAAGCAATTGCTGGAGGAAGTCCGGGCAGCTCCGCTGGACGAGGCCGGCCGCCAGCGGCTCCGCGAGATCCACGAGGCATCGATCACGGAGCTCGAGGAAGGCTTGTCGCCCGACCTTCGCCAGGAACTTGACCGGCTGACGCTGCCCTTCGGCACGGGCGTGCCGTCGGAGGCCGAGCTTCGCATTGCCCAGGCCCAGCTGGTCGGCTGGCTCGAAGGGTTGTTCCACGGGATCCAGACCGCGCTGTTCGCCCAACAGATGGCCGCTCGGGCCCAGCTCGAACAAATGCGCGGACGGGCGCTGCCGGGGGCGCCGGGCGAGCAGCGGGCGATAATTGGCCCCGGCGGGCAGATCGTCGTGCCGGGAGCGCGCTTCGGCACGCCGGACGGATTCGAGGGCGATGATGCCGACGGCCGGGGTACGGGCCAGTATCTCTAGTGTCCGACCGTCCCCAGCCTAAGGCGGCGCAGCCAGGGGCGGTACAGCCCGCGGCAGTGCGCAACTTCGTCCGCGACTTTGTCGAACTCCAGCCGCGGGGCGGCGTCGCCGCTGTCACAGTGTCGGCGTCCGAGGGCCGCAGGGTGTGGACCTTCGCCGAGCTCGCCGGGGCGGCCGCCGCCTTGACCGGGGTCTTCGCGAGTCACGGCGTCAGGCGCGGGTCGACGGTGCTGACACTCCTTGGCCACCGGGTCGAGTACGTCCTGAGCATCCTGGCGTGCTTGCGCATGGGCGCGGCGGTACTTCCGTGCAGCGAGCAGTTGCGGCCCAAAGACCTCGAGCTGCGCTTACGCCAAGCGCGCCCGGCCCTCGTGGTCTGCGACGTGCGCAACCGCGCGGTCCTGGACGAAGCGGCACCCGACTGCCCGGTGATCGACGTGGGCGATGGCATCGCCACCCCGCGCGGTGCCCCTGCACCCGCTGTCGATCTGGGACCGACAGATCCGGCATTCGTGCTGTTCACCTCCGGGACCAGCGGCGAGCCCAAGCTCGTGACTCACGGGCAGCGCTACGTGTGGGGTCAGCGGTTGCAGGCACGCGATTGGCTGGGCGCCCGGCCAGGGGAGCTTGTCTGGTCGAGTGCGGCACCCGGCTGGTCCAAGTCGGCGCGCAACACGTTCATCGCGCCCTGGCTGTGCGGTGCTCGCGCGCTGCTGCAGGATGCACGTTTCGACCCGTCCGAACGGCTCGCGACGATGCGCCGGGAACAGGTGAACGTGCTTTGCATGGCACCGACCGAGTATCGACTCATTGCGGCGCACGGCCCTATCGAGAACGTGCCGTCGCTGCGGCGCCTCGTGACAGCGGGGGAACCTCTGGGCAGCGCGGCGACACAGACCTGGCGCGAGCAGACCGGCCTCGTCATTGCCGATGGCTACGGCCAGACCGAGACCGGCCACCTGGCCGGCGTGCGCCCTGGGCGCGAGGCTCCGGCCGGTTCGATGGGACTGCCCTTGCCGGGGATCGTGATGGAGCTTGTCGACGGCGAGCTCACCGTCGATCCGCAGACGGTCCCCACGTTCTTCCTTGGCTACGGCGGCGAACCCGTCCCCGCCGGCCCCTGGCACACCGGCGATCGCGTGCGTCAGGACGAACACGGTTGGCTGTACTTCGAAGCGCGGGTCGACGACGTGATCCTCAGCGCGGGCTACCGGATAGGTCCGGCCGAGGTGGAACTGGCGTTGTCGGGTCACCCCGCGGTGCGCGAGGTCGCGGTCATCGGCGTGCCCGATGCCACCCGAGGTGAGATCGTGACCGCCGTCGTTGTGTTGCGCGAGGGTTACGTGGGCTCGGACAAGCTGGTCGCCGACCTCCAGGCGCACGCCAAGGCCGAGACAGCTCCCTACAAGTACCCGCGTCAGGTGAGCTTCGTCGATGCCTTGCCGAAGACCACCAGCGGCAAGATCCACCGCGCCGCACTTCGCCAACCCTGAACCCCGGGTCCGTTGCCGTCTCCGAGCTAACCGAGCAACGACTCGATCAGTACGGCGACGGCGTCCTCATCGTTGGAGCCGACGACAGCATCCGCGGCGGCTTGGGCGGACGGGTGCGCGTTCGCCACCGCGTAAGACCGGCCGGCCCACTGCAGCATGGGGACGTCATTGGGCATGTCTCCGATCGCGACGACGTCGCCCTGGCTGATGCCGTGGCGTCCCGCGAGTTCGGCCAACCCGGTCGCCTTGCTCACCCCGGGTGCGGCGATCTCGAGCAGGCCGAAGGTAGAGGAATGGGTAACCGAGGCCCGACCGGCCAGCAGGAGTTCAGCCGACGCCATGAAATCGTCGGCATCGGCGCCGCGATCCTTGGCGAGCAACTTGACCCCCGGCCGGGCGGTGATGGTCTCGAGGTCCGCCGTCAAGGGTGGGGTCATCGGACGCCCCTGACTGCTGAGCCGCGGGTTTATCTGCCAGTCGTGGACGTATTCCGGTTCGGCGCCGAACCCGTCGCCGTACTCGACGGCGAACTGGACGGCCGGGTACGCGGCGCGTAGTTCGGCGGCGAGAACGCGCATCGCCTCAGGCTGCATGGGGTAGGTGGCGAGCACCTCTTCGGTCGCGAGGTCATAGAGAAGGGCGCCGTTCGCGGCGACCGCAACTCCGGTATGCCCGGTGGCATCGACGACCTCGGTGAGCCATCGCGGCGGACGACCGGTGACAAAGGCGATCAGGAGCCCTCGGTCGGCGGCCGCCAGCAACGCCGCCCGAGTGCGGGACGAAACGGTGTTGTCGCTGCGCAACAGGGTGCCGTCCAGGTCACTGGCGATCATTCGCACACCGCGCATGGTGCGGCTCACGGTGCGGTCAGCACCTCGCGGCCGCCGAGCCAGGGACGCAGCGCGCCCGGAACGTACACCGACCCATCCGGCAGCTGATGATGATCAAGCAAGCAGGCGATGGTGCGGGCCACCGCGCACAGCGTCCCGTTCAGGGTGGCAACCGGGGCTGTGCCCTTCGGTCCGCGCATCCGGATGTTGAGGCGACGGGATTGGAACGTGGTGCAGTTCGACGTGGAGGTCAGCTCGCGATAGGCCTGCTGGGACGGGAACCACGCTTCGATGTCGTACTTGCGCGCCGCGGACGAGCCCAGGTCGCCGCCCGCGACATCGATGACGCGGTACGCGAGTTCCAGGCGGTCCATGAACTCGCGTTCCCAAGCGAGCAGTCGCTGATGCTCGTCCACCGCATCGGCGACGTCGACGTAGGAGAACATCTCGACCTTGTCGAACCAGTGAACGCGGATGATGCCGCGGGTGTCCTTGCCGTACGAGCCGGCCTCGCGGCGAAAGCACGAGGAAAATCCCGCGTATCGCAGTGGCAGCTCGCCGGCATCCAAGATCTCACCCGCATGGAACCCCGCCAGCGCGACCTCGGACGTGCCCACGAGATACAGGTCGTCGTCGGCGAGGCGGTAGACCTCGGCAGAATGGGCGCCGAGGAACCCGGTTCCCTCCATCGCCTCCAGCTTGACCAGGGCCGGGGCGATCACCGGGATGAACCCTGCGTTCGTCGCCTGCTCCATGGCGAGGTTGACCAGGGCAAGTTCCAGCTGCGCACCGACGCCGGTCAGGAAGTAGAAGCGGGCACCGCTGACCTTCGCGCCACGTTCGGTGTCGATCGCCTTGAGAATCGCGCCGATCTCGGTGTGATCGCGGGGACGCTCGATCGCCGGAGGCGTCCCCACCGTTTCCAGGGTGACGAAGTCGGCCTCCCCACCGGGAGGCACCCCGTCCTCCACAACGTTGGCGACGGCCAGATGTGCCGCCTGCAGGGCCGCGTCGGCGGCGGTCTGGTCGGCCTCGGCAGCTTTTACCTCATCGGCGAGATGCTTGGCCCGGGCAAGGACGGCGTGCCGATTCTCGGGCGTGGCGGAGGCGACTTCCCGCCCGATGGTCTTCTGCTCGGCCCGCAGATTATCGGCGCGGGCCACCGCCGCTCGGCGGGCATCATCGGCTGCCAGCAGGGCGTCGACCAGGGCGTCGTCCGCCCCACGGACTCGTTGGGATGCGCGTACCCGGTCGGGGTCTTCGCGCACGAGCTTGAGGTCGATCACGTACTCAGGTTACTGAGCTGCGGGATGACGCCGCGTCCGCGCCCAGGTCACCTGGTTAGCCTTGACCTTGTGACCGACCGCTTACCGATCAAGATGCTGCACGATCGGGTGCTCGTGAAGGAGCCGCGCGACGAAGGTGAGCGCCGCTCGTCCGGTGGCATCCTGATCCCAGCGACCGCGCAGCTGTCCAAGCGCCTCATCTGGGCCGAGGTGCTGGCGGTCGGCAACCATGTTCGGGCGGTGGAGCCGGGAGATCGGGTTCTGTTCAGCCCCGACGACCGGCACGAGGTTGAGATCGCCGGAGATCAGTTCCTGCTGCTGCGCGAACGCGACCTGCATGCGATCGCCGCTGAGCGAAACGACGCCAACACCGGCCTGTACCTGTAGGGCTCCGCCTGTAGGGCTCCGCCTGTAGGTCGCGACGGCGGTCGGTCGCGCCCGTTCAGGGCGCGCCGCCTGCGCTAGCTGGCGCCGGTTTCGCGAACTCTTCGCAGCCAACCGCGAGCGTCCACGAAGTCGGAGTCGGTGCGTCCGCCGGGCACCGCACCCTGCTTGCCTTCGCGCCGGGGGTAGGAGCCCAGGTACCGGACATCTGCGCAGACTCGGTGCAGTGCGGCGATCGCATCTCCCACCCGCTCCTCGCTCAGGTGCCCCTCGCAGTCGATCGAGAAGCAGTACTGCCCGATTCGGCCTTTGGTCGGGCGCGATTCGATCCGGGTGAGGTTGACCGCCCGTGCGGCGAACTCGGTGAGAATCTCCAGCAGCGCGCCGGAGTGGTCCTCTCGGAGATACGCGACCAGCGAAGTGCGGTCGTTGTCGGTGGGTGGCGGCGGTGGGGCCGGTCTGGTCAGCAGCACGAATCGGGTTACCGCGCCGGGCCGGTCGGCAATGTCGCGCGCGATGCTCGTGAGGCCGTACAGCTCGCCGGCCACGGATGCGCCGATCGCGGCGTCGTACTCACCCGCCGCGACGGCTTGGACCCCCCCAGCCGTCGATCCGACGAGCGTGAGCTCGGCTCCGGGAAGGTTGTCGAGCAGCCAGCGGCGGACCTGCGCCTCGGCGTGCGGATGCGTCGCCACCGTGCTCACGTCGCTGAGCGCGGTTCCCGGACGGGCCATGAGGTCGAAGGCAACCGGAAGGTAGGTCTCCTCGGCGATGACCAGCGGCTCACCGTTGGCGAGCTCGTCGAGCGTCGCGGGAACCGCGCCTTCGACCGAGTTCTCGAGCGGGACGAGTGCGCCGTCTGCATCGCCCTCGCGCACCGCGGCGATGGCCAGGGTCACGTTGAGCGTAGGCAGGAGTGTCGCTGAAGCAGCGATCGGAAGTGAGCGCAGGGCCGCGTGCGCGAACGTCCCTTCCGGGCCGAGGAATGCCAAGCGAGTCACGTCGGCGAGCCTACGGGCCCGAGGGAACGCCCGTCAGCTCGCTTTGCGGTGCAGCAGCCGCCCCCTGCGCCGCTGCATGGCAGCGGCGACTGCCTGTTGCTCCTCGGGGGAAAGCTCGTGCTCGCCCTTGCCTGCCGTGACGCCCTTGGCATACACACGCGTGTCCGAGTTTCCCGAGATCGCGCTGATCGCGACGCCCGCGCCGCTGTCGTCGAGCAGGGCCAGTGAGAACGACATCCGGCCCGACATCTCGGTGAACGCGTCGTAGCGCACGAGGGCAACGTTGCGCAGAGCGCCGACCTCGTTGCCTGCTTCGGCCGTCAATGCGGCAACCGCCTCGGCGCACCTGTCGTCGACGTACCCGCGCGCCTGCTCGATGGATGCGCGTTGCTGGTTCACCAGTTCGCGCAGTTCGGCGAGTTCGTCACCGAGCAATTCCGTCGTAGCCGCCTGCCGCTGGGTGGCCTCGATCAGAGACTCCTTGCCGCGACCACTTCCCCGGCTCAGGATCGTGGACGCCCGCCTGAGTTTGGCCAGCGTGCGCAAGGCGACGTACGCCGCCGCGAGAGCGACGTAGGCAAGCACCATCGCGAAGACGGCGACGAAGGTTGTCATCGCCAACAGGCTAAGCCGCATGGCGGTCGCAATCCGGATGACACGACAGGATAGGTCGATGGGATCTTTCGCTGCCGCTGCCGCTGCCGCTGCCGCTGCCGCTGCCGCTGCCGCTGCCGCTGCCGCTGCCGCTGCGGACCACCCGCCTTCCCCGCTGAGATCGTTCCTAAAGCGGAAGAAATCCGACCATTTCGGAGGGGAAGATGCCGACGTCCCGGGAGATCACCGGGGTTGGCGGCGTGGGCCAGGAGTCCACCGCGGTAGGACAACCGCAGTTCTATTACGCAATGTGACTGATTAGCTCGCCATGCGCCTAGACAGAATGTACAGAGTGAGAGCCGTATCGCTAGACAGTTGCGCACTGACCCCAGGGAGCCGGAGAGTTAAGGCATGACGAGTCCAGGGATGACCTCGGTTGAACTCACCACCGATGAGCGCGATGCCAACCTCACGGTGGAGCGGCTCAGGCAGCTCGTGGGGCTCGTGGACTACGACGAGAAGACCGACCCGTTTCCGGTCACCGCAATGGACGCGGTCGTCTTCGTCTCCGGCAACGCAACCCAGAGCGCGCACTTCTACCAGCATGCATTCGGCATGACGCTGGTTGCCTATTCAGGCCCTGAGACGGGCGAGCGCGATCACAAGGCCTTCGTTCTGCGCTCGGGCTCGGCCCGGTTCGTCATCGTGGGTGCTGTCACGGCGCAGAGCCCTTACGCCAGTCATCACCGCGCTCACGGCGACGGCGTCATCGACTTGGCCCTGGAGGTTCCGGACGTTGACAAGTGCATTACCCATGCCCGCGAGCAGGGGGCCAGCATCCTGGTCGAGCCGCACGACGTCACTGATGAGCACGGCACTGTGCGGTCCGCAGCCATTGCCGCCTACGGCCAGACCCGCCACACGCTGATCGACCGGTCGAACTACCGCGGGGTGTATCTGCCCGGGTTCGTTGAGCGAAGCTCGAGCATGACGCCGCCCGAGACCCGGTTGTTCCAGGCCATCGATCATTGCGTGGGCAACGTTGAACTGGGTCGGATGGACGAATGGGTCGACTTCTACAACCGAGTGATGGGCTTTGTGAACATGGCAGAGTTCGTCGGCGACGACATCGCGACTGATTACTCCGCGCTGATGTCGAAGGTTGTCGCGAACGGCAACCATCGAGTGAAGTTCCCGCTCAACGAGCCGGCGCCGGGCCGGCGCAAGTCCCAGATCGAGGAGTATCTCGAGTTTTATGGCGGCCCCGGTTGCCAGCACGTCGCGCTGGCAACCAATGACATCCTGCGCACGACTGATCAGATGCGCGCCCGCGGCATCGAGTTTCTCGACACGCCCGACTCCTACTACGACGACCCCGCGTTGCGGGAGCGGATCGGCCACGTGCGGGTGCCGATCGAGGAGCTCAAGGCCCGCCGCATCCTCGTCGATCGGGACGAGGACGGGTACCTCTTGCAGATCTTCACCAAACCTGTGGGCGATCGTCCGACCGTGTTCTTCGAACTGATCGAACGCCACGGTTCGCTCGGTTTCGGCAAGGGCAACTTCAGAGCACTGTTCGAGGCGATCGAGCGCGAGCAAGAACTGCGCGGGAACCTGTAGGCGAAACCGTAGACAGTGGGCGAATAGGGTAGGCCGGTGCAACTTCACCTACGGCCGATGCTCGGTTCGTTGCCGGCGTATGTGCCGGGAAGAACCGTGCCCGGTGCGATCAAACTCGCCAGCAACGAGACGCCATATCCGCCCCTCCCCCATGTCCTCGCGCGGGTGGCCGAGGCGGCGAGCGGCATGAATCGCTACCCCGACAACTATTCGGCTGTTCTGAGCGCGACACTCGCGGCGCGGTTCGGCGTGACAGAAGACCGGGTGGCGGTCGGATGCGGGTCGGTCTCGCTCTGTACCCAGCTCGTCCAGGCCGTTGCCGACGCCGGCGAGGAAATAATCTATGGATGGCGCTCCTTCGAGGCGTACCCGATCATCGCCGCGGTCAGCGGCGCGGCGGCTGCGCAGGTGCCGCTGCGGGACCACCTCCACGACCTGGAGGCGATGCAGGCCAGGATCACCGACCGGACCCGCCTCGTCTTCGTCTGCAATCCCAACAATCCGACTGGCACGGCGGTTGGCCGCGACGCGCTGCTCGCGTTCCTGCGTTCGGTACCCGACAACGTCGTCGTGGCCCTCGACGAGGCCTACCGCGAGTTCGTCACCGACCCGGACGTGCCTGACGGGTTGAGCCTGCTTGACGCCCACGCCGGGGTCGTCGTACTTCGGACATTCTCGAAGGCGTATGGCCTGGCAGGACTACGTGTTGGGTATGCGATCGCCTCAGATCCGCGGATCACCGCGGCGCTGCGTCAGACGCAGGTGCCTTTCGCGGTCTCTACAGTCGCGCAGGAAGCTGCCCTCGCCTCGCTTGAAACCCGTGCCGAGGCCCAGCTTCTGGCGCGGGTGGATGAGATCGTCGCCGAACGCTCACGGGTATCTGGCTGCCTGCGGGCTCTCGGCTACCAGGTTCCCCATTCGCAGGCCAACTTCGTGTGGCTGCCACTCGGTGAGGCCACGACGCAGTGGGCTGCTGGCTGCGAGCAACGCAAGGTGATCGTCCGTCCGTTCGCGGGCGAGGGTGTTCGGGTGACGATCAGCTCGTCGGAGGAGAACGACCGGTTCCTGTCCGCCGCTGAAGAACTCGCAGGTCCCCGCTGAACTTAGGTGCTCTGCTTCGGAGCTTGCCGGAGCACGCAGTGCGACGATAGAGAGTCCGCCCATTTTTCTCGAGCTGTCACAACGAGGTGACCACTGAATGACCGAAACTCGCGCAAGCGCCGCACCGGAGACCTTCGCACGGCGCTACCTGGCGCATGCCGGCAGCCAGCTGCCCGGACGCAGCGATGGCGCGCTCGCCGCTCTTGCGATGGACAACCTGGCCTTCGGGTCGGTGAGGGCACCCGGTCAGACCCTGCTGCGGGTGGTCGACATCGATGCCGAACACACCGCGATCGACGTCGTCACCCCGGACGCGCCCTACCTGGTGGACTCCGTTCGCGCCGAACTGGTCCGCGCCGGGCATACGGTCGAACGGTTGCTGCACCCGCAACTCGTCGTCGCTCGCGACCAGGACGGGAGCCTCACCCACGTCTTTGACATCGACGACAACGCCGACGTTCCTGAGGGGGCAGACGTCGAAGCGTGGATGCACGTTGAGATCGAAGCCGTTGCCCCGGCACTGCATGAGGTGCTTTACGAGCAGGTCGCCGGCGTCTTCGCCGACGTCCACCACGCGGTCGCCGATGCGCCGGCGATGTACGCGCTGATCCGGCGGCTGGCCGACGAGTTGATCGCGGATCCGGGTGAATTCGACCGCGAGACGAGCGAAGAGGCTGGCGAATTGCTGCGCTGGCTGGCCGACGGCAACTACATGATCCTCGGTCACGCGGCGTATTCGGCCAACGAACTGGCCAATCCGATGGCTCGGGCGCAGGACGACAACGCCCAAGGCGTGCTGCGCGGTGCCGCGCGCATCTCACCCCTTGAGGTGCTGCCGGCGTTCCGCAGCGGCGCACCGCTGGTGATTTTCAAGTCGCCGCTCGTCTCCACGGTCCGCCGGTCGGCGCGCTATGACTGCGTCACCGTGGTCACGCGTGCGCGCGGGTCGGGATCGCAGTCGGTCCACGTCTTTCTCGGTTTGATCACCAATGCCGAGGACGGTGTCGTCGGACGTGTGCCCGTCGTGCGGCGGCGGATCGCGGAGATCCTGCTGCGTTCAGGCGTGCGCGCGGACAGTCACACCGGACGTCGCCTGCTCGCCGCGCTGCGGACGTTGCCGCGCGATGAGTTGCTCGAGGCCCCCACCTCCGACTTGTTGCGCCTGGCTCAGCTTGTCGTTGATCGAGCCGATCACCGCAGCGTGGGTGTGTTCGCCCGGATCCATCTCAACCGAGACTTCGTCAGCGTCCTGGTCTACTTCCCGGCCGATCGCTTCGGACCGGAGACGCGTCGCCGGGTCACTGAGGTCATCGGCCGGCACTGGCCGGGTGACATCAGCGGTCGCGACGACCGCATCGTCGAGCTGGACCTGGCCCGCATGCAGTTCCTCATCGCCATGCGGCCGGGCATGCCCCCGCCCTCGCCGGATCGGCCGAGCGTGGAGGCGGAGGTAGCGAAGGTCACGCGGCGGTGGAGCGATGACCTGGCCGAGCTGCTCACCGGCGCACTGGGGGATGACGCCGCCGAGCACTTGCTGCGTAAGTACTTGCTGGCTCTGCCCGAGGCCTACAAGGAAGACGTGGCACCATCGGCCGCAGCACACGACCTCATCTGCCTCGAGCGGCTGCCGCTCGAGGACGGACTCGCCTTTGACCTGTACGTGCCCGCTCCCGATGACGGCGCCGATCGTCGCCTCAAGGTCTTCCGCACCGGCCGGTCGGTGTCGCTGGCAAGGGCGCTCCCGATCTTCACGCAGATGGGCATCGAGGTGCTCGACGAGCGTCCGTACGAGATCGCGGTGGCCGAGAACAGCAATGCCTGGATCTACGATTTCGGCCTGCGGCTGCCGCCCGGAGTCGGTTTTGACGACGAGCGGGCCGAGCACGTCGTGGACGCGTTGCGCCTGCTGTGGCGCGAGGAGATCGAGCAGGACGGGTTCAACGCGCTCGTGGTCCGAACCCGCATGACTTGGTGGCAGGCGAATGTTCTGCGCGCCTATGCCAAGTACCTGCGTCAGGCCGGAACCACCT
Source organism: Actinomycetota bacterium (assembly GCA_030775825.1). GTDB lineage: Bacteria > Actinomycetota > Actinomycetes > Mycobacteriales > Jatrophihabitantaceae > JALYIL01. Next base: position 35,239 of record JALYIL010000031.1, read on the forward strand.
TCAGCCAGGGATACATAGAGCAGGCACTCATCGAAAACCCGGGGATCGCGATAACGCTCGTCGAACTGTTCGAGGCGCGCTTCGATCCTGGCCGCGCGTCCGGGCCGCCGGTGGCCGCGGATGGCGCAAGCCTCGTGGAGGCGATCGAGGCGCAACTAGCCGATGTCGCGAGCCTGGATCAGGATCGCATACTGCGTTCGCTGTTGGGCCTGGTCTCTGCGACCTTGCGCACGAATGCCTACCGCACGGACGAGAGCGGAACTCGGCGACCGGCGTTGGCAGTGAAGCTGGATTCCCGCCAGATCGCTGACCTTCCCGAACCCCGGCCCAGGTTCGAGATCTGGGTGTATTCCCCGCGCGTCGAGGGCGTCCACCTGCGGTTCGGGCCGGTCGCCCGTGGCGGCCTGCGGTGGTCAGACCGCCGCGAGGACTTCAGAACCGAGGTGCTCGGCCTCGTCAAGGCGCAGATGGTGAAGAACGCGGTGATCGTGCCGACCGGCGCCAAGGGCGGATTCGTCATCAAGCGGACGCCGACCGAAGATCGTGAGGCGTGGCTGGCCGAAGGCGTCTCGTGCTACCGCACGTTCATTTCCTGCATGCTCGACCTGACCGACAACTACGTGACCGGTGCCGACGGCACGCAGATCGTCGAACCGCCGCCGCAGACCCGGCGCTACGACGCCGATGACCCGTACATGGTCGTCGCCGCCGACAAGGGGACCGCAAAGTTCAGCGATATCGCCAACGGCATCGCCCTCGACTACGGCTTCTGGCTAGGCGACGGCTTCGCTTCCGGGGGGTCCAACGGCTACGACCACAAGGCGATGGGCATCACCGCGCGCGGCGCATGGGAGTCGGTCAAATACCACTTTCGTGAACTCGGTATCGACACCCAGAGCCACGACTTCACCGTCGTGGGCGTCGGCGACATGTCCGGCGACGTGTTTGGCAACGGCATGCTGCTGTCCCAGCACATCCGTCTCGTCGCTGCCTTCGATCATCGGCACATCTTTCTCGACCCGGCCCCGGATGCCGCTACCTCATTCGCCGAGCGACAGCGGTTGTTTTCGCTGTCGCGCTCGTCCTGGGCCGACTACAACGCGGAGCTGATCTCTTCGGGGGGCGGCGTCTACTCGCGCAGCGTGAAGGCGATAACGATCTCAGCTCCGGTCGCGCAGGCTCTGGGCATCTCGCCGGCAGTGACCAAGCTAACACCGACGGAGTTGATCCACGCCATCCTGCTCGCTCCGGTCGACCTGCTGTGGAACGGCGGTATCGGAACCTACGTCAAGGCTTCGAGCGAGCCGCAGGCTGCTGCCGGTGACAAGGCGAATGACGCCGTGCGGGTCGACGGGATCGATCTGCGCGCGCGCGTGGTGGGCGAAGGGGGCAATCTGGGATTCACCCAGCTCGGTCGGGTGGAGTTCGCCCGCAACGGGGGCCGGATCAACAACGATGCAATCGACAACTCTGCCGGGGTCGACACGTCCGACCATGAAGTGAATCTGAAGATCCTGCTCGATCGTTCGGTTGCCTCGGGAGCGATTAGCTACGAAGAGCGATGCAGTCTGCTCGCCTCCGTAACTGACGACGTTGCCGCGCACGTTCTGCGCGACAACTACGGGCAGAACGTGCTGCTCGGGATGGCCCGCCGGCTGAGTCCGGCGCTGATCAGTGTGCATCAGCGCTTTATCCGGGACCTCGAGAAGGCTGGCGAGTTGGATCGAGCGATCGAGTACCTCCCGTCCGACCACGAGATCGCCCAGCGGGAGGAGGAACGGCTCGGCCTGCTCTCGCCCGAAAATGCGGTCCTCGTGGCGTATTCGAAGATCGTGCTGTCCCGGCACATCGAAAGCTCCTCGCTCCCGGACGAACCCTGGTTCCAGCGAGTTCTCGCCGGATACTTTCCTACCGCGATCTCGACGCGCTTTTCCGACGACCTCATGAACCACCCGCTGCACCGGGAGATCATCACAACCGTTGTGGTCAACGACATGATCAACCGCAGCGGGACGACGTTCGTGCACCGCGCCATCGAAGAGACGGGTGCCGAGATTGCCCAGATCACCCGCGCGTACGCGATCGTCCGCGAGGTGTTCGGGCTGCAGCGGTTGTGGGCTGACATCGAGGCTCTCGACAACGTGGTGTCGACGGATGCGCAGCACGCTGGCTACCAGGAGATCAGGCGACTGATTGATCGGGCCACTCGGTGGCTGGTCGACGTCCGCTTCCCCATCACCGACGTTGCCTCCGAGATCGATCGGTTCGGCCCGACGGTGCGCGACATCTCGCCCCGGCTGACAGGCCTGCTGCGCGGAGCCGAGCTCGACAATCTCAGCGTCGAGGTCGACCGGCTCGCCGGGCTCGGTCTGCCCCGGGACTTGGCGCGGCGCCTCGGTGAGCTGCTCAACGCGTTCCAGTTGCTCGACGTCGTCGAGATTGCGAATGCCAGCGAGCACTCCGCCGCGGAGATCGCAGACTTGCACTTCGCCCTGTCCGAAGCGTTCAGCGTCGACAACCTGCTCACGGCGATCACCCGGCTCCCCCGCGACGACAGGTGGTCGACGTTGGCGCGAGCCGCCGTGCGCCACGATGTCTACGCAGCCCTGTCTTCGATCACGTCGGCAGTACTGCGTAGCACCGACGACTCCCTCAGCGGCGAACAGCGGATGGCGGTGTGGATGGCTGCGAACTCGGAGCGGGTTGAGCGGGCTCGCGGCACCGTCGACGAAGCCCTGGCCCGCGACGTCGTGGACCTCGCGACGCTGTCGGTCGCGCTGCGAGTCATGCGCGGCCTACCCGGCTAGACGCCGCCGATCAGCCAGACCCGATCAGTCAGCCAGGCCGCCAAGCTAGGGTCAGCCCCGATCAAGCCGAGGCCGACCCTAGCTGGGCGATCACCTCGCCCGGACGGTTGGTGATGATCGTGTCCACTCCGAGGTCGAGAACGTACTCGACGTCAGAAGGCTCATCGACGGTCCAGGCATATACCTGGTAACCGCGGGCGTGTGCCCGAGCGACGTATTCCGGGTCGCCGCGCAGAACGCGCAGGCCGGGGCCGGCGATGGTGACGCCGCCAGGCAGTCCCGCGTCGCGCCGAACCGGTAACAGCCGGTCGAGAAGCAGCACCGTCGGTATGGCCGGTGCCTGAAGCTTGATCCGGCGCAACGCGAGCGGCGCGAAGCTCATCACGATCACCGGGTTGTCAGGGTTCGCCATAAGCTTCACGCTGGGCACCGCGGGCGGTTGACCCGCCCAGCCGAAGCGCTGCAGCATGTCGACGAGTTCCTTCTCGACGAGGCCGCCGTAGCGGGTGGGGTGCTTGGTCTCGATGAGCAGACGGACCTCACGCGAGGCGTCCCGGACCAAACCCAGCAGAACCTCGAGTGTGAGCACGCCCCCGCCGGTGGCGACGCGGTCCGGCGCAACTCCCGCCAGATACGGAAGGTCATTGAGCAGCTGATCGGCCGATCGCGGAACTTCGCTGTGCCAGGAGGCGAAATCCAGCGTGTTCAGACCCTGCAGGTCGAACTCACTCACCACCCCGCGCCCGTCTGAGGTCCGGTTCACCGTTCGATCGTGAACGCACACGAGGTGACCGTCCCGGGTCATCCGAACGTCGCATTCCAGGGCGTCTGCTCCGGATTCAATTGCCGAGACATACGCGTCCAGCGTGTGTTCAGCTGTCGTCGAGGACGCGCCGCGGTGCGCAACGATCATCGGCCGGGCCGGGGGATGCACGGCCAGCCGTCGGGATCGCGGTCTCACCATCCCATCGTGACGCCGCTGGGTGAGCGACGGGTTACGGCGGGCCGAACAATCCGGTCCGGAGGTCGGCGGTACGCCTCACGCGAGACGCGGGTGCTCGCCACTGGAACTGACCATCGGACGTCCGGCGCTGATCCAGGCGAGCATCCCACCCTCGAGGTTGGCTGCGGTGAATCCGTTCTGATTGAGCCACGCGGTGACTTGCGCCGATCGTGCGCCGACCTTGCATACGACGACCATCTCCGTCTCCGGCGTGATGTCGTTGGGTCGAGAAGACAGCCGCTGCGGGATCTGGTTCATCGGAATGTGGATGGCGCCTTCGATATGGCCGGCTTCCCATTCCCCGTCCTCTCGGCAGTCGACCAGCAATGCTCCGGCGGGGATGGCATCTGCGGAAACGGAGGGAACGGCATGAGGTTTCATGGGTCTATTTCAACAGCTTGGACATGCGCCGGTCGGCGAGCTCGCGGCCTTCGGTCTGACACGTGGGGCAGTACTGGAATGACTTGTCGTGGAAGGACACCTCACGCACGGTGTCGCCGCAGACTGGGCACGGCATACCGGCGCGGGCATGTACCTGCAGTCCACTGCGCTTCTCACCCTTCAGGGTGGCGGCTCGCTGGCCGACCGAGCGCGCGACGGCGTCGCTGAGCACTGACTCGATGGCCCCGTGCAGCGTATCGACCTCCGTGGGGGTGAGCTTGGCTGAAATCTTGAACGGGGACAGGCGCGCGGCGTGCAGGATCTCGTCGGAGTAGGCGTTTCCGATTCCAGCGACAACAGTTTGATCGGTCAGGGTTCCTTTGAGCTGCGAGCGCTGCCCAGCGAGCAGGGTCGCCAGCTCGTCACGGGTGATGGTCAAGGCATCGGGTCCTAGGCGGGCGATGCCAGCGACGTCGAGCGGGTCACGCACCAGGTACACGGCCAATCGCTTCTGCGTGCCGGCCTCGGTCAGGTCGAACCCGCTCACGGGTCCGTCAGCGAACTCCGGGGCCAGGTGTAGCCGTAAAGCCAGCGGTCCCTTGCCGGGCCGTGGCGGCGCGGCCGCCAGGTTGTCGCGCCAATGGAGCCAGCCGGCCCGGGACAGATGCGCGATCAAGTGCAGTCCCGAGATGTCGAGGTCGAGGAACTTGCCGTGCCGGCTCGCGCCGGTGACCTCGGCGCCCGCGATCGCCGACAGCGGCGGATCGAAGGTCTTGACGGCGCTGAAGGCGGCAACGTCGGCGCGTATGACCGACCGGCCCACGGCACGTTCGCGCAGGAGCGCCGCGAGCGCTTCCACCTCCGGCAGTTCGGGCACTTTCTCAGCGTACGGTGCAGCCAGCGCACGGGCACCCATGACGGCCGCGCCCTAACGCGGGGTCACTCTATGCCTGGGGCGCCAGCGAGTCGGCCGGAAAATGCAGGCCGGTGGTGCTGTGGCAGCGGTAGCCATTCGGATTCTTCGCCAGGTACTGCTGGTGGTGCGCCTCGGCGTAGTAGAACTCACCTGCCGGGGCGATCTCCGTGGTCGCAGGGGGGTACCCGAGTGACGTCAGCTGGGCCGTGACTGCCGCCTTTGCAGCCTGAGCCGCGCTGCGCTGCGAGTCGTCGGTGTAATAGATCGCCGAGCGGTACTGCGTGCCGACGTCATTGCCCTGACGCATGCCTTGTGTCGGATCGTGCACCTCGAAGAATGCCGACAGCAACGTGGCGAGCGTCGTCTGGGCAGGGTCGAATACCACCAGCACGGCCTCCGTGTGTCCGGTGAGCCCTGAGCACACCTCTTCATAGCTGGGGTGAGGTGTGAGCCCACCGGCGTAACCGACGGCGGTCGTCCACACTCCGGGCATCTGCCAGAAGATCTCCTCAGCCCCCCAGAAGCACCCGAGCCCGAACACGATCGTCTGCAAGCCGGCGGGGAAGGGCGGCTGGATAGGCCGACCGTTCACGAAGTGCTTGTCTGGGATCGCAAAGGCGTAGTTGGGGCGTCCGGTGAGGGCCCGTTCCGGGGCGACGAGTTGGGTCTTGGCGCGGGAGAACATCCATCCAGGTTACGAGTGGGACCCTCTGTCGGCCACCGTCGCAAGCTCGAGCCGCAAACTTGCCCGCGGGACGTAACATTTGGCTATGACGCAATGGGGTCTCGACACCCTCTTCAATCCGGCCAAGAGGCACATGGATGAGGAGAAGCGACGGCTGCAGTCGACCCGAGAAGAGATCGGTGACAGCTCGGGGGGCAAGCGTATCGATCTGGAGTCCGGAAAGGTCAGCATCGAGCGCAAGGCCTCAGACGCCGAGGGCGACGGCGAACCGGCAGCACCCACCGGCACGCCTGTCGAGTCGGCGGCCCGGGCC
>JALYIL010000032.1 GCA_030775825.1 Actinomycetota bacterium
CCGCCGCCGCCTGCGCGCGGGCCGCGGCGGCGGCCCGCTCAGCCGCGAGCCGCGCTTGTTCGGCCTGATAGGCGACGAATGCTGCCCGCTGATTGTTCAGCGTCGCGAGCTGAAGCTGGGCGCTTTCCAGCCTTGTCTGGTTAGCCGCCAGCGAAGCCTGCAGCAGCTGTTGCTGCTGCTGGGCGGCATTTACCGCGGCGACGGCGATCTGCTCGGCGCTCTGCGCCGCTGCCGCAGCCGAAGACTGCGACTCGACCGCCAGCCTGGCTGCGGCATCGGCGTTTGATTTTGCCACCGTCGCACGTTGCATCTCCCCGATCGCGCTGAGCTCGTGAGTCGACTGGTAGCTCTGCAGCGCGCTCTGATCCAGTAAGACGCTGGGATCGGCAGCCGTGAGCAGCGTGCCGGTCGTACCGCTGACGTTTCCGCTCATATATGCCGCCTGCACGTAGCCCACGAAGTCGCGCTGTGCCAGGTCGACCTGTTGTTGTGCGAGGGTGACATTGCTGCGCGCCGTCTGTGCCGCCGCCTTGGCCTGCGCGAGCTTGTACAGCGCGAGTGCGACCTTCTGCTCCGCGAGTTCCTTCTGGCCACTCAACTGCTGGAGTCGGCTCTGCATCAGGGCCGACTGAGCGGCGAGCGCGCCGACCTGCGCCGCGAGGCCGTCCTTCTGCTGCTGGGCCGACTGGATCTGCCCGTTGGACGGATTGGGCGGCGGGGCTGCCGAGGCGGCGCCGGACACGACGAGCAGGGACGCGAACATCAGCGCGGCTACCCCGGCCAACGCGCGCCGTTCGCGATGTCCGATCGGAGTCAGGTGCACGGCTACCGCTCTCTACGGAATGGCAACGGAATGTCATAGGTCATGACGATCAAATAAAGAGTGCCATCTAAGTCCCACGTGCGCCAGCAGCCACAGCAGAAACATTTACCCCAACTATCACAGAACCGAAAACGCCAGTCCCTTCCCATGCCCCATTTGACTCTCAAAGAGGACAAAACCCGCGGTGGTATCTTGACGTCAAGACACTTTTCGATGAAGGAGCTTCCGTGCCCGGACAGAGCAAGAACAGCTTCGGATCCCGCGCTGCGCTCACCGTGGGCGGCGCGAGCTTCGACTACTTCCGCCTCGGGGCCGTTGACGGTGCCGAGCGCCTTCCGTTCAGTCTGAAGGTCCTGCTGGAGAACCTCCTGCGAACCGAGGACGGTAAGAACGTCACCGATTCCCAGATCCAGGCGCTGGCCGGCTGGCGGCCAGAGGCCGAGCCTGACACCGAGATCCAGTTCAGTCCCGCTCGAGTCGTGATGCAGGACTTCACCGGTGTCCCGGCGGTGGTCGATCTGGCAACAATGCGCGAAGCTGTGCTCGAGCTGGGCGGTGATGCCACGAAGATAAACCCGCTCGCGCCGGCCGAGCTGGTCATCGACCACTCGGTCATCGCGGACCTGTTCGGCACAGCCGATTCCTTCGCCCGCAACGTCGAACTCGAATATCAGCGCAACGTCGAGCGCTACCAATTTCTGCGGTGGGGTCAGACTGCCTTCGACGAGTTCAAGGTCGTGCCGCCGGGCACCGGCATCGTTCACCAGGTGAACATCGAGTATCTCGCCCGCGTGATCTTTGCCCGAAATGGTATGGCCTATCCCGACACCCTGGTCGGCACCGACTCCCACACCACGATGGTCAACGGCCTCGGCGTCTTGGGCTGGGGAGTGGGGGGCATCGAGGCAGAGGCGGCGATGCTGGGGCAGCCGGTAAGCATGCTGATCCCTCGTGTCGTCGGTTTCAAGCTGACCGGCGAACTGCCGGAGGGCTCGACCGCGACGGACCTCGTACTTACGATCACCGAAATGCTGCGCAAGCAGGGTGTCGTGGGCAAGTTCGTGGAGTTCTACGGTTCAGGAGTCCCTGCCGTACCGCTGGCAAACCGGGCAACGATCGGCAACATGAGCCCGGAGTACGGCTCGACCTGCGCGATCTTCCCCATCGACGAGGAGACGCTGCGCTACCTCCGCTTCACCGGCCGCAAGGATGATCACATCAATCTGGTGGAGACCTACGCCAAGGAGAACGGACTGTGGCACGACCCCTCGGTCGAACCGGCGTTCTCCGAACGGCTCGAGCTCGACCTCTCCACGATCGAACCGTCACTGGCCGGTCCGAAGCGCCCGCAGGACCGCGTCCCGCTGCGATCGGCGAAAACCATGTTCCGCGACGCTCTCGGTGCCTATATTGACGGCGACTCGGTCCAGGACTCGCACGACGAGGCCGAGGCCGAGTCATTTCCCGCCTCGGACGTACCCAGCTTCAGCCCGACGGCGACGGTGCCCTCAGCGGCCAATGGCGCGCACGGACGGACTTCCCACGCGATCCCGGTAACTTTCGCCGATGGGTCTACCGCTGTGCTCGATCACGGGGCCGTAGTGATTGCGGCGATCACATCCTGCACGAACACCTCGAACCCATCGGTCATGATCGGGGCGGCGTTGCTGGCGAAGAAGGCAGTCGAACGCGGGCTGACCCGCAAGCCATGGGTGAAGACATCTCTGGCACCGGGGTCGAAAGTCGTCACCGATTACTACGACCGCGCGGGGCTTACGCCGTACCTGGACAAGCTGGGGTTCAACCTCGTCGGGTACGGATGCACGACCTGTATCGGCAACTCGGGCCCGATCATCGAGGAAGTCTCGGCCGCCGTGAACGAGGGAGACCTAGCGGTAACCGCAGTTCTGTCGGGCAACCGCAACTTCGAAGGCCGGATCAATCCAGACGTCAAGATGAACTATCTCGCCTCCCCGCCGCTCGTCGTCGCGTACGCCCTAGCGGGGTCGATGGACGTCGACCTGATCAACGAGCCTCTCGGAAGCGACTCTTCGGGCAAACCCGTCTACCTGCACGACATATGGCCGTCGGTGCACGAGATCCAGGAGACCATCGACCAGGCGATCGCCGGCGAGATGTATACCCGCGACTACGCCGACGTCTTTACCGGCGATGACCGCTGGACGGGCCTGTCGACCCCCGAAGGCGCGATCTTCCAGTGGGACGACGAGTCGACATATGTGCGAAAGCCGCCGTATTTCGACGGAATGCAGCGCGAGCCGTCGCCCGTGACGAACATCGCCGACGCTCGGGTGCTCGCCAAGCTCGGCGACTCGGTCACCACCGACCACATCAGTCCAGCCGGCGCGATAAAAGCCGACTCGCCCGCGGGCAGGTATCTCACCGAACACGGTGTCGACCGCGCCGACTTCAACTCCTACGGTTCGCGCCGCGGCAATCACGAGGTGATGATCCGGGGCACGTTCGCCAACATCCGGCTACGCAACCAGTTGGCTGCGGGTACCGAAGGGGGTTTCACCCGGGATTTCACCCGGCCCGATGGGCCCGTCACCTCGATTTACGAGGCCGCTGAGAGCTACGCGGCACAGGGTGTGCCGCTGGTCATCCTGGCCGGCAAGGAATACGGCTCGGGATCCTCGCGCGACTGGGCCGCGAAAGGGACGGCTCTGCTCGGGGTACGCGCCGTCATCGCGGAGTCCTACGAACGGATTCACCGCTCCAACCTCATCGGCATGGGAGTATTGCCATTGCAGTACCCCGACGGCGAATCGGCCGAGTCGCTCGGACTCACCGGCGAGGAGACCTTCTCGATTACCGGAGTCGACGCACTCAACGAGGACGCCACACCCCGCACCGTGACGGTCCGCGCCGGTGACGTCGAGTTCCAGGCGCGCTTGCGCATCGACACTCCAGGCGAGGCCGACTACTACCGACACGGCGGCATCATGCAGTTCGTGCTCCGATCGCTGCTCTAGGGCTGCCGCTCGGCCTCACTGGCACAGTCACCGCCACCGTCACTGCAACCGCGACTCGCCGTCGCGAATGTTTCGGACAAACGTTGATCAGGTAACGAGTTGGTGTCGCTTCGGTCTTGAGTGCTCATTCTTGGGATATGTTCGCGCGCACAACATTCGAGGGACGCACGCCTCAAACTGGCTAGCGGCGCCCCTCCCGAGCGAAAGGCGTACCCGCCCATGCGCAAGAGCGCAACCAGTCTGGTGGCTGTCGGCGTGGCCGCGGCCGTCGTGATCAGCGGCTGTAGTTCCAGTAAGAAGTCCGGCACCACATCGACGACAGGCTCCAGCAGCACGGCCAGCGGCAAGCCCCAAGTCGGCGTCATCCTCCCCGACACCACGACCTCGAATCGGTACACGCTCTACGATCAGCCGCTTCTGCAAAAGGCGTTCGACGCGGCCGGCATCAAGTCCACGATCCAGAACGCGCACGGTTCGAACTCGACGTTCGTCTCCGACGCGCAGACCATGATCACCGAGGGCGTAAAGGTCCTGCTGATCGACCCGGCCGACCCGGCGACCGGTATCAGTGTCGAGAAGCTGGCCTCAGCGGCCGGCGTGCAGGTCATCGACTACGACCGCGTCAACCTCGGCGGCTCAGCGAAGTACTACGTGTCCTTCGACAACGAGAAGGTCGGCGAACTGCAGGGCCAGGGGTTGGTCGACTGCCTCAACGCCAAGAAAGTGAAGACCCCGAGCATCATCACGCTCAACGGCGGAACGGACATCGACAACAACGCTGTGCTGTTCAAGAGTGGCGCGCACAAGATCCTCGATCCCCTGTTCCAGAATGGCACCCTGAAGAAGGGCCCCGAGACCGACGTCAAGGGCTGGGACAACACGGTCGCGGCGACTGACTTCCAGCAGTCGTTCACCCAGGACCCGACCGTCGGCGGCGTGCTCGCCGCGAACGACGGCATTGCCGCGGCGGCGATCTCGACGCTGAAGCAGCATCACCTGCAGATCCCGGTCACCGGTCAAGACGCCACGATCCAGGGCATCCAGTACATCCTCACGGGTGACCAGTGCCTCACGATCTTCAAGGATGTCTCGAAGGAAGCCGACGCAGCCTCCAAGCTCGCGATCGACCTGATCAAGGGTGACACCGCCTCAGCGGCCAGTCTCGCCAGCGGCACCCTGCACGACCCGACCGGCAACCGCGACATCCCGTCGGTGCTGTTGACTCCTGAGGTCATCACGAAGGCGACCGTCAAGGACGTCATCTCCGCCGGTGCCCTTACCTCAGCGCAGATCTGCGCGGGCATCCAGGCAGCCTGCACGGCGGCCGGAATCAGCAGCTAGTTCCGGCGTAGCCGACGCGCGGCGGGGTGGGCCCCCTTGCTCACCCCGCCGTCGCACGCCAGCCTGAGGGTTGACAGCACATAATGTGCGCGGTGCGGTCGCCGCGCGGATGCGAGGAGCAGCTGGTGAGCGATCCGATCCTGAAGGTTTCCGGAGTCAACAAGAGCTTCGGACCCGTGCAAGTCCTGCATGACATTGACTTCTCGGTGTACGCGGGAGAGGTCACCGCCCTTGTCGGCGACAACGGCGCCGGCAAGTCCACCCTGATCAAGTGCATCGCCGGGATCTACGCGGTGGATTCCGGAGAGATCTTGTGGCAGGGCAAGCCAGTCAAGATCAACTCCCCCGGCGCGGCGTCCGCGCTGGGAATCGAGTTCGTCTACCAGGATCTGGCCCTGGCCGACAACCGCGACATCACCCAGAACATGTTTCTGGGCCGAGAAATTCGATGGGGACCCTTCGCACTCGACGGGCAGATGGAGCGCAAGGCACGCGAGACCCTGAGCGGCCTGTCCGTGCGGACAGTGAGCTCCGTACGCCAGGTGGTGGCCAGCCTGTCCGGCGGCCAGCGGCAGACCGTCGCGATCGCCAAAGCCGTTCTGTGGAACGGCAAGGTCGTCATTCTCGACGAACCGACCGCCGCGCTCGGCGTGGCGCAGACCAAGCAGGTGCTCGACCTGGTGCGCCGCCTGGCCGACAACGGCATCGGGGTCGTGCTCGTCTCGCACAACATGAACGACGTCATGCAGGTTGCCGACCGTATCGACGCCCTGTATCTCGGCCGCATCGCCGCCGAGGTGCTGAAGAAGGACACGACCACCAGTCAGGTCGTCGAGCTGATCACCGCTGGTCGCAGCGGCGACATCGGACTTTCTGCCGCGACCGCGGCAGAAAGCGCGTGAGGAGGACGACGATGAGCTCCTCGACCGGCGCAGCCGGCACGAACACCGACGAGCATGATGACTCGCGCGGGAGTTTCCGCGTCGACGTCTCGCCACGAGGTATCAACGGAGCGCTGCGCGAATACGTGGGGCGCCTGCGCGGCGGCGATCCCGGCGGCCTGCCCTCCGTACTCGGTCTGCTCGTTCTGGGGATCATCTTCGCCTCGACGACGACCGATTTCCTGAGCCGGAGCAACATCGCGAACCTTCCGGGCCAGGCGTCATTCATCGCGCTGATCGCCTTGGGGCTCGTCTTCGTCCTTCTGGTCGGTGAGATCGACCTGTCCGCGGGGACGACCGGCGGCATGTGTGCCGCGTTCGCCGCGCAGTCGCTGGCCTCGAAGAATCTCCACGGCGCGATCGGCACCCTGGAGTACGTCCTGCTCATCGTCGGCATGGTTGGCGCGATCGCGATCGGCGTCGCCAACCGGATGCGGACGGCACCCGCGATCGTCCTGATCGGCCTGATCCTGCTCCTTACCGGCGCGGTCAACCACCATCAGCCGATGGCCTTCCTCTTCGCCGTGAGTGTCGGGGTCGCGGTCGGTACGTTCAGCGGCGTCCTGGTCACACGCCTGGGCATCCCCTCGTTCATCGTCACCCTCGCCCTGTTCCTGGCATGGGAAGGTGTCGAGCTCTATGCCCTGAAGAACCAGTCCGTCGGCACCACGAACTTCAACATCTGGTTCGACCTGACCCACGGCACCATGTCTGTCTGGGCCGGATGGCTGTTCTTCGCCGTCATTGCCGGCGGCTATCTCGCCCTGACCTTCGTTCGAGCGCAGTTGCGCCGGCGCGCCGGCCTGTCGAGTGACACTCTCGCCTTGACCTTGCTCCGTGCCGGCGCGGTGATCGTCCTCGGCGGCGCGGTCACCTACTTCCTGAACGAGAACCGAAGCCAGTCCAGTTTGGTGAAGATCCAAGGCGTCCCGTGGGCCGCGAGCATTCCCGTCGCCTTCATGGTGTTGTGGACGCTCATATTGAGCAAGACGACCTGGGGGCGGCACCTGTACGCGATCGGCGGCAACATCGAAGCCGCCCGTCGCGCGGGCATTCGGGTCGAGCAGGTGAAGATCAGCGCCTTTGCGATCTGCTCAGGTATGGCGGCGGTCGGCGGCCTGTTCCTCGCGGACTTCAGCGGAGGCGCAACCACCGGACTCGGCCAAGGCGACATCTTGCTCTTCGCCGTCGCCGCCGCCGTCATCGGTGGCACGTCGCTGTTCGGCGGTCGAGGCAAGCCGCGTGACGCGATCATCGGCGCGCTCGTGATCGCGACGATTCCCAACGGCATCCACCTGCACAACTTCCCGGAGCAGGCCAACGAGGTCATTACCGGCGTCGTCCTTCTACTAGCGGCCTCGGTTGACGCGATCTCGCGGCGCCGCGCGAAGGCACGATGAGCACGCGGCGATCCACGCGATCGTGACCACCCACCCGCCGGTGGCGCGCCCGGACACCGTCCGACGGCACAACCTCAGTCAGGTGTTGGGCCAGGTGCACCGCGACGGCGAGCTGACCAGGTCCGCGCTCACCCAGCGGTTGCACCTGAGCCGTTCGACGATCGGAGCCCTCGTTTCCGAGTTAACCGAACTCGGCCTGATCGACGAGCGCGTGCCCACCGGTGGCGGCGGGGCCGGGCGGCCCTCGCACGTCGTCGGCCCACGCGACGACGGTCCGTATGCGGTGGCCGTGGACATCGACATCACGCACGTCCGGACGGCCGCCATCGGTATCGGCGGCCGGGTGCTCGCGAGGCACGAGGTGGCGACCGATCCGGCACCGAGTCCTCCGGGATCGATCGCCAAGCACGTGGTCAGTGCCGTCGAGCAACTCAATGAGCAGGTCCCCCCCGGCGCGTGGCCCATCGGCATAGGTGTCAGCGTTCCCGGGACCGTGAGCCGATTTAGCGGAAAGGTCGAGTTCGCCCCCAACCTGAACTGGCGCCACGAAGCCTTCGGCGAGATCCTGGGTGCCGCGGCGCCCGAAGGCCTGGCGGTCTCTATCGGCAACGACGCCAACCTCGCCGCCCTCACCGAACACCTGCGGGGCAATGCCCGTGGTGCCGACGACGTCATCTATCTCATGGGCCGGATCGGTGTCGGCGCGGGCATCCTGGTCAACGGCCGCCCGCTGGGTGGGCATGACGGACACGCGGGCGAGGTCGGGCACAACGTCGTCGACGTGTCCGGACCGCATTGCCACTGCGGCAAGCGCGGCTGCGTCGAGACCTACATCGGCGACAACGCCCTGCTCGAGCTGGCCGGCCGAAGCGCAGTACCGACAACTGACAACGTGGCCGCCGTCTTCACCGACGCCGCGAACGGTGACGACGACGCCGCCAAGGCCATCCGGACGGTCGCCGAAGCGCTCGGCAGAACGATTGCCAGCCTGGTCAACATCCTTAACCCCGAGCGCGTCGTACTGGGCGGATCCCTGGCCTACGTGCACGCCTTCGCCTCCGAGGAGATCGTCGGCTCCCTGCAGCGCTACGGGATGGGAACGACGCGCAACAAGGTCGATCTGTGCGTGTCGGCCTTCACCGAAGACGGGTCGCTGTTAGGCGCTGCCGAACTGGCCTTCGTGCCGATTCTCGCCGATCCGACCACTGCCCGGCGCGGGTAGCGGGAGCCTCAGCTGGTCAGGCCGGCCGCCGCGGCGTCGGTAGAGCGCGCGGATTGCTCGAACTGCGTCCGATAGAGCTCGGCGTAGATGCCGCCGGCCGAGAGCAGTTCGTTGTGGGTGCCGGTCTCCACGATTCGCCCGGCGTCGACGACGAGCACCTTGTCGGCGTTGAGGATTGTCGATAGCCGGTGCGCGATGACCAACGAAGTGCGCCCGGCCAGCGCGTGGGTGAGTGCCTCCTGGACGGCCGCCTCGCTCTCGCTGTCCAGGTGAGCGGTCGCCTCATCGAGTATGACGATCTCAGGGGCTTTGAGAAGCAGGCGAGCGATCGCCAGGCGCGCCTTCTCTCCCCCAGACAGCCGGTACCCGCGATCGCCTACCAGAGTGTCCAGGCCATCAGGCAAGGAACGAACGAGGTCGCCAATCTGCGCCGCCTCGATGGCCGCCAACAGCTCGTCCTGCGTGGCCGCCGGCTTCGCATAGAGCAGATTGCCACGGATCGAGTCGTGGAACATGTGCGCTTCCTGGCTGACCACGCCGATGCGATCGTGCAGTGACTGCTCGGTCACGGCGCGAACGTCGTGACCGCCGATCAGGACCTGCCCCGCTCGTACGTCATAGATCCGCGGGACGAGCTGGCTTATCGTCGTCTTTCCGGCCCCCGAAGGACCGACGAGGGCAACCAGCTCACCCGGCTCGGCTCGGAACGAGACACCCCGCAGAACCTCTTGTGGCGCAGCATTGTCGAGAATCGCGACGTCCTCGAGGGAGGCCAGTGATACCTCGCTCGCCGTCGGATAGGAGAACCGGACGTCGACGAACTCAATGCTGCGCGCGTCAGCGGGCAGCTCAACGGCATCCGGAGCGTCGGTGATCATCGGAGCGAGATCGAGCACCTCGAAAACCCGGTCGAAGCTCACCAGCGCGCTCATGATGTCGACCCGTGCGTTCGACAGGGCGGTAAGTGGGCCGTACAACCGGGACAGCAGCAGGGCGAGAGTGACGACCGTACCGGCCGACAACTGGCCCTTCACCGCGTAGTAGCCGCCGAGGCCGTACACCAGCGCCTGCGCGAGCGAGGCGACCAAGGTGAGCGCGACGAAGAACGCTCGCCCGTACATGGCCGACGTCACGCCGATGTCACGCACCCTCGCTGCCCGGGCGCGGAAAGAGGCGTCCTCGTCGGCGGGACGACCGAACAGCTTCACCAGCAATGCGCCGGCGACGTTGAACCGCTCGGTCATGGTGGCGTTCATCGACGCGTTGAGGTTGTAGGACTCCCGGGTGATGTGCTGAAGGCGTGCCCCGATCCGGCGCGCCGGGATGACGAAGACGGGCAACATCACCAGCGACAGCAACGTTATCTGCCAGGACAAGGAGAACATGACGCCGGCGGTCAGCACCAGGCTGACCACGTTGGAGACGAGGCCCGACAGGGTCGAGGAGAATGCCTGTTGCGCGCCCAAGACGTCGTTGTTCAGCCTGCTCACCAGCGCGCCGGTCTGGGTGCGAGTGAAGAAGGCCAGCGGCATCCTCTGCACGTGATCAAAGACCGCGGTGCGCATGTCAAAGATCAGGCCTTCGCCGATCCGCGCGGAGTACCAGCGTTGCGCGAAGGACAGCGCAGCGTCGACGAGGGCCAGGCCGGCGATGACGAACGCGATCTGGACGACGACACGCACCTGGCCGTGGCGGGTTATCTGATTGACGACCTTGCCGGCGAGCACCGGTGTCGCGACCCCGATGACCGCGTCAGCGACGACGATGGACAGAAAAACGATCAGTTCGAACCGGTACGGCTTGGCGAAGCGGAACACCCGTCGCCAGGTGCCGGGAGGTATCTGTCGCGCAGTGACCGAACTGTCAACACGGTGCATCGAGCGCAACGTGCGCATCGTCTGCATGGAATACATCGACATCGGTTACCTCCGCGACACGCAACATTTGCCCGCGACTCGTTTGTTCCGCCGTACTCGGCCCGGGTGGATCGACACTCGCGTCAGGCTTCGGCCTCGAGCCCTACCAGCGCGCGTAACCGACGGTACTGGGCGTCCCGTTCCGCGGCCTCCTGCTCGGCCTGGCTAGCGCGAGCCGCCGTCATGAGCAAGGCCTTCGTCTCGGCCGAGGCGTCGCGGTCGACGGCGAGCAGGCTTGTGACCGTGCGCTGCACGGCGTCATCGAGCTCGCCGGCCGGCACGAGCACGGACGCGAGTCCGATCGACGACGCCTCCTGCGCGCCGACCCGCCTGCCCGTCAGACAGATCTCGGCAGCGCGCGAGTACCCGACTAGGTCGACGAGACGCTTCGTGCCGCCGAGGTCTGGGACGAGCCCCAGGCTCGGCTCGGCCATCGTGAACTGGGCGTCCTCGGCGATGATCCTGATGTCGGTGCCCAGCGCCAGCTGGAACCCGGCGCCAATGGCATGGCCCTGCACCGCCGCGATGCTCACCACGCTCGGGCGCGAGATCCAGTCGAAGGCGCCTTGCCAGGCGGCGATCTGTGCCGACGCCGCGGCCGGGTCACCGCTGGCGAGCGCCAACACCCCGGGTGCACCCTCGATGCCCTCGGCAGTGAACATCGCGCGGTCAAGACCCGCGGAGAACGCTCGACCCGCGCCCCGGAGCACGACGACGCGGACCGTCGCAGGCAGGCTGTCCCTGACCCGGCTCAACCAATGCCAGGTGTGGGGGTTCTGCGCGTTTCGCTTGTCGGGACGGTTGAGCGTGATCGTCGCGACCTGGTCGGTCAACCGGACCTCGAAGCCGGCTTCGGCCGCAACAGTGAGGTCGTTGCTCGATTCGGTCGCGGTCAGATCTACTTCCCCTTAGCCTTCGTCCGGGTCGCACCACCACGACCGCGGAGCTTCACTCCGGACTCCGACAGTACCCGGTGGACGAATCCGTACGAGCGGCCGTGAACGTCGGCTAGCTCCCGGATGCTCTTACCCTTGTCGTAGGCCTTCTTCAGGTCGCTTGCCAGCTTGTTCCGCTCGGCGCCGGTGATCCGGGCGCCCTTCTTGAGTACGGCCATGATGGTTCCTCCGTGTAGTTCGGTGGTCTCGCCCGCGGGGGAGACCGGCTAGCTGGCGACGATTAGTACAGACGATGATCTCCGAACGCAAGATCAACACGGTCAAATTGTGCCACCTGTTAACGCCGAGGAACCCGGAAACTGGGAAAATGGGCGTCGGACTACCCGGTCGACCCAGATATTCCGTGCCACGGCTGTCGGCCGGTCGATGATCAGGCCAGCGAGATCAGGTCGGCGAGGTCCGGACTCCAGGAATCCTCGACGCCGTCTGGAAGCAAGATCACCTTTTCCGGCGCCAGCGCCTCGACGGCACCCTCATCGTGCGTCACGAGCACGATCGCACCGGTATAGGTCCGCAGCGCGTCAAGAACCTGCGCTCGGCTGACCGGATCCAGGTTGTTGGTCGGCTCGTCGAGCAGCAAGAGATTCGCCGCGCTGGTCACGAGCATCGCCAACGCAAGCCGGGTCTTCTCCCCACCGGAGAGCACGCCCGCCGGCTTGTCGGCGTCGTCACCGGAGAACAGAAAGGCGCCGAGGATCTTGCGCAGGTCCGTGTCGTTGAGATCCGCGCGCCCGACCGACGATGCCGACGTGCGCATGTTTTCCAGAATGGTGCGGTCGTGGTCCAGGGTTTCGTGCTCCTGGGCGTAGTACCCGAGCCGCAGGCCGTGCCCGGCGATGACCTCGCCGGTATCGCCCAGCTCGACGCCCGAGAGCAGGCGCAGCAATGTCGTCTTTCCGGCTCCGTTGAGCCCGAGCACGACGACTCGCGCGCCCCGGTCGACCGCCAGATCAACGTCGGCGAATACCTCCAGTGAGCCGTAGGACTTCGACAGACCCTCCGCGCTCAGCGGAGTGCGGCCACAGGGAGCCGGGGCGGGGAATCTGAGGCGCGCGACCTTGTCGTGGACGCGGACCTCCGCCAGCCCCGCTGAGAGGGCCTCTGCCCGCCGATCCATCTGGTGGGCCGCTCGGGCCTTGGTCGCCTTGGCCCTCATCTTGTCTGCTTGGCTTCGAAGCGTCTCGATCTTTCGCTCAGCGTTGGCTCGCTCGCGGTGCCGGCGACGCTCGTCGGTCTCGCGCTGCTGAAGGTAGCTCTTCCACCCGACGTTGTAGACGTCGACCGCGGCCCGGTTCGCGTCGAGGTACCAGACCTTGTTCACGACCGTGTCCAGCAGGCCGACGTCGTGACTGATCAGCACGAGTCCCCCGGTGTGCTGGCGAAGGAAGTCGCGCAGCCAGGTGATCGAGTCGGCGTCGAGGTGGTTGGTCGGCTCGTCTAGCAGCAGGGTGGTGGGCTCACCGCCGGAGTCGGCGAACAGGATGCGGGCCAGCTCCACGCGACGCCGCTGACCTCCGGACAGAGTTCCTAGGGTCTGGCTCAGCACTCGGTCAGGCAGGCCCAGATTCGCGCAGATACGCGCGGCCTCGCTCTCGGCGGCGTACCCACCGAGTGCCGAGAACCGTTCCTCCAGATTGCCGTAGCGGCGGACGAGTGCCTCGTCCTCGGGCGTCTCGGCAAGGCGAATCTGCACCTTGGCGATATCGGTGACCAGCGTGTCCAGCCCTCGAGCAGACAGGACCCGGTCGCGGGCGGTCACATCCAGATCACCGGTACGCGGATCCTGCGGCAGGTAGCCGACCGGGCCGCGGCGCTCGAGTTTCCCGCTGTGCGGCATCGACTCGCCCGCGAGCACCCGAAGAGTGGTCGTCTTGCCCGCACCGTTTCGACCGACGAGGCCGATCCGGTCACCTGGTTGCACGCGCAAACTGGTCGGCTCGAGCAAGATGCGCGCGCCAGCGCGTAGTTCTAGCCCGGTCGCGGTGATCACGATGACCCATTCTATCGGGCACTTTGCGCCGCGGTGACCAGCCAAGCCCGGCTAGCGGGGGCCTCCGGCTAGACGGGTTCGCGGACCGCTTGGACCGGCGCCGATCCGACATCGGCACGCCGGGCGGCCAGGAATCCGCCGCCAGGCAGTATGGAGTCGGCCAGGACAATCAGCGTCGTGCGCCCCGACCAGCTCAACCGGCCGCGCACGGCGAGGGCGAGGGCGACGTAGGCGAGGAATAGTCCGCCGTGAATCGGTCCGAGAATCTGGACGCCGAGGGGATGAGCGCCGGCGTACTTCACGATCGTCGCCACGATCAGCGCCAACCATGAGATGGCTTCGGCGATCGCAACGGCTCGGAACACACGCACCTGGGGCATGGCCCAAACCTATTGTCGGCACCCGAGCGGGCCCAATCGCCCTTTCTGCGCGCTCAGCTTGGCTCAGACGTTGAACCCGAGAGCGCGCAATTGCTCGCGACCGTCGTCGGTAATCTTGTCAGGCCCCCACGGCGGCATCCAGACCCAGTTGATCTTCAGCTCAGCGGCGAGGGGCTTTGGGCCACCCGTGACGGCGGCGTTGGCCTGATCCTCGATCACGTCCGTGAGCGGGCAGGCGGCTGAGGTGAGCGTCATGTCGAGGGTAATGACGGTGCCGGCGTCGGCCTGCTCGACGTGCACGTCGTACACCAGGCCGAGGTCGACCACGTTGATGCCGAGCTCGGGGTCGACGACGTCTCGCATCGCCTCGTCGATCTCGTCTCGGGTCGGAACGATCGTGGCGGTCATGAAAACTCCTCCATGCGGTTGACTGGATCGCGCCACCCGGCTTCGGCTACCGCGCTTGTCATTGCCATCCAGCCCAACAGGGCGCACTTTACCCGGGCTGGGTATTTCGAGACCCCTTCGAAGGCGACTGCGTCGTCCAACTCGTCCTCGTCCTGCTCACTAAGCTCCGCGTTGCCCTGGGACTGCATGAGCGCGAGGAACTTACGCTGCAGCGCGAGGGCGTCCTCGACCTGCTTACCTACGACGAGTTCGCTCATAACCGATGTCGAGGCCTGGCTGATCGAGCAGCCCTCGCCGTTCCATCCGATCTCGGCGATGCGATCGTCCTCGACGCGAAGGCGCAGCGTGACCTCGTCGCCGCAGGTCGGATTGACGTGATGCACTTCGGCGTCGAACGACTCGGGCAGCCCGCGGTGATGCGGGTGCTTGTAGTGATCGAGGATGATCTGCTGGTACATCGAATCCATCGCTGCGCTCACGCGAACACCTCCCCGACCTTGGCAACACCGGCGATGAGCGCATCGATTTCCTCGAAGGTCGTGTAGATCCCGAACGAGGCGCGGGTGGTCGCCGGGATGCCATAGCGAACGCACACGGGTCGGGCGCAGTGGTGACCGGCACGCACCGCGATCCCCCGTTCGTCGAGCAGTTGCGCGACGTCGTGGGGGTGGACGCCGGCGAGCGTGAACGCGATCGTCGCGCCGCGATCGACGGAGGTCGCCGGACCGATGATGCGCACTCCTTCGACGGCCGTAAGGCGCGGGAGTGCATAGCTCACCAGGTCGTGCTCGCGGGCAGCAATGTCCTGCATGCCGAGCGCCGACAGGTAGTCGATGGCTGCACCGAGCCCGATCGCCTGCGCGATCATCGGGGTGCCGGCCTCGAAACGGTGTGGGGGCGCCGCGAACGTAGTGCCGGCCAGGTCCACCGTTTCGATCATCTCCCCCCCGCCCAGGAACGGCGGCAGGGCGGCAAGCAGGTCATAGCGGCCCCACAACACGCCCACCCCGGTCGGGCCGTACATCTTGTGCCCAGTGAAGGCCGCGAAATCGACACCAAGTGCCTCTACGTCCAGCGGGAGGTGCGGCGCCGACTGCGACGCGTCCAGGACGGTCAATGCGCCCACCGCCCGCGCGCGAGCGACGACCCGCTGCACCGGGTTCACCGTGCCGAGCGCGTTGGACTGGTGAACGAAGGCCACAATCTTCGTGCGGTCAGTGATGACCTCATCGATCGCGGAGTCGATCAGACGGCCTTCCTCGTCGATC
Organism: Actinomycetota bacterium; assembly: GCA_030775825.1. Taxonomy (GTDB): domain Bacteria; phylum Actinomycetota; class Actinomycetes; order Mycobacteriales; family Jatrophihabitantaceae; genus JALYIL01. The sequence goes on from JALYIL010000032.1 coordinate 15,642, forward strand.
GGCAGCCAGGTGAACGTCGCGCCGGTGCGCTGGGCGAGCAACTGCCACGGCACGATGTTGCTGTGGTGCTCCATCTCGGTCACCACGATCTCGTCGCCCGGGCCGATGCGGAAGCGCTCGGCGCCTGGCGTCGTGCTGGCGTTGGAAATGGCATAGGCGACGAGATTCAACGCCTCTGAGGAGTTCTTCGTGAAGATCACTTCATCGCGCGAAGGGGCATTGATGAACGCGGCGACCTTGTCCCGGGCCGCTTCGAAGGCTGTCGTCGCCTCCGAGCCCAGCGTGTGCACCGCGCGGGCAACGTTGGCGTTGTGGCGCTCGTAGAAGTCGGTGAGCGCATCCAGGACAACCTGCGGCTTTTGCGAAGTGTTCGCACTGTCGAGGTACACCAGGGGAACCCCATGCACCTCTCGTCCCAGGATCGGGAAGCCCTTGCGGACCGCCTCGATGTCGAAAGAAGCCATGACTATCCCTACGCGCTCGCTGTTTCGTTGACGCCGAATCGTGCATAGCCATCGGACTCGAGCTGATCCGCGAGCTCGGACCCACCCGATTCGACGATCCGGCCGTCGAAGAACACATGGACGAAGTCAGGCTTGATGTAGCGAAGAATCCGCGTGTAGTGGGTGATGAGCAGCGTGCCGATACCGGCCTCCCGCACCCGGTTGACCCCCTCGCTCACCACTCGCAGCGCATCGACATCCAGGCCCGAATCCGTCTCGTCGAGAATCGCGATCTTCGGCTTGAGCAACTCCAGCTGCAGGATCTCGTGTCGCTTCTTCTCGCCTCCGGAGAATCCTTCGTTGACGCTGCGCTCGGCGAAGGACTTGTCGATGTCGAGGGCATCCATCGCGCCGTTGACCTCTTTGATCCACGTACGCAACTTCGGCGCCTCCCCCCGAACCGCGGTCGCCGCGGTACGCAGGAAGTTCGAAACCGACACCCCGGGCACCTCGACGGGGTACTGCATGGCGAGAAACAGGCCCGCCCGGGCACGGGCATCCACGGTCATGGCTAGGACGTCGGCACCGTCGAGCAGTACGGACCCGCTTGTCACCGTATATTTCGGGTGTCCGGCGATCGAGTAGGCGAGTGTCGACTTGCCCGACCCGTTAGGTCCCATGATCGCGTGGGTCTCGCCGGAGGCCACGGTGAGGTCCACGCCCCGCAGGATCGGGGTGTCCTCGACCGAAACATGTAGATCACGGATCTCGAGCTTGCTCACACTGTCTCCAACTCAGGTTCGGCCGCGGCGAAGCCCAGCCGGGATTCGATCGCGGTCATGATGCGGTGCTGCAGATCTGGCAATCCGATCCGGTCGACCACGTCGGCAAAGAAACCACGCACTACCAGCCGCTGAGCTTCGTCGACGTCGATCCCCCGCGACTGCAGGTAGAACAACTGCAAATCGTCAAAACGTCCCGTCGCGCTCGCGTGCCCAGCGCCGGCGATCTCCCCCGTCTCGATCTCGAGATTCGGTACCGAATCGGCACGTGCCCCGTCGGACAGGAGCAGATTGCGATTCATCTCGTACGTGTTCGTCCCGGTCGCGCTGGGGCGGATTCGGACGTCGCCGATCCAGACGGTGCGCGAGGACTCACCCTGCAGCGCGTTCTTGTACAACACGTTGGAGGTGCACTCCGGTGCCGAGTGGTCGATGAACAGGCGCGATTCCAGGTGCTGGCCGGTTCCGGCGAAGCTGACGCCGAGAAGCTCCACGTTTCCGCCGGGACCGGCGAAGCGCACGGTCGGAGCAAGCCGCACGACGCGGCCCCCGAGGTTCACCACCACGTGCTTGAACGACGCGTCGCGCCCGACGAGCGCGCTGTGCGCGGCGAGTTGAATAGCTGCCTCATCCCAATCCTGTATGCACACGGCCGTGACGTGTGCTCCATCGCCCACGACGAACTCGACGTTGGCTGCGACCGTTGTCAGCCCGACGTGCTCGATGATCACCGTCGCGTGAGCGCCGGCCCCGATGTCGATGACGAGGTGGCCGTAGGTCAAGCCCGGCTCGCCGCGGAGCGTGAGCACGACGGGTTCAGCCAACTGCGCGCCAGCCGGAATCTGGACCAGCACCGCGCGATCGGAATGTGCGAACGCCAGCGCGCTCACCCGGTCCTCCGGTTCGAGCACCCTCCCGACAGCCGGGTGATCCATCGGCACGACCGACCATGACGCCGACTCAGGCATGCGTACCGACGGCACGAGCTTGCCGGTGGCCACGAACGGTTCCAAGAGCGCCCGCAGATCCCGCAGCGGCGTGAATCGCCACTGCTCCTCGCGGCCTCGGGGAACCTCGAACGCCTCGGGATCTCGGGAGGTGAACCGCTCCGCGGGCGAGCCACTAGAGCCCGGACCGCCCGAATGCGGCCGGCCGTCGGTCAGGGCCATCAGCCGACGGCCCCTTCCATCTGTAGCTCGATCAAGCGGTTGAGCTCAAGTGCATACTCCATCGGCAGCTCGCGAGCGATCGGCTCGACAAACCCGCGCACGACCATCGCCATCGCCTCGTCTTCGGTCATACCCCGGCTCATCAGATAAAACAGCTGGTTCTCGCTGACTTTGGACACGGTGGCTTCGTGGCCCATCGACACGTCGTCCTCGCGGACGTCGACATAGGGATAGGTGTCCGAGCGACTGATGTCGTCGACGAGCAGCGCGTCGCACTTGACCGTCGAGGCGCTGTGATGCGCGCCCTTGTGCACCTCGACCAGGCCACGATACGAAGTGCGGCCACCACCGCGCGCCACGGACTTGGAGATGATGGTCGAAGAGGTATGCGGCGCGAGGTGCAGCATTTTGGCGCCGGCATCCTGATGCTGGCCCTCGCCGGCGAAGGCAATCGAGAGCACCTCGCCCTTGGCATACTCGCCCATCAACCAGACGGCCGGGTACTTCATGGTGACCTTTGAGCCGATGTTGCCGTCGATCCACTCCATGGTCGCCCCGGACTCGGCCTTGGCGCGCTTGGTGACCAGGTTGTAGACGTTGTTCGACCAGTTCTGGATGGTGGTGTAGCGGCAGCGCGCTCCCTTCTTCACGATGATCTCTACGACCGCCGAGTGCAGCGAGTCGCTGGAGTAGATCGGTGCGGTGCAGCCCTCGACGTAATGCACGTAGGCACCCTCGTCGACGATGATCAGCGTCCGCTCGAACTGGCCCATGTTCTCGGTGTTGATCCGGAAGTAAGCCTGCAGCGGAATCTCCACGTTTACGCCCTTTGGCACGTAGATGAACGAGCCACCGGACCATACGGCCGTGTTGAGCGCGGAGAACTTGTTGTCGCCCGCCGGGATGACGCTGCCGAAGTACTCCTCGAACAGCTCCGGATGCTCCTTCAGGGCAGTATCGGTGTCCAGGAAGATGACACCTTGACGTTCGAGCTCCTCGTTGATCTTGTGATAAACCACCTCGGACTCGTACTGCGCGGCGACTCCTGACACCAACCGCTGCTTCTCCGCCTCTGGGATGCCGAGCTTGTCGTAGGTGTTGCGAATGTCCTCGGGCAGGTCATCCCACGTGGCCGCCTGCTTCTCCGTCGAGCGCACGAAGTACTTGATGTTGTCGAAGTCGATCCCGGACAGGTCCGAGCCCCAGCTCGGCATCGGCTTCTTCTCGAAGATCGACAGCGCCTTGAGCCGCTGGGCAAGCATCCACTCGGGCTCGCTCTTCTTCGAGGAGATGTCGCGAACAACCGCGTCGCTGAGCCCTCGTTTCGCGGCAGCACCGGCAACGTCGGCGTCAGCCCAGCCGAAGCTGTACCGGCCGAGGGCGTCGATCTGCTCGTCCTGGCTTAGTACTTGTTCGGGAGCGGTAGTCATATGTCAGGTCCTTCCGGACGTCGCGGTGACATTGCGGGTAGGTGTGGCGCGGACAAACGTGGCGCGGGCCGGTGGAACGGGCACGTGCGTCGTGCAGACCCCGTCGCCGTGCGCGATGGTCGCCAGTCGCTGAACATAGGTTCCCAGGACGCGCTCGAACGCGCGGGTCTCGGCCTCGCACAGCTGCGGGAATTCAGATGCGACGTGAGCCACCGGGCAGTGGTGCTGGCAGATCTGGACTCCGGCGCTGGCCTGTTCGGTCGATGCCGCGTAGCCGTGCGAGGTCAGTGAGTGCGCCAGCGCCTCGGCCGAGGTCAGGGCCGCAGGCTTCGCCGCGACGTCCGTGGCCAGCAGGTCGGCCAAAGCTTCGGCGCGGTGCTCGGCAAAGGCCACCACGGCTCCCTCGCCGCCGGTCTCGAGGAGGTAGCGCAGAGCGGTGGTAGCCAGGTCGTCGTAGGCGTGCGGGAAGGCGGCGCGCCCGCTGTCGGTGATGGCATACGTGCGTGCGGGGCGTCCCCGGCCGCGGCCTGCGGCCGGCCGAGGCTCGCGCTCGACGAGTAGACCGTCGGCGACGAGACAGTCCAGGTGCCGCCGAATAGCAGCTGCCGAGAGCCCTAGCTCATCCGCGAGGGCAGCCGCACTCTGAGGCCCCCGCTGCAGCACCAGCCGCGCGACGGCGTCGCGCGTGCGGTCAGGGCCACCCTCGCTGGCGACCACGCGTACCGCACTCAGACGGCTCGGAGCGGTCATCGCGATTTTCACAACACCAGTATGACGTATTTGCCCCGCTCCCGCATCGGTGGGTTCCCGGTAGGTTCCACCCGTGCTTTATCGGACTCTCGAACTCACCGTTGCCCCGGCCCTGCGGGCCGTCTATCGCCCTGCCATTACCGGATACGTGAACGTCCCGCGCGTGGGCCAGGTCATCATCGCCGCCAACCACGTATCCTTTGCCGACGAGATCTTCACGCCGCTCGCGGCCCGCCGGCAGGTCGTCTACTTCGCCAAAGCCGAGTACTTCACAACCGCGGGGCTTCGAGGCCGCGCCATGGCCGCGTTCTTCAATAGCCTGGGACACGTGCCGGTCCAGCGCGGTGATACCCGCTCGGCGGCCAGCGTCATCGACGTCGGTGTGGAGTTGCTGCACCAAGGTCACGCCTTGGGCATCTACCCCGAGGGGACCCGCTCCCCGGACGGCTCGCTGCATAAGTTCCGCACCGGCGTCGCGCGGCTGGCGATGCGCTCGGGAGCACCGGTCGTACCGGTTGGCCTGGTCGGAACGCGCGCTGTCCAGCCCCCCGGCACACGGGCATGGCGGCGTGCGCCAGTAGGTGTCCATTTCGGCCAGGCCCTCTACTTCGGTGATCGGGCCGGCGAGGAGCGCAGCTCCCGCGTGCTGCGGGAGGTCACCGAAACGATCCGAGAGGCGGTGCAGACACTGTCCGGGCAGACCTACGTCGACGCCTTCGCCGCGTCGGCGAAGCTCGTTTGACTGCCCCGATCCGCGACATCTCCCGTGTCGCAGGGATCACGCCCGTGATCGGCGACCTGCCGCCCGGAGCGCCGCCGGTCAGCAAGCCGCCCGCCGTTTCTAGACTGACTGAGTGTCCGCCGCCGATGTGCCCGCCGTGGAGGTCCGCGACCTCGTGAAGGTCTACGGCGAGCGTCGCGCGGTCGACGGGCTGTCACTGCGAGCCGAGGCCGGCTCAGTTTTCGCCCTGCTCGGGCCGAACGGTGCAGGTAAGACCACCACCGTCGAGATCTGCGAGGGGTTCCGGCGCGCCGATGCCGGTACGGTTCGGGTGCTGGGCCTCGATCCTCAGCACGACGGCGCTGCGCTCCGGCCCAGAGTCGGGGTCATGCTGCAGGACGGGGTCGGCGGCTACACCGGCGCGAAGGCGATCGAGCTGCTCAGGCTGTTCGCCTCTTATGCCATCCATCCGCACGATCCGGAGGCCTTGCTCGACAGCGTGGGACTCACCGACGTCGCGGCAACCGCGGTTAAGCGGCTCAGTGGCGGCCAGAAGCAGCGGCTGTCCCTTGCCCTCGCGCTGGTAGCGCGCCCCGAGCTGGTGTTTCTTGACGAGCCGACCGCGGGGATGGACCCTCAGGCGCGGCGCGCAACGTGGGAATTCGTGCGAACGATGCGCGCCGACGGCGTGAGCGTCGTGCTGACGACCCACTTTCTCGACGAGGCTGAGCAACTGGCCGACAGCGTCGTCGTCATCGACGCCGGCCGAGTGGTCGCGGCAGGGTCGCCCGCGGAGCTCACTCGCTCCGGCGCGGAGGGGCAGATCCGCTTTCGCGCCACACCGGGCCTGCCGCTACCCTCGTTGCTCGCCGCGTTGCCCCCCGCGACGAGCGCCGTGGAAGAACAACCCGGTAATTACCTCGTGGGCGGCGACGTCAACCCGCAACTGCTCGCGATGCTTACCGCGTGGTGCGCGGGGCAGGGAGTCCTGGCTGAGAACCTCTCGGTCGAGCGACGGACCCTCGAAGACGTCTTCCTCGAACTCACCGGGCGGGACCTACGCACATGACGAGCACCTCCTACGCCCCGGCCCCCGGTGCGGCGCCGCGTACCCGCATGCTCACGGCGCAGGTCGGCATGGAATTCCGGATGCTTGTGCGTAACGGCGAGCAGGTCGGTCTCACCATGGTCATCCCGCTGCTAATGCTCTTCTTCTTCAATCTGCCGCTGCTCTACTCCCTGGACACGCCGCGGCGTATCGACTTCGTCGTGCCCGCCATCATGGCCTTGGCTGTGATGTCAGCGGCGTTCACCGGCTTGGCCATCGGTACCGGATTCGAGCGCAAGTACGCCGTCCTCAAGCGGCTCGGCGCAACTGCGTTGCCTCGCTCGATATTGCTGGCAGGAAAGACGCTGGCGGTACTGCTTCTCGAGGTGCTCCAGCTCGCGCTGATCTGCGCGCTGGGCCTCGCGCTCGGCTGGCACCCCCACGGCGATCCATTCGTGGCATTGCTCCTCGTCCTCGCCGGCACACTCGCGTTCGGCGGCCTGGGCCTGCTTGTCGCCGGGACACTGCGTGCCGAGGTCACCTTGGCGGCGGCGAACCTCATCTGGCTGATCCTGCTCTTCGCTGGCGGCATCGCGATCCCGCTGTCGAAATACCCGCGAGTCGCCCACGACGTGTTGCAGTACCTGCCCTCAGCTGCGCTGTCCGACGGCCTGCATCAGGTGCTGCAGCTCGACGGCGGCTTTCCTGGCCGGAACCTGTTCACCCTCGCGGTCTGGGCCTCGCTAGGGCTCCCCGCCGCGGCGCGGTGGTTTCGATGGGAATAGCGACCGGAGCCCACCTCTCAACCCCCCCGAGCAGCTCGCGGAATCAGCTGAGTGCATGGGCGCGGTCGCCCGTAGCGCTGAGGCGGCTGGCCGCGGCGTCGATTGCCGTAAACGTTCTGATCGTGGTCACCGGCGGTGCGGTGCGCCTGACCGGGTCGGGCCTCGGGTGCCCGACGTGGCCGAGGTGCAGTGGGTCCGCCCTCGTACCCACGAACGGGCTCGGAATTCACAAGGCCATCGAGTTCACCAACCGAATGCTGACGTTCGTCGTGGCCGCGGTGCTGGTGCTCACCCTGCTCGCGGCGTGGCGCCAGCGCCGTGAGGTTCGGCTGGCCGCCGTCGCACTGGCAGGCATCCCGGTACAAGCAGTGCTCGGCGGGATCGTCGTGCTGACCGATCTCAATCCGTGGCTGGTCGCGACACACTTCCTGCTGTCAGCGGTCATCATCGCGGTCACGGCCCTGTTCTGGTGGCGGGTGACAGATCACCAGCTCACACCGGTTCCCCGAGGCGGTCTGCTGCTGGCCCGGGCGACGACGGCCGCGGCAGCGGCGGTATTGGTGATCGGTACCGTGGTGACCGGGAGCGGGCCGCACGCGGGCGACCTGAAGAACGGCCGGGTGCACCGCATCCACATCTCCCCGGCCGGCGCCAGCCAGCTACATGCCGACGCGGTGATGGTGCTGATCGGTCTCAGCGTGGGGATGCTCGCACTCGGCTATGCCCTCGGCCTGCCCGAACGGGTCCGGCGTGCGGCGTGGGTGCTGGTGGTCGTCGAACTGTCCCAGGCAGCGATCGGTTACACGCAATACTTCCTGCACGTCCCCCCACTGCTCGTCGCGCTGCACATGTTCGGTGCCTGTCTGGTGTGGCTCGCCGCCCTCGCGGCCCTGTTCATCCTCGAACCCCGCGCGAGCTCATTCGCCGCAGAGACACGCGAGCCGGCACCTCAGAACAAGCGACTGATCGCATAGATCGCCAAGCCCGCCAGTGCGCCGACTACGGTTCCGTTTATCCGGATGAACTGGAGATCTCGCCCCACCTGCAGCTCCAGGCGGCGACTGGTCTCGGCCGTGTCCCAACGCTCGACGGTCGCGGAGATGACGCCCGCGAGGTCGTCGGCGTAGTCGGTCACGATGTGAGCCGTCAGCCGCTGCAGGGCCTCCTCGACCTTGGCAGCGACCGCGCTGTCATCGCGCAGTGCCTGCCCGGCGCGCACAGTGAGCGATTCCACCGACCGGCGCAGATCCGAGTTCGGATCGGCGGCCCCGTCGACGATGAGCTTCTTGAGGTTGAGCCAGAGCGTGGACAACCAGTCGCGCACATCCGGCCGGTCGAGTAATTCGATCTTCGCGCGTTCAATCTTCTGCGCCTGACCGGGATCGGTGCGCAACCGGTGCGCCAGATCGCGCAGCCTCGTGTCGAACGTTTGCCTCAGTTCGTGCGTGTTGTCGCTGGACACGTCGGCCAGAAAGGACTGCAAGGCAGTGAAACCCTTCGCGAACACCCGGTCGTCGACCCATTCGGGAACCCATTCCGGTGACTCCTCGTCCAGGCGCCTGCGGAAGACCGCGCGGTTCTCGTCCAGGAAGCGCATGGTGCCCCGCAACCCCGCGGTCAAGGCGGCCTGATGCTGACCGGAGTCGCACACGGCATCGAGCAACCGCGCGAGCAGCGGCGCAACCTCGACCTCGCGCAGGCGCTTGTCCGCAAAGTTCGCTACGGCGTTTCGTAGCTCATCGTCACGCAGCACGGTGGCCATCCCCCCGACCGCCTTGCTCAGCTCCTCGCTGACCTGCCGGGCGTGGATCGGATTGGCGAGCCATTCCCCGACGCGTCGCGGGACCTGCGCCAGCGCGACACGCTCACCGACGATCTCGGCGGTGAGGAAGTACTCGTTCACGAACCCGGCCAAGCCGGCGCCGATCTGGTCCTTCTTCCGCGGAATGATGGCCGTGTGCGGGATCGGGATCCCCAACGGGTACCTGAACAGCGCAGTGACGGCGAACCAATCGGCGAGGCCGCCCACCATGGATGCCTCGGCCGCGGCCTGGACGTAACCGGCGACGCCCGTCCCGTGCCATACGGTGCGGCAGACGACGAAGACGATCGCGGCGAGGACTAGCAGTGCGGCAGCGAATACCTTCATCCTTCGCAGCGCTTGGATGCGCTCGGCGTTCGGCATCGGAATCGTCATGTTCGGCCCGCAATGGCAGCCGCGAACCGGGCCGCGGCACCGTCGGCGAATTGCAGGAACAGGGAAGGTTCGGCGAGTTCGACCTCGACGATCACCGGGCCGGTCGCGGTGGGCAGCAGGTCGACCCGGGCGTACAGCAGAGGACCACCGAAGCGACGCGTCAGTTCGGTCACGACCAATTCGCCTATCGCGAGTTCGTCCGGCGTGGCGATCCGCGCCCTGATCCGTTCCTCGAGGTAGAGCGAATCAGACGCCGCGCGGGACGGGGCGTCGAGGGGATTGACGGCCCCCGCCGGGAGCATGGCCGCCTTCGTGATCGCGTGGCTGAACTGCCCCTCGAGGTAGATGAGTGAACTCTCCCCGACCGAGTCAACTCCGGTGAGGTATGGCTGCAGCAGGACGGTGCGTCCGGCGGCATGAAGGTGACGCGCGTGCTCGCGAGCTTGCTCGTGCTGCGTCACTGCGAAACGGCCCGCTCCCTTCGACCCGGCACCGACGGACGGTTTGAGGACGAACTCCTGCGCGTGGGGCAGTTCGATGTGGTCGCCGGGAGCCGCGAACGAAGTCTCCACAACCGGAATTGCGGCCTCGGCAAGGTCTCGCAAATAGATCTTGTCCGAATTCCACGCAATCACCGGCGCGGGGTTTGCCAACCGGGCCACTTGCCGCGTCCACGCCAGGAAATCCTCGCGAGCCAGCGTGTAGTCCCACGTCGAGCGCACGACGACCAGATCGTGGGACCAATCGACGCCGTCCGCGTCCCAGACCTGCCACTCGGCGTCGAGCCCGGCGTCGGCGAGCTCAGCGATCAGCGCATCGCCGTCCTCGTCCCCCGACGGCAATGCGGCACAGGTAGCAAGCGCGACCGATGGCATCAGACGATCGTACGAAACTGCAGTCGCCGGGCTCGGCGCGCGCCCGGGCTCAGCGGAGGAACGTATCGACGGCGAGGGCGAGGAAGATGAATGCGAGGTAGCTGTTGGACAGGTGGAACAGCTGCATCGGCTTGGCATCCTGGCCGCGGGTGGTCTCGATGAGTAGCCGATACGCCGCGGCCAGCAACGCTCCGCCGGCCGCGAGGGCTGAAACTCCGTACACCCACCCCGTCGCCAACGGCCACAGGACCAGCGTCGCCGCGACTGTGAGCCATGAGTAGGCGACGATCTCACGAGCAACCCGTACCGGGGTGGCCACCACCGGCAGCATGGGCACGGCCGCGCGCGCATAGTCGTCGCGATAGCGGATCGCCAGCGCCCAGAAGTGCGGCGGCGTCCAGAAAAATACGACGGCGAACAGCACCAGCGCCGGCCAGGAGACTCGGTCAGTGACCGCAGCCCAGCCGATGAGCACCGGCATGCATCCCGCGGCCCCTCCCCAGACGATGTTCTGCGAGGTGCGCCGCTTGAGCAGCATCGTGTAGACGACGACGTAGAAGCCGATCGCCAAGGCCGTCAGACCGGAAGCCAGCCAATTCGTCGCCAGCCCCATCATCAACACCGACACGCACCCCAGGGCGATGCCGAAGATCAAGGCTCCGCGCGGGGAGACGTCGTGCCGGGCCAGTGGCCGGTGCCCGGTGCGGCGCATGACCGCATCGATGTCGCGGTCCACGTAACAGTTGAGGGCATTCGCGCTGCCCGCGGCGAGCGTTCCACCGATCATGGTCGCGACGACCACCCACCATCCCGGCAGTCCGCCGGCGGCCAGGACCATCGACGGCACGGTGGTGACGAGCAGCAGCTCGATGATGCGCGGCTTGGTCAGCGCCACGTAGGCCCGGATACCGGAGCGCCGAGGGCTCGGCCTGCGGGCAAGCGGATGCAGGCCGTCTTTCGCGACCGTCGGTTCGACCTCGCTCGGGCCCGTGGAGATGGGCGCAACCGGGGTCTGCGTCACCGGATCAGCGTAGCTGCCGGGCCGATGGCCCTCGAAGCCAGTCTCAACCGCCGCGACCGCCAACACGTGGCGTGTGTGGTTAGGCTGGAGCGGGTACGTCGCGTGGCGAGAGCTACGGCTTCGAGCCGAAAACCGAAGGGATCGCATCGACCGTGACTGACAACGAGGCCCGCGTCGTCGCGACGCACCCGGCATGGTGGACAGACCTGGACACGAAAGCGGTCGACACTGCACGCCTGCTGGCCGCCGACGCGGTTCAGAAGGTCGGAAACGGCCATCCGGGGACCGCGATGAGCTTGGCTCCCCTGGCCTACTTGCTCTACCAGCGAATCATGCGCCACGACCCCACCGACCCGAACTGGATCGGCCGCGACCGGTTCATCCTCTCCAACGGGCACGCATCCCTGACCCAGTACTGCCAGCTGTTCCTCTCCGGCTACGGTCTCCAGCTCAGCGACCTTGAGGCGTTGCGCACCTGGGGGTCGCTCACGCCGGGACATCCTGAACACGGACACACCGCCGGCATCGAGGTCACCACCGGACCGCTCGGTCAGGGCGTCGGCAACAGCGTCGGTATGGCGATGGCATCGCGGCGTGAGCGTGGGCTGCTCGATCCTGATGCAGGGCCTGGCGAGTCCCCCTTCGATCACCACATCTACGTGATCGCCGGCGATGGCTGCATGGAGGAGGGCATCTCCAGCGAGGCATCCTCGCTCGCCGGCCATCAGCAGCTCGGCAACCTCATCCTTTTCTACGACGACAACCACATTTCGATCGAAGACGACACCGCGGTCGCCTTCAGCGAGGACGTCCTGGCCCGGTATCGGGCCTACGGGTGGCACGTGCAGCGCGTCGATTCCGGCGAGGACATCGTAGCTCTGGAGAAGGCGATCAGGGCGGCGCAGCGGATGACGGACAAGCCGTCGATCATCGCGGTCCGCACAATCATCGGCTGGCCGGCCCCGACCAAGCAGAACACGGGAGCCGCGCACGGGGCCGCGCTCGGCGAGGAAGAGATCCGCAAGACGAAGCAGATCCTGGGCTTCAATCCCGACGAGCACTTCGTGGCGGACCCAGCGGTGCTGGAACACACCCGCGCGGTCGTCGATCGCGGTCGCGACGCGCACGCGGCCTGGCAGGTGGACTTCGACACGTGGTCGGCCGCGAACGCCGAGCGCGCTGCACTGCTCGACCGGATGATCAAGCGGGAATTGCCCGACGGGTGGGTGGCACACCTGCCGGTCTTCCCGGCCGAGAAGGACGGCAAGGCCAACGCGGTCTCGACCCGAGCGGCCTCGGGGAAGGTGCTCAGTGCCCTCGCCGGAGTGCTGCCCGAACTGTGGGGCGGGTCTGCGGACCTCGCTGAAAGCAACAACACGACGATGGAGGGCGAACCCAGCTTCGTTCCGGCGGCGCACCAGACCAAGCAATGGCCCGGCGGGCCTTATGGCCGCACGCTGCACTTCGGCATCCGCGAGCACGCCATGGGCTCAATCCTCAACGGCATCACCCTTCATGGGGGTACCCGGGTCTACGGGGGCACGTTCCTCGTCTTCAGCGACTACATGCGACCGCCGGTACGGTTGGCGGCTCTGATGAAGCTGCCGACCATCTACGTGTGGACCCACGACTCCATCGGACTCGGTGGTGACGGCCCGACGCACCAGCCAATCGAGCATCTCGCCGCCCTACGTGCCATTCCAGGCCTGGACGTCGTCCGGCCTGCTGACGCGAACGAGACCGCCCAGTGTTGGAAAGCCACCCTGGAACACACCGATCGCCCGATCGCGCTGGCCCTTTCGCGCCAGAACCTGCCGGTGCTCGCGGCCGAGCGCGTGAGCGACGCGGCCAAGGGCGCCTACGTGCTCGAGGAGGCATCCTCCGGGCTGCCGGAGGTCATTCTCATCGCAACCGGGTCCGAGGTGTCGCTGGCGGTCGGGGCACGGGAACGCCTGGAGGCCGAGGGCACACCGACCAGGGTCGTCTCGATGCCGTGCATCGAGTGGTTCCAGGCTCAGACGCCGGCCTACCGGCAGCAAGTGCTCCCCCCGGATGTCAAGGCGCGGGTCAGTGTCGAGGCGGGCGTCGCGCAGGGCTGGCACGAGTTCGTAGGTGGTGGCGGGGAGATCATCAGCATCGAACATTTCGGGGCCAGTGCGGAGGGCAATGTGCTCTTCGAGCAGTTCGGCTTCACCGTCGACCGTGTCGTGGCTAGCGCTCATGCCACCCTGGAACGCGCAGGCAAGATCCGCGGCGCCACCACCGGCAACTGAACCCACCGACTGCACCAGCGCCCGACCCCATCGACAGCGCACACACGACAGGAGACACATATGAGTGACGCACTCGCGGACCTTTCCGCACAGGACGTCTCCATCTGGCTCGACGACATCAACCGCGAACGGTTGCAGAGCGGCAATCTCGCCGACCTAGCCAAGCACAAGCACGTGGTCGGGGTGACGAGCAATCCCACGATCTTCCAGAAGGCGCTCGAGAAGGGCACCGCATACGACGAGCAGCTGCGTGATCTCAAGCTGCGCGAGGTGGCCATCGACGGCGCGGTTCGCTACCTCATGGCCTACGACATCCGGTGGGCTTGCGACGTCCTGCGCCCGATCTTCGAGCGCACTCATGGCAAGGACGGCCGGGTCTCGATCGAGGTCGATCCGCGCATCTCGCACGACGCGGACCGGACAACGGCGGAGGCGACAGGCCTGAAGTGGCTCGTCGACCGTCCTAACGTGCTGATCAAGATCCCGGCGACGGTTGAGGGCTTGAACTCGATCGCAGCGGCCACCGCGGCCGGGGTGAGCGTGAACGTCACCCTCATCTTCGGACTCGACCGCTACGACGCGGTGATGGATGCGTACCTGAGCGGTCTCGAGCAGGCGAAGGCAGATGGCCTGGATCTGTCGACGATCCACTCGGTCGCGTCGTTCTTCGTTTCGCGGGTGGATTCCGAGATCGACAAGCGGCTGGACAAGCTCGGCACGGAGGAGGCGAAGGCGTTGCGGGGTAAGGCGGGCATCGCCAACGCGCGCTTGGCCTACGAGCGTTTCGAGCAGGTCGTCGACTCCGACCGGTGGAGGGTGCTCCGAGCCGCGGGCGCCAATCCCCAGCGCCCCCTGTGGGCTTCCACCGGTGTCAAGGATGCCGCGTACGACGACACGATGTACGTGGTGGACCTCGTCGCACCCAACACGGTCAACACGATGCCCGAAGCAACCCTCAACGCGGTAGCCGATCACGGTGTGGTCCGCGGCAATACCATCGCGGGAACCTACGAGCAGTCCCGCTCGATTCTCGATCGCCTCGAAGCCATCGGCATCGGCTACGACGAAGTTGTCGAACTGCTGGAAGTGGAAGGCGTACAGAAGTTCGAGGACTCCTACGCGCAGCTCTCCGAGAGCGTGCGCGGCCAGCTGGACGCCGCGAACTCATGAGTTCGGTGGAGGCGGGCGCCGAACCCGACGCCAGTGCCGACAGTGCCCACGGTGCCCACGGTGCCCACGGTGCCCACGGTGGCGACGGTGGCACCGACGGCGCCGGGCCGGTAGCCAGTGCGACGCCCGCCTACGCGAAGGGCCGGTCCCTGGACGAACCGCAATCACCTCCGCGCAACCTGCTCCGAGATCCGCGCGACCGGCGCCTGCCCCGCACGCCGGAACCGTGTGCGCTTGTCGTGTTCGGCGTCACCGGCGATCTGGCCCGCAAGAAGCTCCTGCCGGCAATCTACGACCTGGCCAACCGCGGGCTGCTCCCACCGGATTTCGTGCTGTTGGGATTCGCGCGCCGGGACTGGGGGGACGGCGACTTCGAGAGCCTGGCCAAGAAGTCCGCGAAGGAGCATGCCCGAACGGCCTGGAATGAAGAGGTGTGGGCGAGGCTTTGCGGCAACATCAAGTTCGTCCCAGGTGCCTTCGACGACGACGAGGCCTTCGACACGCTCTCCGCGACCCTCGACGATCTCCGGGCCTCGCACGGAATCAAGGGCAACGCAGCGTTCTACCTGTCCATTCCGCCGAGCCTCTTCCCGGTTGTCCTGCACCAGATGGAGCGAACCGGCATGGCGGACAACGCCATGAGCGGAGGTTGGCGCCGCGTCGTCGTCGAGAAGCCTTTCGGCCACGACCTCGAGAGTGCGCTGGAACTCAACGGGCTGGTGGACAAGGTGTTCACCGCCCAGGACGTGTTCCGCATCGATCACTATCTCGGCAAGGAGACCGTTCAGAACATCCTGGCGCTGCGGTTTGCCAACCAGCTCTTCGAGCCGGTCTGGAATTCGAACTACGTCGATTCGGTGCAGATCACCATGGCCGAGGATGTTGGTATCGGTGGTCGCGCCGCCTTCTACGACGCCACCGGCGCGGCGCGTGACGTCCTGCAGAATCATTTGCTCCAGCTTCTCGCGCTCACCGCGATGGAGGAGCCCGTCGAGTTCTCCCCGGAATCGATCCGCACGGAGAAGATCAAGGTCCTGCGCGCGATTTCGGTTCCCCTTGACATGGCTGCATATGCCGTACGCGGCCAGTACGACCAGGGTTGGCTGGCCGGTGAGCGGGTGGCCGCCTACCGCGCGGAGCAGGCCATCCCCCCCGACTCGAACACCGAGACCTACGTGGCCGTTCGTCTGGGGATCGAGACACGCCGGTGGGCCGGCGTGCCGTTCTACATCCGAACCGGCAAGCGGCTGCCGCGTCGCGTCACCGAAATCGGCGTGCTGTTCAAGAAGGCACCGCATCTGCCCTTCAGTGCAACCGACACCGAGGAGCTCGGCCACAATCAGTTGGTCATCAGAGTGCAACCGGATGAAGGAATCACGCTCAAGTTCGGGTCGAAAGTTCCGAGCACATCCATGGAGGTGCGCGACGTCGCCATGGACTTCCTGTACGGCGAGGCCTTCACCGAGGCCTCACCTGAGGCCTACGAGCGACTGATCCTCGACGTCCTCATCGGCGACGCCACCCTGTTCCCCAGAAACGACGAGGTCGAAGCCTCCTGGCGCGTCATCGATCCCCTCGAGGACTTCTGGACCGGGCAGACGCCGTATCTGTACCGGGCCGGCGAGTGGGGTCCGAAGGAAGCCGACGAGATGCTCGAGCGCGACGGCCGCACCTGGCGCAGACCGTGACGCGCCCGCAGAGGAGGTCCGCGTGACGACGCTGTGGGACACGACCGGAACCGCGGTCGTCCGGGCGCTCGTCACCGAGCGCCGCACCGGCGGGGCGGTCACCAGCGGCAATGCCCTGACGCTCGTCATCGTCGTCGATGAGCGCGACGTGGCCGAGGCCGAAGAGGCTGCGACCATCGCGGCGAGCAAGCATCCAATGCGGATGTTGATGGTGATCCGGCGCCAGATCGAGGCCCCGGTTCCACGCCTGGACGCCGAGGTGTTGCTGGGCGGCCGGCTGGGCCCCGGCGAGGCTGTCGTGCTACGCATGTACGGCCGGCTGGCGTTGCACGCCGAGTCGGTCACGCTGCCGCTGCTTGCCCCGGACGCGCCGGTCGTTACGTGGTGGCACGGAGCTCCACCGGATCGGATCGCGTATGACCCGCTGGGGGTCTTTGCCGACCGGAGGATCACCGACGTCTGCCGCTCGCCGGACCGGGTGGCGGCATTGCGGCAGCGCGCCTCGGATTTCGCCCCTGGGGACACCGACCTGGCGTGGACCAGGGTCACCGGGTGGCGCGCCGCACTCGCCTCGGTGTACGACGGAGCCCACGACACGGCCGTCTCCGCAACCGTGTCGGGCAACGACACCGACCCCTCCGCGCTGCTGCTCGCCGGCTGGCTGTCTTCCTGCCTCGGGAGCTACGTGCCGGTCGACAAGACCGCGAGCGAGTCAATCGCGTCGGTGACCCTCGAATTTGCCGGGGGCTCGACGATCACCGCCCTTCATGATGGCCCGCGACTGATCCTCAGGCGCGACGGGACGCCAGATTCGATCGCACCGTTCCCGGAGCGGTCGCTGGGCGAGCTGCTCGCGGAGGAGCTGCGGCGGCTTAACGCCGACGACATTTACGCCGACGCGCTGGGCACGGTATGCGATGTCCCGGGGCTAGCCGACCGGCCGCCGCACCGCGTGCACATCTGGAACGATCCAGCCGCGGCGGCAAGATGAATCGTCAGCCCGAGATCGTCGTCTCAGCTTCGGCCGATCAGCTCGCCGAGAACGCCGCTGCCCGTCTCATCGCCTGCCTGGTCACGGCACTCGACGAGCGCCCCGTGGCCCACATCGTCTTGACCGGCGGTTCCATCCTGGAGCAGTTCATGCGGGCCGTTCGCGACCTGCCCGCGCGCGACTCCGTGGATTGGGCGCGCGTGCATGTCTGGTGGGGCGACGAGCGTTACGTGCCTACCGGGGATGACGAGCGCAACGACAAGGCGGCCTTCGCGGCGCTGCTGGGCTCGCTCGCGCTCGATCCGGCGCTCGTGCACCGCATGCCCGCCTCCGACGCCGGCTTCGCCGACGTGGAGCAAGCGGCACGCGCGTATGCGGCCGCCTTGGCCAAAGCCGCAGCTCCGGGGGAGGCCGCCGGTCCAACGCAGGCCGTGCCGCCGCCTTCCGGTGCCGACATCCCACGCTTCGACGTCGCCCTGCTGGGGATCGGGCCCGACGGGCATCTCGCCTCGCTGTTTCCCGAACACCCGGGCGTGTACGAAGACGCAGCATCGGTCATCGGAGTGCGCAACTCCCCCAAGCCTCCGCCGTTGCGCCTCTCGCTCACATTCCGGAGCTTTGACGCCGCGACCGAGGTGTGGTTCATCGCGTCAGGACAGAGCAAAGCCAAGGCAGTCGCGATGGCTCTGCGCGGCGCGCACCGCGATCAAGTGCCCGCAGCCGGACCGTCTGGGCGGCTGCGCACGCTGTGGCTGATCGATCGTCTCGCGGCCTCGGAGCTGCCTGCGGACCTTCACCAGCCACCGCCAACCTGAGGTTCAACCCGGGCTCAGCAGTCCGCGGTTCAGGACTCGCCGCGGCGCGCCTTCAGCTTCTGGAGTGCCTCCTCGAGGATCGCGGCGCCGTCCTCGTCGCTGCGGCGTTCCTTCACGTAGGCCAGATGGGTCTTGTAGGGCTCGTTGCGCGGCGCGTTAGGTGGCGCCTCGGACTCACGTCCGGCGGGGAACCCGCATCGAGGGCAGTCCCAGGTATCGGGGAGGACAGCGTCGACTGCGAAGGCCGGTTTGACCTCGTGGCCGTTCGCGCAGAAGAACGACACCCGCTGCCGAGGCGCCGACTCGCCCCGCTCTTTCTCGCCCATCGGCCCGGCGCCGACCCGGCTGCCCCTAATGGCGCTGCCACCAGCCACGTGTGTACCTCTCCGATCCGTTGTTTTCGAGATCCGGCCCTGTGGCCGCCGTTTCCTCGGCCCTGATCAGCCGGTGTTCTTGTACAGCAGGCCTAAGCCGATGATGCAGATCGCCCAGACCAGGCCGGCGATGACCGTCAGGCGGTCAAGGTTGCGCTCGACCACGGAGGAGCCGGACAGGCTCGAGTAGAATGAGCCGCCGAGCATCGAGGAGAGGCCTCCGCCCTTACCACGGTGCAGGAGCACGAGCACGATGAGAAGCAGGCTCGTGGCGATGAGCACGATTGACAGCGCCATGATCATTGGTTTGCCTCGGCTGGGAACGGGTGCGGTCTAGTTGACATTGCTGGACAAGACTACCTGGGCGCTCATCCGGACGTCGCCGGAATGCCTGCAGCCACGCAGATTGCTGCAAACTCGGCCCCGTCGAGGCTCGCACCCCCGACAAGGGCTCCATCCACGTCCGGCTGGGCCATGATCTGCGCGGCGTTGGCCGCCTTGACCGAACCGCCGTACAGAATCCGAACCCCGCCCGCCAGTTCGGGCGAGTAGAGCGTCGCGAGGCGGTACCGGAGGGCCTGGCAGACCTCTTCGGCGTCCTCGGGTGTCGCAACCTTGCCGGTACCGATTGCCCACACCGGCTCGTACGCGACGACGATCGACTCGGCCTGTTCGGCCGAGGCACCCGCCAGGGCGGCATCGAGCTGGTTGGTGCAGTGCTGAAGATGAGTGCCGGCCTCGCGGATGCCGAGTGTCTCCCCGACGCACAGGATTGGAGTCAGAGCGTTTCGGTACGCCGCCGCGACCTTTGCGTTGACAGTGGCATCGCTCTCGAAGTGGTGTTCACGGCGTTCAGAATGCCCGGCCAGCGCGTAGCGGCAGCCGAGCTTGGCCAGCATCGGGGCACCGATGTCGCCGGTGAAGGCACCGCAATCGTGCGGCGAGAGGTCCTGCGCCCCGTAGCCGAGCAGCAGCCGGTCGCCGTCGATCAGGGTCTGGACGCTGCGAATGTCGACGAAGGGCGGGAGCACGACAACGTCGACCGCACGCAGTTGCTGCTCGTTCAGGCTGAATGCGATCTTCTGGACCAGCGCGATGGCTTCGAGGTGATTGAGGTTCATCTTCCAGTTGCCCGCGATGAGCGGCTTGCGCGTGTTCCTCGCGGCCACTCAGACCTCTTCCAGCACGGCGACGCCCGGCAGTGTCTTGCCCTCGAGGTACTCCAGCGATGCCCCGCCCCCGGTCGAGATGTGGCTGAAGGCGTTGACGTCCAGGCCTAGTGCTCGAACCGCCGCAGCCGAGTCGCCGCCGCCGACCACCGACAGCCCATCGATCGCTGCGACTGCTTGTGCCACGCCGCGGGTGCCGGCCGCAAAAGGGGAGAGCTCGAAGACGCCCATCGGCCCGTTCCAGAAGACCGTGGCTGCACCCTGCAGTTCAGCAGCAAAGGCCTCGACCGCCCGGGGGCCGATATCGAGGCCTTTGAGCCCGGCCGGGATCGCGTTGGCGGAGACTGTCTGCGTATCGGCGTCCTCGGCAATGTCCGCCGCGACGACGATGTCGGGCGGCAGGATCACCTTGGCGGCCCCGTCTTCGGCCTTGGCCGACAGGAACTGCCGGCACGCCTCGAGCTGGTCACCTTCGAGCAGCGAGTCGCCGACCTCGTAACCCTGGGCGGCCAGGAAGGTGAAGCACATGCCGCCACCGACGAGCAAGCGATCGACCTTCGGAAGCAAGGACTCGATGACCGCCAGCTTGTCGCTGACCTTGGAGCCGCCGAGGACGACGACGTAGGGACGCGCGCTCTCGCCGGTGAGGGCACTCAACACGGCGAGTTCGTCGCGAACCAGATCGCCGCAATAGTGCGGAAGCACCTTCGCGACGTCATACACCGATGCGTGCTTTCGGTGAACTGCGCCGAACGCGTCCTCGACGAATGCCCCGCCGTCGTCCTCGCCACCGGTGAGCAGCGCGAGACAGCGGGCGAAATCCTGCCGCTGCACGGCGTCCTTGCTCGTCTCCGCTGCGTTGAACCGGACGTTCTGAAGCAGCAGGATCTCCCCGTCGCCGAGACCGTCGGCCAGCAGGCGAGCGCTCTCCCCGACCGTGTCGAGCGCGAACTCGACCGGGCGTCCGAGCAGCTGAGCCAACCGGTCGGCGACCGGCCCCAGGGAGTATTTCGGGTCGGGCGAACCGTCGGGGCGCCCGAGGTGGGCAGCGACGATGACCCGGGCCCCGTGATCGAGAAGCTTCGTCAAAGTCGGTAAGGAGGCGCGGATTCGCCCGTCGTCAGTAACGACACGTTTTGCGCCCGACTCCGCCAGTGGGACGTTGAGATCGGAGCGAACCAGGATGCGGCGACCGCCCACCCCGTGCTTGATCAGATCCTCGAGCGTGCGCATCTGCGCCTACAGTGAGGCGCCGACGAGCCGGACGAGGTCGGCGAGCCTGTTCGAGTAGCCCCACTCGTTGTCGTACCAGCCAACGACCTTGACTTGATTGCCGATCACCTTCGTCAGTTCGGCATCAAAGATGCACGACGCGGGGTCCGTGACGATGTCAGAGCTGACGATGGCATCCTCGGTGTAGGCAAGGATTCCCTTGAACGTCCCCTCCGACGCCGCCCGGTATGCGGCCTTCACCTCCTCGACCGACGTGTCGCGCGAGGTGACGACCGTGAGGTCGGTGGCCGATCCGGTCGGCACCGGCACGCGCAGGGCGTAGCCGTCCAGTTTTCCCTTCAAGCTGGGCAGCACCAGGCCGATCGCCTTCGCGGCGCCGGTGGAGGTCGGGACGATATTGATCGCGGCGGCGCGGGCTCGGCGAAGGTCCTTGTGCGGGGCGTCCTGCAGGTTCTGATCCTGCGTATACGCATGGATGGTCGTCATCAGGCCGCGCTCGATCCCGACGGCGTCGTCGAGCACTTTGGCCAGCGGACCCAGGCAGTTGGTCGTGCACGAGGCGTTGGAGATGATCGTGTGCTTCGCCGGGTCGTAAATGTCGTCGTTGACGCCCATGACGATGGTGACGTCCTCGTCAGTGGCGGGTGCCGAGATGATGACCTTCTTCGCTCCACCGGAATCGACGTGCTTGCGCGCGTCGACCGCCTTGGTGAAGAAGCCGGTCGACTCGACGACGACGTCTACCCCGAGGTCTGCCCAGCGGAGATTAGCCGGATCGCGCTGGGCCAAGATCTTGATCGTGTGACCGCCCACCCGGATGCCATCGGAGGTGACTGAGACCGGCTGCGGAAACCGCCCGAGGACACTGTCGTATTTCAACAGGTGTGCCATCGTGGAGACATCGCCGAGATCGTTCGCCGCGACCAGCTCGATGTCAGCGCCCGATGCCGTGACGGCGCGGAAGAAGTTACGGCCGATCCGGCCGAAGCCGTTGATGCCCACCCGAACGGTCACTGCGCTTGCTCCTTGCAATTGACAGAAGACTCGGTGAATCCGCGCGCCGTGGTGGGCGCGTCACCGGAAACCCTATACGGGGCCTCGCGAGCCCGTTCCGGTCAGGGGGCCAGCATCTCCGGAGTGACGACGGACTCGGTGTCCGGAATGCCGAGCTCCAGAGCCTTCTTGTCCGCCATTGCCAGCAGCCGGCGAATCCGCCCGGCGACCGCGTCCTTGGTCATGACGGGATCGGAGAGGGCCCCAAGTTCCTCGAGGGAGGCTTGCTTGTGTTCCAGGCGCAGCCGACCGGCTTGGAGCAGGTGATCCGGGGCATCGCCCGCGAGGATCTCCAGAGCGCGTTCAACACGAGCTCCTGCGGCGACCGCGGCGCGAGCCGAGCGACGCAGGTTCGCGTCGTCGAAGTTGGCCAGGCGGTTCGCGATCGCCCTGACCTCTCGGCGCATCCGGCGTTCTTCCCACGCCAGGACGGACTCGTGCGCGCCTATCCGGGTGAGTAAGGCGCCTATCGCATCGCCGTCTCGTACCACCACCCGGTCACTGCCGCGGACCTCGCGAGCCTTCGCCGCCACGCCGAGCCGCCGGCCTACCCCGACGAGGGCGAGCGCCGCTTCGGCCGACGGGCAGGTGATCTCCAGCGAGCAGGCCCGGCCTGGCTCGGTGAGCGATCCGTGCGCCAAGAATGCGCCCCGCCAAGCCGCCTCCGCGTCGCCCAGGCCACCGGCGACGACGTGATGGGGCAGACCCTTCACGGGGCGACCGCGGAGATCGACGAGGCCGGCCTGGCGCGCGAGCCCCTCACCGTCGCGGGTCACTCGCACGAGATAGCGGCTGCCGCGGCGCAGACCACCGCCGGTGACGATCTGCACCTCGGAGCCGTACCCGTAGATGTCGGCAATCTCCTTGCGCAGCCGGCGCGCGACCGATCCGGTGTCGAGTTCGGCTTCGATGACGATGTGGCCGCCGACCAGATGCAAGGCGCCGGCGAAGCGCAGCATGGTTGCCATCTCGGCCTTGCGTGCGGACAACTTGAGCACCGCGACTCGGCTGAGTTCGTCCTTCACTGCCGCCGTCATCGCCATGCGTCATTCCCTTTCGATCACGTCGTTACGGCGAAGGCCTGGGTGAAGGCCTCGCTCAGACGGTTGGGGTCGTGCTGGTCCGCATAGTCGTCGGCGGCGAGCTTTGACAGTACGAGACTCGCGCCGATCGTGCGCGCATACAGCAACAATTCCTTCTGATCCGGCACCGAATCGACATCGGCCACCACCGCGCTGATCTTCAATCCGCCAAATGGTTCGGCGTGCGCAACCAGCATCCCCAACAGGTCAGATGGCATGTAGTCGTCGGTCTCGCCGACCTGCGGAACGAGATTCAAGGCAACCACGACACGGGCCTGGGTGGTGGCCAGGGCGCGGCCCAGCTCTCGCAGGAGCAGGTGCGGAATCACGCTGGTGAACCAGGAACCGGGTCCGAGCACGACCACATCAGCCTCACGCACCGCGTCCACCGCCGCCGCGCAGGCCGGTGAGCCCGGAACGACGAGCTTGACCGAGAGGATCCGGCCGGGCGTGGCCGCGATGGAGGACTGGCCCCGGATCCGGCGGGTGCGGGCCGGGTCGTCGGGGTCGAATCGGTCGGCGACGGCAACGAGGTCGAGCGGAACCGGACTCATCGGCAGCACCCGGCCGACCGCGCCGACGAGCTTGGCCAACCGAGCGAGCGCCGCGACCGGGTCCGGGTTGCGCTCGAGGAGGCCGGTCAGCAGAAGGTTGCCCAGCGGGTGCCCGGAGAGCACGCCGTCGCCGCCGATGCGGTGCTGCAAGATCTCGACCCATTCCTGATGTTCGGCAAGCGGCCCGGCCAGCGCGGCCAGCGCCATTCGCAGGTCGCCCGGCGGCAGGACGGGCAGCTCGCGGCGGATGCGGCCCGAAGATCCGCCGTCATCTGCGACCGTGACGATCGCCGTGAGGTCGCTGGTGATCAGGCGCAGGGCCGAGAGGGTTGCGTGCAGCCCGTGGCCACCGCCGAGCGCAACCGCTCGAATTGGGTCACTCACGACCGCTCGAATTGGGTCACTCACGACCGCTCGAACCGGGTCACTCACGACCGAGATCCCGGTGCACGACGGTCGTCCGGACGCCCATCTGGGAGAGCCGGTGAGCGAGTTGTTGCGCCATCACCACTGATCGGTGTTTTCCCCCGGTGCACCCCACCGCCAGGGTGAGGTAACGCTTGCTCTCTCGCGTATAGCCGGCGCCGATGATCTCGAGGATCGAGGTGTAACGGTCCAGGAATTCTCCGGCATCCTGCTGGGCAAGGACGTAGTCGCGTACCTCGGCGTCACGTCCGTTGAGCTCGCGCAATTCGGGAATCCAATACGGATTGGGTAGGAAGCGCACGTCCACGACGAGGTCGGCGTCCACCGGCAGGCCGTACTTGTATCCGAACGACACGACTGCGGCCCGAAGCTCCGGGGCGCTTAGCCCGGCGCCGGTGAACGCCGACTCGATTGCCTGTCGCAATTCGTGCACCGTGCGACCACTGGTGTCCAGCACCAGATCGGCTTCGTCGCGCAGTCCGGACAGCAGCCGCCTTTCGGCGGTGATCCCATCGATCAGGCGACCGTCGCCTTGCAAGGGATGCTCGCGCCGCACGTTTTCGAAACGCCGGACCAGCACCTCGTCGGAGGCTTCCAGGAACAGCACGCGCGGGCGCATGCCTTGCTCGGCAAGCTCGCGGATGACACCGCGCAGGTCAGAGGAAAAGCCGCGACTGCGAACGTCCATCACAACAGCGAGGCGGGTGATTGCCCCCTGACTGCGGCTGCCGAGGTCGACGAGAGTGGCCACGAGTTCGGGCGGCAGGTTGTCGACCACAAAGTATCCGAGGTCCTCGAAGCACTTGGCCGCAGTGCTGCGTCCTGCGCCAGATAGGCCGGTGACGATCACGGTCTCCAGTGCACCCTGGGCGGAATGCTCGTCGGGCTCCGGGCTGCTCACGTTGGCTCCTTGCGCGATTGTTCTGCACCGTTCGGGTCGGCATCGAGGATCTCACCAGTTGACATGTTGATGGCGGGCGGCGCGGCCGCGCTCCCGAGCGCGGAGCGGATTGACTCTGCCGTGTGTCGCCCAATCCCAGGCACGGCGAGCAGGTCGTCCATAGACGCCGCGCGGAGCCGCTTCACCGAGCCGAAGTGCGCCATCAGCGCCTTGCGACGTGTTTCGCCCAGGCCGGCAACGCCGTCGAGAACAGACGTTGTCATGGCCTTGGACCGCTTTTCACGATGGAACGTAATCGCGAATCGGTGTGCCTCGTCGCGGACTCGTTGGAGCAGATAGAGCCCCTCTGAGGTGCGCGGCAGGATGGCCGGGTACTGCTCTCCCGGCAGCCACACCTCCTCCAGCCGCTTTGCCAAACCGACCAGCGCGACGTCGTCTATGCCCAGCTCGTCCAGGACGGCTTGCGCGGCGGCGACCTGTGAGGCACCCCCGTCGACGACGAGAAGGTTCGGCGGATAGGAGAATTTGCGCGGCCGGCCGGTGGTCGGGTCGATTCCCGGCCGGACATCCGCAGCCGCGGCTGCAGGTTCGGTGTCGGCATCCGCGCCCGCCTCGACCTGTTCGTCGAGATAGCGAGCGAACCTGCGCCGGACAACCTCGGCGATCCAGTCGGTGTCGCCGGTTCCCGATCGCATCGCGAACCGGCGGTACTCGCCCTTGCGGGCGAGCCCGTCCTCGAACACCACCATGCTGGCGACGACATTTGTGCCCTGGACGTGACTGATGTCGAAGCATTCGATGCGCAGCGGTGGCGTGGACAGGTTCAGGGCCTCATGCAGTTCGCCGAGCGCCCGCGAGCGAGCGGTGAGATCGGAGGCACGCTTGAGCTTGTGTTGGGTCAGGGCCTGTGCGGCGTTGCGGGCTACGGTCTGCTGCAGCACGCGTTTGTCCCCGCGCTGCGGAACTCGTAAGTCGACGCGCGATCCGCGTCGGGACGAGAGCCATTCGGTGAGGGCAGCCGCGTCATCGGGCAGTACCGGGACCAGCACTTCACGGGGAATTCCGGAGCTGTCGGCCTCGTCGACATCGGCTCCGTAGACTTGGGTGATGAACTGCTCGACGAGCTCGCCTGTCGTCATCTCCTGGAGCTTGTCGACGACCCAACCCCGCTGACCCCGGACGCGACCGCCTCGGACGTGGAAGACCTGGACGGCCGCCTCGAGCTCGTCCTCGGCGAACGCGACGACGTCGGCGTCGGTGCCGTCACCGAAGACCACCGCTTGCTTTTCCATCGCGCGACGGAGGGCCTCGAGATCGTCGCGCAGGCGGGCGGCTAGCTCGAACTCGAGGGCGGCGCTGGCCTCGTCCATCCGCCGCTCGAGGCGCCTGATCATCACGTCGGTCTTTCCGGCCATGAAGTCGCAGAAGTCCTCGACAATCGCGCGATACTCCGCGGCGCTCACCCTGCCCACGCAGGGAGCGCTGCATTTGCCGATATAGCCGAGCAGGCAAGGTCGGCCTATCTGACCTGCCCTCTTGAACACCCCCGCTGAACAGGTGCGGGCCGGAAAGACCCGCAGGAGCAGGTCGAGCGTTTCGCGGATCGCCCAGGCATGTGAATAGGGCCCGAAATACCGCACGCCATTACGCTTGCTACCCCGCATGACCTGCAGCCGCGGATATTCCTCGTACAGCGTCACGGCCAGCCACGGGTAGGACTTGTCGTCTCGGTATCGGACGTTGAACCGCGGATCGAACTCCTTGATCCAGGTGTACTCGAGCTGCAGTGCTTCGACCTCGGTGCGCACCACCGTCCACTCGACGGCCGCAGCACTGGTCACCATCTGTCGCGTGCGCGGGTGCAACGCAGAGACGTCGGCGAAGTACGAATTCAACCGCTGACGAAGGCTTTTCGCCTTCCCGACGTAGATGACCCGGCCACGCTCGTCGCGGAACTTGTAGACCCCTGGTCCGAGCGGGAGCGTGCCCGGGGCGGGCCGGTAGGTAGACGGGTCAGGCACGAGGTCGAGGTTAATCCTGGAACGAAGGTCGCAAGGCACCGCTCGGGCGAGGCACCATTCGGGTGGCGCATCCCGCGGGCGGGGTCCCGGGCAGGGCATCCCGGCGCGGCAGATCGGCCAGCACTACTCAGTCATCCGGCGGCGGACCCGATGACGTAGTCGTCTATAGCGGCGAGCAGCGTGGATTTACCATATGCGTCCATAAAGGACGCCCGCACGGCGGCACGGGCCAGATCAGCGACGCCGACGCTGTCGAGGGCAAGCAGCTCTGCAGCGATGGCGTACTCGTTGTTGAGCGTCGTGGAGAACATCGGCGGATCGTCGGAGTTGATGGTGACGGGAACCCCGGCCGCAACGAGGCGGCCCAACGGATGCTCGCCAATGCTCGCCACCGAGCGAGTGCGAACGTTCGACGTCGGGCATACCTCGAGCGTGATCTGGTGCTCGCGCAAGTGGTCCATCAATCGCTCGTCCTGCGCCGCGGCGATTCCGTGGCCGATCCGTTCGGCACCGAGGTGGGTCAACGAATCCCAAATCGTCTCCGGCCCAGTTGACTCACCCGCATGCGGAACGCTGTGCAGACCGGCAGCCCGGGCTTGATCGAAATATGGCGCGAACTGGGCCCGGGGCACACCCGTTTCAGGACCGCCCAGGCCGAAGCTGACCAATCCGTCGGGCCGAAGTTTCAACGCCACCTCGAGGGTTAGCTCCGCGGAAGGAAGTCCGGCCTCTCCTGGAATGTCAAAACACCATTGCAACTGCACACCGTGATCGGCGGCGGCACGGCGGCGCGCGTCCTCGACCGCCTCGCAGTAGGCCTGCGCTGCGATCCCCCGCACTATCGACGAGTACGGGGTAAGGGTCAGCTCCGCGTAGCGGATCTGCTGGCCGGCCATATCTCGAGCGATCTCATAGGTGAGGGTCCAAATGTCCTGCACGTCCCGGATGAGGTCGACGACGGAGAGGTATACCTCGATGAAATGACCGAAGTTGGTGAACGTGAAGTAGTCGGCCAGGAGCCCCTGATCCGCGGGCACGGGCGTGGAACCTTCGTACCGTGCGGCCAACTCGGCGACAATGCGCGGCGAAGCAGATCCGACATGATGGACGTGCAGCTCTGCCTTCGGCAGGCCGGCTATGAAGGTGCGCAGATCCGTCACGGGCGCTCAGGCGGAGGCTCGGGCGTTCGCCCGGGGCTTGGCCGACTTGGCAGCGACGGTCCCCCTACCAGGCGAAGGCGCCTTCGCGGCAGTGGCCTTGCGGGCACGAGAAGGCCGCTTGGCGGGTTTGGGATCCAGCATGTGGCGCAGGAAACGGCCGGTGTGCGACTCCTCGATCTCAATTACCTCTTCAGGCGTTCCCTCGGCAACGACGCGACCGCCGCCCGACCCACCTTCTGGTCCCATGTCGATGATCCAGTCAGCAGTCTTTATCACGTCCAGATTGTGCTCGATCACGATGACTGTGTTGCCCTTGTCGACGAGCGAGTGCAGTACACCGAGCAGCTTGGACACGTCTTCGAAGTGCAGGCCCGTGGTGGGTTCGTCCAGAACATAGATGGTTCGCCCGGTCGATCGCTTCTGCAGCTCAGAGGCCAGCTTCACCCGCTGCGCCTCGCCGCCGGAGAGGGTCGGGGCCGGCTGGCCCAGTCGGACATAGCCGAGGCCGACATCGACGAGGGTGTCCAGATGCCGAGCGATGCGGCCGATCGGTGCGAAGAATTCCGCGGCCTCCTCGATCGGCATCTCCAGAACCTCGCTGATCGTCTTACCCTTGTAGTGCACCTCGAGCGTCTCGCGGTTGTACCGCGCGCCCTTGCACACCTCGCAGGGAACGTACACATCAGGCAGAAAGTTCATCTCGATCTTGATGGTGCCGTCACCCGCGCAGTTCTCGCACCGGCCGCCCTTGACGTTGAATGAGAAGCGGCCCTGTTGGTAGCCGCGGATCTTCGCCTCGGTCGTCTCGGAGAAGAGTTTGCGGATGTGGTCGAAGACGCCGGTATAGGTCGCCGGGTTGGATCGCGGAGTTCGGCCGATCGGAGATTGGTCGACGCCGACCACTTTATCGAGTTCCTCGACGCCCCGGACCCGCTTGTGGCGGCCGGGCGGCAACTTCGCGCCATTGATCTTGTTCGCAAGCGAGGCGTAGAGGATGTCGTTGACGAGGGTTGACTTTCCTGAACCGCTGACGCCAGTCACCGCGACAAAGCAGCCGAGCGGGAAACTGACGTCCACGTCACGAAGGTTGTGCTCGCGCGCCCCCTCGACGACGAGCTCTCGGCCCCGTTGCCGCGGACGCCGGATAAGCGGGACCGGGATCGACATGCGACCGGACAGGTAGGCGCCGGTGATCGATTCCGTCGAGGCGAGCAGGTCATTGATCGTCCCGCTCACGACGATGCTGCCGCCATGCTCGCCGGCGCGCGGACCGATGTCGACCACCCAATCGGCCGCGCGGATCGTATCTTCGTCGTGTTCGACGACGATCAGTGTGTTGCCCAACCGCTTGAGCCGGACGAGCGTGTCAATGAGGCGGTGGTTGTCGCGCTGGTGCAGTCCGATAGAAGGCTCGTCGAGAACGTACAGAACACCTACCAGGCCAGATCCGATCTGGGTGGCGAGCCGGATCCGCTGCGCCTCACCACCAGCCAGGGTGGCGGCGGCGCGATCGAGGGAGAGGTAATGCAGGCCGACGTCCACTAGGAAGCCGAGCCGGGCGTGGATCTCCTTCAGCACCCGTTCCCCGATCAGGGAATCGCGGTCTGTGAGCGCGAGGCCCTGCAGCGCTCGGGCGGCGTCCCCGATCGAGAGCGCGGACAGCTCGGCGATGTTCATCTCACCCACCGTGACCGCGAGGATCTCCGGCTTCAGCCGAGTACCACCGCAGGTCGGGCACGGCACCTCGCGCATGAAGCCCTCGTATTTCTCGCGCGAGTAGTCGCTGTCGGTCTCGGTGTAGCGCCGCTCGATCCAGGGGACGACACCCTCATAGTCGGCGTAATACGAGCGATCGCGCCCGTATCTATTGCGGTAGCTGACGTGAACCTGTTCGCCGGTGCCGTGCAGAACCGCCTTCTGGGCGCGCGCCGGCAGCCGTTCCCATGCAGTTTCAAGGTCGAATCCCTCGGCGTCTGCCACGCCTTGCAGCAGACGGAGGAAGTACTCGCTGGTCTGGCCGCTGGCCCAAGGGGCGATCGCTCCGTCGGCCAGCGAGCGCTCCGGGTCAGGCACAACCAGCTCGGCGTCAACCTCTTTGCGAGTGCCGAGGCCAGTACATTCGGGGCAGGCACCGAACGGCGCGTTGAACGAGAACGAGCGCGGTTCCAGCTCGTCGATGGCCAGAGGATGATCATTCGGGCAGGCCAACCGCTCGGAGTAGCGACGCTCTCGGTGTGGGTCGTTCTCCGGGAGGTCGACGAAGTCGAGGATGACCAGGCCCCCCGCAAGCCCCAGCGCTGTCTCGACCGAGTCAGTGATGCGCTGCTTGCTCGATGGTTTCGAGCTGAGCCGGTCGACGACCGCCTCGATGGTGTGTTTTTCCTGCTTCTTCAGCTTCGGCGGATCGGTGAGCGAATGCACCACTCCATCGACGCGGACCCGGGCGAACCCCTTCGTCTGTAGATCGGCGAACAGATCGACATACTCGCCCTTGCGCTCGCGGATCACCGGAGCCAGGACCTGAAACCGCGTGCCCTCGGGCATCTCGAGGATGCGGTCCACGATCTGCTGAGGCGTCTGCTTCGCGATCAGCTCGCCGCAGATGGGGCAGTGTGGCTTACCGATGCGCGCGAACAGCAGCCGCAGGTAGTCATACACCTCGGTGATGGTGCCCACAGTCGACCGTGGATTTCGGGAGGTCGACTTCTGATCGATGGATACCGCTGGTGAGAGGCCTTCGATGAAGTCAACGTCGGGCTTGTCCATCTGTCCCAGGAACTGCCGCGCGTACGCAGACAGCGACTCGACGTAGCGCCGTTGCCCTTCGGCGAAGATCGTATCGAAGGCGAGACTCGATTTTCCTGACCCCGAGAGGCCGGTGAACACGATAAACGCGTCACGAGGCAGGTCGATGTTCACGTCCTTGAGGTTGTGCTCACGGGCGCCACGCACGATCAAACGGTCGTCCACAGGCTGGTCAGCGCTCTCTCACATCGTGTGGGTACAGGCAGAATTATCAGGATCAACGCCGGCGAGGACCGGAGCAGTCCTTCTCCGAGCGTAGTGACTCTCACCGACAACACGCCGGGCCCTCAGGCGAGACTCCAGTCCACCGGTCGGGCACCTTGCTCGACCAGCGACGCGTTCGCACGGCTGAACGGTCGCGATCCGAAGAACCCCCGGTCCGCCGACATGGGGCTCGGGTGTGCCGATTCGATACACGGGACCCGGCCCAGCGAAACCCGCAAGGACTGGGCATCGCGACCCCACAGGATCGCGACCAACGGTGTGCCGCGCCCTACCAGCGCGCGGATGGCTTGATCGGTCACCAGCTCCCATCCCTTGCCCCGGTGCGAGCCAGGGGCGCCAGGCGCAACGGTCAGCACCCGGTTGAGCAGCAACACGCCGCGGGTGGACCACGGCGACAGGTCGCCGCTGTCCGGCAGCGAGATCTCCAGATCGGAGCAAAGCTCGCGGTAGATGTTGCGTAGGCTCCGCGGGATCGGACGGACCTTCGCGCCGACCGAGAAGGACAGGCCGACGGCGTGGCCG
Source organism: Actinomycetota bacterium (assembly GCA_030775825.1). Classification (GTDB taxonomy): domain Bacteria; phylum Actinomycetota; class Actinomycetes; order Mycobacteriales; family Jatrophihabitantaceae; genus JALYIL01. Next base: position 47,325 of record JALYIL010000032.1, read on the forward strand.
GGCGTCGGATAGGGATCCTGGCCGACGATGAGAACCCGGACGTCCGCGAACGGCTGGGTGAAGGCACGCAGGACGTTTCCGCCAGCGGGCAGATAGCTCCGCCCTGCTGAAATCTCGGCTCGCAGGAACTCCCCCATAGCCGCAATCTGTCCGGCGACCGGTTCCAGCGCCCCGGCCCAGCCGGCCTCGACGATCTCAGGGAGGGGTCTAGCGGTCACTGCCAGCGCACTCCGGTCGCACCCGCTGTGGCGCTGGCCCCCGCGGTCGCGCTGGCCCCCGCGGTCGCGCCCGCGGCCCCGGTC
>JALYIL010000033.1 GCA_030775825.1 Actinomycetota bacterium
GGCGTGCGCCGCCGGTACCGGAGCACCTGACGCGCCGGACGGCCTCGGACCTGCCCCCGCGAACGCGGGCGCGGCGGTTGCCTTCGCCGCCTCGCTCGCCCGTTTGGCGGCGACACGCTTCGTCAAAGCCTTGTACGCCGGATCGGCCTCGGTGAGGTCGACCACGATCGGAGTTGCGAGGAACAACGATGAGTAGGCACCGGAGGCCAAGCCCACGAACAGGATGAGCGCGAGGTCCTTGATAGTCCCGACGCCGAGCAGGCCGGCTCCCACGAAGAGCAGCCCGGCCACTGGCAACAACGCGATCAGCGAGGTGTTGATCGAGCGCATCAGGGTCTGGTTGACGGCCAGGTTTGCCGCTTCCGAGAAGGTCATCCGTGAGCCGGCGAGAATGTCCTTTGAGTTCTCCGCGACCTTGTCGTAGACCACGACAGTGTCGTACAGCGAGAAACCGAGAATCGTCAGCAGGCCGACGACGGTGGACGGCGTGACCTCGAAGCCCACCAGCGAATAGATCCCTGCGGCGATGAGGAGGTCGTGCAGCAGGGCGAGGATGCCACCGACGGCCATGCGCCACTCGAAGCGGATCGCGATGTAGATGGATACGACGATCAGGAAGACGATCAAGCCCTCGATGGCCTTGACGGTGATGTCGTGTCCCCAGCTGGAGCTCACCGACTGAACGGTGATCTTGCTCTGCGGCAGGTTGAGGTCGCTGGCTACTTTCGCCTTCACCGCGCTCAATTTCGTCGGATCCAACTGCTCGGCCTTGACCACGATCTGCTTTGAATTGCCAGAGCCCACGACCTGCGCAGGGCCGCCGGTCTTCGCATTGGCATGCGCGAATGCGTTGTTGACCTCAGCCGTGGTGATGGACGTGTTGGCGATCGGTATCTGGAACTGCGTGCCGCCAGCGAATTCGATGCCGTAGTTGAAGCCACGAAGCCCGAGGCTGGCGATACAGATAAGGATCAAGACCAGCGATGCGAAGTACCAGCGCTCGCGGTTGCCGATGAAGTTGATCCGGGTCTCGCCCCGGTACAGCCGGCGGACGAGCCGGTACAGCCGGCGGACGAGTGACCCCGGGCTGCGCGTGTCCGACATCAGTTCTCGCCCTTCTCAGCGCGCATTCTCGCCCGGCGGGCGGCCGCGCGTTCGGCCGCCGACCCCGGGGCAGGCGTGGTAGCCGGGCGGGCACCGGGTGCGGGCTCGGCGACTTCGGCTTCGGCAGGCGGCTCGACGATCGCGTCGTCGAGATCCGGCAGTTGATCGACGTCGCCGTCCAACGGCTGGCCATCGAGCACCGCCACCGAACTCGACCTCGATAAGGGCTCGGGTTCAGGAGCGGGGGTCGGGACCGGGCCGCCTCTCGCGCGCTTGGGCGCGGCCCGGGGCCGGCGTGGTGCCGGCGCGTCGGCCAGGGCTACCCCGCCCCTGATGGCATCCAGACCGGTGAAGGCGGAGGACCCGAACATCCTCAGACGAGACAGCAAGGAGACCAGCGGATGGGTAAACAGGAAGACCACGACCAGGTCGAGAATCGTCGACAGGCCGAGAGTGAACGCGAAGCCCTTCACGTCGCCGGCGGCGAAGTAGTACAGGATCGCTGCAGCGAGGAACGAGACCGTGTCGGCTGAGAGGATTGTCCGTCGCGCACGGATCCAGGCTCGCGGTATAGCGACGCGGGCCGAGCGCCCTTCGTGCACTTCGTCCTTTATCCGTTCGAAGAACACGACAAACGAGTCCGCGGTGATACCTACCGCGACGATGAAGCCGGCGATGCCGGCGAGGCTCAGGGTGAACTTGATCTGGGTCGCGAGGATGACCAGGCAGGCGTAGGTCAGGGCGCCCGAGACGAGTAGCGAAGCGATGGTGACGAATCCCAGAGCCCGGTAGTAGATGAGGGAGTAGATGACGACGAGAATCAGGCCGATGCCGCCGGCGAGCAGACCCGCCTTGAGCTGCGATGTGCCCAGGGTCGCGGAGATGGTCTGCGCGTCCTGCGCGGTGAAGCTCAACGGGAGGGCGCCGTACTTGAGCTCATTCGCCAGCTTGTTCGCCGAGGACTGGGTGAAGCTCCCGGTGATCTGAGTGGTTTGCCCGTTGATCGCCGACTCGTTGACCGGCGCGGAGATGATGTCACCGTCGAGGACGAACCCCACGAAGTCCGCACACGGAATGCTCGTGGTGCTGCACTGTGTCGGTCCGGTGCTGGGCGGGGAGGTACTGCCCACGTTGTGGGCGCCGGTGTAGCTGGCCCAGGCGGCCTGGCCGCTGTTCTTCAGTTGCAGCTGCACGGTCCACTCGGTCTGCCCGCTGCTCACATTGGGCGCCTGCGAGCTGGCGCTGGAGATCTGCTGCCCGGCCACAATCACCGGTCCCAGGAGGTAGGCGATGCCCTGGGTCTTGTCACAGGCGATGTACGTCTTCGCAGTGTCGCTCTGGTTGGCGGTCGTGAAGCAGTTAACCGTGGCGAGGGCCTGCTGCAGCTGAAGTTGCTGGGCCTGGGTCAATTTGTTGTATTCGCCATCCGTTGTCGGAATGGGAAACGGTGCACCGGCGAGCGGGTTGCTCACGCAGGCCGTCACCCTCGCCGGCGAGTTCGTTGAAGAGGGCGTAGGCGTCGCCGTCGATGTGGCCGCTGGCTTGCCAGGGGTGGCGGCCGGGGTTGTTGGTGCGATCAGCAGGCGGCTGCGTGCGTCCTTAGGTGCCGCCGCCGTCGTTCCCGCCCTCGGCACGGTCGGGCTCCCCGTCGCCCCTGCCGATCCGGTGGATTGACCAGACCCGGTGGTGGTCGACGGGCTAGCGCTAGCGCTAGCGCTCGTGCTCGAGGGGAGGCCACAGGTGACCGGGACAGCGGGCATCACGTTGCCCCGCATGGCCAGCACCGCGGCCTTACCCAGGTCAGCAACGGAGGTGTTGGTGCCCCCGGGGATGGAGATCACGATCTGATTGCTGCCCTGGATGACAACGGTGGACTGGGTAACACCAGAGCCGTTGACCCGGTTCTCCATGATCGTCTTCGCCTGGTTCATCTGCGACTTCGACGGCGTACTGCCGTTCGGCGTCTTCGCGGTGAAGATCACCTGAGTGCCGCCCACGAGATCCAGGCCGAGTTTGGGCGTGTGCCGTGCTCCCGGCCAGAAGACGATCGAGTAGAGGACCGCGAGGATGGCGAGAAGGGAGAGAAAGTATCGCCCAACACGCAGCGTTCCGGTGGGTGGTGCCACGGGGAAGGTCTCCTCGGCTCGATCAGATCAGTCGGTCAATGGTCATGGCCAGTGCGGCGGGCCACTTCGGCGCACTGCGACCTGCTGCGTGGCGCTGCGGTTGACCAGTATGACCGAAGCCGATGTGGGTAGGTCTACGGGCCGACCTCGGCCTGTCAGCCGATCTCAGGCTCGTCCGGGCGTCCGGCGCCGGCGTCGTCGTCGTGGATCCCGCGCCGGTACTGGTCCGGCAGCGAGTCAGCGTCGCGAAGCGCGGCCAGGGCCCACTTGACCTCGACCCCCGGGGCGATGGCGAGCTGGACGGTGCCGTCCTCGTTCTTGCCCACGACAGTGCCGTACAAACCGGAGGTTGTCATGACCTCGGACCCGAATCCGATCTGGCTAATGCGCACCATTTCCTGGGCAAGCTGCGCGCGGCGCTTGCGCTGGCTGAACAGGAGCATCGCGAACAGGGCTACGAGGACGACGAGGTAGGGCCACCACATGAGAACGGATTCCTGGCTGCCGAGGACTGGGACGTCACTGAGTCTAGGCGTCGAACAGGGAGGGCCCCCGATTCCCGGGCGGAACGACGCCAAGATGCATCCAGGCGGCAGGCGTCGCCACCCGCCCCCGGGGAGTCCGGGCGAGCAGGCCAGCGCGCACCAGGAAGGGTTCTGCCACCTCCTGCACCGTCTCCACCTCTTCTCCCACCGCCACCGCGAGAGTGCCTACGCCCACCGGACCTCCGGCAAATCTGCGGACCAGCGCGTCCAGAACCGCCCGGTCGAGGCGATCCAAGCCGAGCTGGTCGACGTCGTAGACGGCCAACGCGGCGCGGGCGGTCGCCTCGGTGACCACGCCGTCGGCGCGAACCTCGGCGTAGTCGCGCACCCGCCGCAGTAGCCGGTTGGCGATGCGCGGGGTGCCGCGAGAGCGGCTGGCGATCTCGGCTGCTCCGTCGGGGCGCAGGTCGACGCGCAGGAGCTCTGCGGATCGGGTGAGGACAAGTTCCAGTTCGTCGTGATCGTAGAAGTCCATGTGGCCGGTGAAGCCGAAGCGGTCTCGCAGCGGCCCGGTGAGCAGCCCGGCGCGCGTGGTCGCACCGACGAGGGTGAAGGCGGCCAGATCGAGCGGGATCGCGGTGGCGCCGGGACCCTTGCCCACGATGACGTCGACCCGGAAGTCTTCCATCGCCATGTAGAGCAGTTCCTCAGCCGGCCGCGCGATCCGGTGGATCTCGTCGATGAAGAGCACCTCACCCTCAGTGAGGCTGGTGAGCAGCGCGGCCAGATCTCCGGCACGTTCGACGGCAGGTCCGCTCGTCACGCGGATGGGTGCGCCGAGCTCGGCCGCGATGATCATCGCAAGGCTTGTCTTGCCCAGACCCGGGGGGCCCGATAGCAGGACGTGATCCGGCGGGCGGTTTCGGCGAAGCGCGCTCTGCAGCACCAGCTGGAGCTGCTCGCGGACTTTCGGCTGGCCGACGAAGTCGACCAGGCGTCGCGGGCGCAGACTCGCTTCGACCTCGCGCTCGTCGGGTACTGGCAGCGGCGAGACGACGTCCTCGATCTCGGACTCGCTCATCAGGTCCGGCCAAGGAGCTGGATGCTGCGGCGCAACAGCGCCGCGACGTCGGGACTGGCCTCGGCGGGGATATCGTTGGCCACGACCTCGACGGCGTCGGCGGCTTCCTTGGTCGAGAAGCCCAGCCCGGCAAGGGCACGGCTGAGCTGATCACGCCACGGAGCCACCGCAGAGATTCCGGCCAGGTCTATCGAGTGGTCGGCTCCGCCGACCGGGCCGATCCGGTCGCGCAGCTCGAGGGCAATCCGTTCGGCGCCCTTGCGACCGATGCCGGGCACCTGCGTCAACGCGCTGAGATCGCTCGTGGCGATTGCTCTGCGCAGTTCCCGCGGCGGGTAGACGGCCAGCATCGTCTGAGCCAACTTGGGCCCAACCCCGTTGGCGGTCTGCAACAGCTCGAACATCGCCCGCTCGTCATCATCGACGAAGCCGTACAGGGTCAGCGAGTCCTCTCGAACGACCAAGCTGGTAGCCAACCGCGCCGTATCACCCAGGCGCAGCCGGGCCAGCGTCCCTGGCGAACACGACAGCGCCAGTCCCACCCCTCCGATCTCGACCACTGCACCGTCCGGCCCGAGGGCGGTGACGGTGCCGCGAACGCTGGCGATCATCGCGATTCCTCCTGCAGTCGTTTGGCGGCGGCATCGCGGGCAACTCGCGCCGACGCGATCTCCTCGGCGGGCAGCTCGAACTCCTGACGTAGCGCGAGCGCACGAGTGAAGTGGTCATGGGCGGCAGCGAAGTCCGCCTGGTCAAAGGCGTTGCGCCCGGCGCGGTCGTGCGTGAAGGCGGCCACGACCGGGCCGAATTGCCCAGCTGCATGCCCCAGTTCGGTGAACGCGAGGTTGGACTCGCCGAACTCGCCGCGCCACTGCCGCACAGTCGCGAGCCGGACGCGAGCCAGGTGTTGTTGCGCAGGCGTGCCGGCGATGACTGCTCGATCGACGGCGCTCTGGCCCTCGGCGAGTGCCTCGTCGAGATCACCGAGGCAACGCAAGACGTCGACCAGATCGCCGCGTGTCACGAACTCGGCGATCTCATCGGGCGCTGCGCGAAGCTGCTCTCGCAGCGTCGCGGCACGGTCCTGGGCGGCGGATACGTCCGCGTACGCCTCATGCAGGGTGGCTGGGTCCAACTCCGGCTCGAGCTCGCGCACCGGCCTATCCTCGCCGTTCTGCGACCGCCATGGCGAGGCGGGATTGCGCAGCTCCGCGCCACAAGTGGCAGATCGCCAGGGCGAGGGCATCGGCCGCGTCGGCCGGCCGTGGGGTGTGGCTCAGCTTCAGCAGGCGGGTCACCATCGCACCGACCTGCGCCTTGTCAGCTCGGCCCGAGCCTGTCACGGCGGCTTTGACCTCGCTGGGGGTGTGCAGCACGACGGGGCATCCGGCGCGCGTAGCCGCGAGAATAGTCAGCCCCGCGACCTGCGCGGTGCCCATCACCGTGCGGACATTGTGTTGGCTGAAGACGCGCTCGACAGCCACCACGTCGGGACGGTGGCAGGCGATCGTCGCCGCGATGGCATCAGCGAGCGCGACGAGGCGGTCCCCGATCGGTGCGGCGGCAGGCGTGCGGATGACGTCATAGTGCACAAGCGTCAGAGCGCGTCCGGGCGCGCCGTCAACGACTCCGATGCCGCACCGGGTGAGCCCGGGGTCGACGCCAAGCACGCGCAAGGTCACCCTCATCTCGCAAATCAGCAACAGCAAATCGGCAACCATCGAACGGTCGTTCGACAGCCTAGGGTGACGAACTCCGCTTCCTGTGCCGACACGCTGCGGTGGGCGCTCGCGCCGTAACGTTTCCGGAGTGTCCGTCTTCGACCTGAACAAGCGACGCCGCAGTGCCGTCCGGCCGAGCCCGATATTCCTGGCATTCCTCGCGCTAGCCGTGCTGGGGGGCTGGCTGAGCTGGCGCGACAGCGCTGCAGGGTCGAGGCTGGCGGATTTCGGCGTCTTCCTGATGGTCATCGCGGGCTGGGTCGTGTCCCTGTGTCTGCACGAATTCGCGCACGCATACGCCGCCTACCGGGCCGGTGACCGCAGCGTCGAAGCCGCCGGCTACCTGACCCTGAATCCGCTGAAGTACGCCCACCCGCTCCTATCTATCGCCCTTCCATTGTTCTTCATCCTGCAAGGCGGGATCGGCCTACCAGGCGGGGCGGTCTACCTGCACCGCCACAGTTTTCGAAGCAGGGCGATGCAGAGCACCGCCGCCGCGGCCGGTCCGCTGACCAACGTCGTGTTTGCCGTCGTGCTGCTGAGCGTGGCACGCGGCCATCAGGACGGCGCTCACCTACGGTTCTGGGCAGCGCTGGGATTCCTCGGATTCCTGCAGGTGACAGCATCGATACTGAACTTGCTGCCGATCCCGGGCCTGGACGGATGGGCGATCATCGAGCCCTACCTCGACCCGGCGACCGCGCATGGCGCGGAGAAGGTAAAACCATGGGGAATGATCGGCGTCATCGTGTTGCTGCAGATTCGGCAACTCAACAACTGGTTCTTCGACTTGGTCTATCGCATCAACGACGCGCTGACGACGACATTTCAGGGGTACCGGCTGTCTGACATCGGCCATTTGGCCTTCAAATTCTGGCTGAAGCCTCCCTATTGACGTGATACCTGCAGTGTCTGGAGACCGGGTACAGACCGGGTACGCCCGGGTAGCCGGACGGCGTCAGCCGAGCTCGACCGACTCCAGTACGTCGTCGGGAACGTCGAAGTTGGCAAAGACGTTCTGCACATCGTCGAGGTCTTCCAGCGCATCGATCAGGCGGAAGACGCGCCGCGCTCCCTCCTCGTCTAGCGGCACCTGAACGCTGGGCAGAAACGACATGTCTGCGGACTCGTAATCGATTCCCGCGCCCTGCAGCGCCGTGCGCACCCCTACGAGATCGGTGGCTTCGCTGATCACCTCGAACGAGTCGCCCAGGTTGTTGACCTCCTCGGCCCCCGCGTCCAGAACGGCCATCAGCACGTCGTCCTCGGCGAGCCCCTCGCTCGGGACGATGACAACGCCCTTACGGTTGAACAGGTAGGCGACCGAACCCGGGTCGGCCATCGAGCCGTTGTTCCGGCTCATCGCCGTACGGACCTCCATCGCGGCACGGTTGCGATTGTCGGTGAGGCATTCGACCAGGACGGCCACGCCGTTGGGTCCGTACCCCTCATACATGATCGTCTGCCAGTCGGACCCGCCGGCCTCGGCACCAGAGCCGCGCTTGACCGCGCGCTCGATGTTGTCCAGGGGCACAGACGTCTTGCGAGCCTTCTGGATGGCGTCGTAGAGAGTGGGGTTCCCGTCGGGGTCACCACCACCGGTGCGGGCGGCAACCTCGATGTTCTTGATCAGTTTGGCGAACAGCTTGCCGCGTTTGGCGTCGATCACGGCCTTCTTGTGCTTTGTCGTCGCCCACTTGGAATGCCCACTCACAGGAAACCCTCTTCCGCCCGAGCTGCTGAGCTCGAGCCTGTCACCATGCCGCAAAAATAAGCGTGAATCCGTCCATCTCCGGTCAGCTCCGGATGGAAGGACGTGGCCAGGAGCACCCCTTGGCGAACCACCACAATCCTAGCGATGGCCCGTCGGCCGCTGACCCGGCCGAGTGCCGTCGCTTGCGGCCCCAGCGATTCGACCCAGGGCGCGCGGATGAATACGGCGTGGACCGGGTCGCCGTCGAGACCCTCGACGTCCACGTCGGCTTCGAACGAGTCCACCTGGCGACCGAATGCGTTGCGTCGCACAGTCATGTCCATGCCACCGATCGTCTCCTCCAGCGGGGAGCCGGCGTCATCCACGCGGTCGGCAAGCAGGATCATGCCGGCGCACGAGCCGTACGCGGGCAAACCCGAGGCGACACGCTTACGGATGGGCTCCATCAGGTCGAAGGCACGCGCGAGCTTGACCATGGTCGTCGACTCGCCACCGGGCAGTACCAACCCATCGAGGGACTCGAGCTCCTCGGGACGTCGCACCGCAACCGCATCCGCTCCGGCACGGGTCAGGGCCGAGATGTGTTCGCGAACATCACCCTGCAGCGCGAGGACACCGATCCGGGGTGCGCTCACCAGCCGCGTTGCGCCAGGCGATGCGACTGCGGCAGCTCATCGACGTTGATGCCAACCATCGCCTCGCCGAGGCCACGAGACACCTTCGCGATCACATCGGGGTCATCGAAGAATGTCGTCGCCTTCACGATGGCTTCGGCGCGCTGGGCGGGGTTGCCGGACTTGAAGATCCCGGAGCCGACGAAGACCCCCTCAGCCCCGAGTTGCATCATCATGGCCGCATCGGCCGGTGTGGCGATGCCTCCTGCTGTGAAGAGAACGACCGGCAGCTTCCCGGCGCGTGCCACGTCGCGGACGAGTTCGAACGGTGCCTGCAGCTCCTTCGCCGCGACGTACAACTCGTCCTCCGGAAGTGTCTGCAGGCGCCTGAGCTCACCACGGATCTGGCGCATGTGGGTCGTGGCGTTCGATACGTCGCCGGTACCGGCCTCACCCTTGGATCGGATCATCGCGGCGCCTTCGGTGATGCGACGCAACGCCTCGCCAAGATTGGTGGCACCGCACACGAACGGAACCGTGAACTGCCACTTGTCGATGTGGTTGGCGTAGTCGGCCGGGGTAAGCACCTCGGACTCATCTATGTAGTCGACGCCGACTGATTGGAGCACCTGGGCCTCGACGAAGTGCCCGATGCGCGCCTTCGCCATGACCGGGATCGTCACGGCGCCAATGATGGCCTCGACCATGTCGGGATCACTCATTCGCGCCACGCCGCCCTGTGCGCGGATGTCGGCTGGCACCCGCTCGAGGGCCATGACGGCAACCGCACCGGCATCCTCGGCAATCTTGGCCTGCTCTGCGGTAACGACATCCATGATGACGCCGCCCTTGAGCATTTCCGCCATGCCGCGTTTGACGCGAGCGGTTCCCACCACGTGATCAGTCGGGTCGTGCCGGTGCTGCGGTTCGGACATGGCCCCAATTCTACTGGCCTCGGCGAGTTACCGCGCCAGCCAACCGGGAGGTCGTGGCCTGCCGGGACGTCGTGGGCTGTCCAGGAGGGTCAGGACACCGGCAGGTTCAGGACACCAGTGCGGCGTTGCTGGCGACCAGGATCACCCAGACGCCACCGGGGGCGAGATTGACGGGCTGGCCCGTCGGCCCCAGGTAGGCGGTGCCGTCGGTGGCCTTCGGCCGTGACCAGGTGCCGTCGATGCGGCGCCCGTCGCGGAATACCACCATCCTCCCCGTGCCGACGGTGTGCGTGTACTGGGAGGGATTTCCCATGACGTCGACGTCCTGCGGGTACAGGGTGACGTTGCAGAACTGAACAATCACATTGCGTGTCGCGATCAGGCGTCCGGCCGCCGTGTACTGAAGCGCCCCGTTGATCACCCGCACGAACTTGTGCAGGCCAGCGTTCCAGTCGAAACGGACCGGCGTTCCACCGACCACGGTCTGGATGGTAGGCGCGGCCGGCCGCGAGGCCAGGTTGACGTTGGCCAACCAGGTCAGGCCGATGCTCTTTGCCTTGGGGGCGTGCAGGACCTGGGCCGCTAGCGCCAGATTCGCCGTCAAGTTGTACGGCGCCGATCGATTCGGATCGCGGGCAAAGCCGGGTCCGCCCCGGTCATTGATCGAGGATTTCAGCTTGGATTGGTCGAGCACCTGCAGCGGATTGGGTGCGCCACCGGAGGCGACATAAGCGATCGGACCATATTGCGCGACCAGTTCCGGGTCGCTGGCGCGGGTGCTGCGCACGGCTTCGACCGTGGGCAGGCGCGTGTTGTAGATGGCAAGCAGCCGGGTCAAGCCGCCCTCCACCTGCTCGATGTAGACGATGTCGGCCTGGTCGATGTTGACCTGCGGGCGACCGTTATCCGTGTCATCGATCTTCACCGCGACAACCGAATTCGCCGACGGGGGGCCACCGGTGAACGGATTTACCGCCGGAGCGGCCGGCGTGGGCGTCGGCGTGGGCGAGGCAGTGGGGGTCGCTGTGTGGCTAGCCGGCGGCGACGCGGCGGCGTGATGGTTCCCACTGCACGACGCGAGAGCGACGGACAGGGCGGCCACGCACACGATCGACAGCGAGCGTCGGGGAAAGTTCATGCAGAATCCTTTGCCGGGTCGGGCCTTACGGAGTCGGACGGAATCGACGTGCTCGCCTGGGCGAAGACGGGGATCGTGTCGTCGATGTCGAAGAAGGCAGGCATGGCACGCCGGCCGGCCAGCCGAAGCAGCCGGGGCATGCGGCCGGAGCGCAACGTGCGCGTGTCGCGGACGGCATCGTTGTAGAACCGGCGGGCGATGAGCACGCGAGAGGCGGCCTCACTGAGTTCGGCCGCGGCCTGCGCCGGCAGCGGGCAGGTGTGCTCGGCAAGTTCCCGGAGCGCTCGTCCGACGGCATTCTCCGCCGCCTGCCGTCGCCCTTCGAGCGCCGCCAGGGCATCCAGCGCGATCTGCTCGTAGCGGGTGTTCAGAGCAACCGACAGCTCGCTGTCGTCGGATTCGGCGACCCGCTGCAAAGCGGCTGCGCGGCGCACCAACTGAGCGTCCAGCGCTGCCTGGGTCGCGTCGACGCGGGCATGCAGCCGATCCATCCGGGTGAGTGTGAAGGTCACCCACATCGTCAGCAGCACCGCCGCGAGAACGGCAAACACGAGCCAACCGACGGGCAACATCGAACCGACTCTAACCCACCTGATCCCACAGAACTCCGACCGGTCGTTGTGACACCCCGGTCAGCGGCTCCAGCTCAGTTCAGCGCGGTGGCACGCCCGCGCCGGCGATCGCGAGCTCGTAGACCCGCACCACCTGCCCCACGATCAAGGACCAGTCGAACGGGCTCACCGCGGCCGCGCCGGCGGCGACCAGCTGGCTGCGCCGCGCCGGGTCGTCGAGAACTCTACCCAGGGCCTCGGCCAGCGCGACTGGATCCCCGACAGCAAAAAGTTCGCCGGCTTTGCCGGCGTTGAGAACGCGGCGAAACGCCTCGAGATTGCTGGCCACAACGGCGGCCCGGGCCGCCATCGCCTCCAGCAGGATCACCCCGAAGCTCTCCTGGCCGGTGTTGGGGGCGCAGTACACATCCACGCTTCGCAGCAACCGAGCCTTGTCGTCCTCGCTCACCTGACCGAGCATGACAATGTGATCGGCAACGCCCCGCGGCAGGCCGGCCACAAACTCCTCGGTGTCACCGCGACCGGCGACGAGGAGTTGAAGCTCTGGGCGCTCGTCGATCATCTGCTCCAGTGCGCCGACCAGAACGTCCATGCCCTTGCGCGGCTCGTCGTAGCGCCCGATGAAACCGATCGTCGCACCGCTGCGCGGATAGCCGTCGAAGGGACGGGCGCTCGAGTAGTGCGCGATCGCCACCCCGTTCGGGATCACTACCGCGTCGGCACCGAGGTGCTCGACGATGACCTTGCGGGCGGCCGCCGAAACAGCGATCCGCCCGGAGAGTTTCTCGAGAAACGGCTGGAGTACCGAGTCGAACATGGAGAGGAATCTCGACCGGATCGTGGCCGCATGAAACGTCGCAACCAGCGGGCCGTCGTGGATCATGCACGCCAGCAGAGACAGACTGGGCGGCGCCGGCTCGTGGACGTGCACGACGTCGAAGGCGCCGTCGCGCAGCCATCGGCGTACCCGCGCCGCCGACACGACGCCGAACTGCACGCGTGCGACCGACCCGTTGTAACGCACAGGCACCGCCTTCCCGGCCGCGACCACGTAAGGGGGTAACCCCGGCATGTCCTCGTCTCCGGGCGCCAGCACCGACACGGCGTGACCCAGTCCGATCAGCTGCTCGGCGAGGTCTCGCACATGCGCCTGCACTCCTCCTGGGATATCCCAGGAGTACGGGCACACGATGCCGATGCGCATCAGCCGGTCGCGACTTCGGGAGCCTCGACGAGCTTGGGCCTCGCAGGGAGGTCGGCCAGCCAGAGTCGTTGCAGCATGTGCCAGTCGACCGGGTGCCTCGAGATGTCAACGGCGAACACGTCCGCGAGCGACTGCGTGCCCGCGGCGATCCTGTCGCGCAGCCGTCCGGCGGGCAGTTCGATCGGAGCACCGATGCGCTGACCCCAGCCGTCGGGCGTGAACCACAGGCCCACCGGCAACAACGCCGCCCCGGTGCGGGCAGCCAGCAGCGACGGCCCACCTGGCATCCGCGCGGCCTCGCCGAAGAACTGCACGTCGATCCCATTGCGGGACAGGTCACGGTCGGCAAGCAAGCAGATCGTGCCTCCGGCGCGCAAGCGGTCGGCGAGAACCTCGGCGGGCGGACGCGCGCCGCCCGTCAGCGGCAGAACCTCCATCCCGAGGCTCTCGCGGTAAGCCACGAAGCGGTCATAGAGGGACTCCGGTTGCAGGCGCTCGGCCACGGTGGTGAACGGGAGCCCGTGATTGATCAGCCAGAGGGCCGCGACGTCCCAGTTGCCCATGTGCGGAAGCGCCAGGATGACCCCTCGGCCGCCGCTGACGGCCGCGTCGAGGTTTTCGACTCCCTCGGTGCGCCTGTCGACGCTGGCAGCAACGGCGGCGTGGTCCATCTTCGACAGCCGAAACGTCTCGAGCCAGTATCGCGAATACGAACGCAATGCGTCGCCCACCAGCTCATCAAGCCGCGATTGCGAGACGGCGGGGCCGGCGACCCGGCGCAGATTGCTGCGCAACTGCCTGGCGCCGTCGCCGTTGCGGATCGCCGCGGCGTCGGCGGCGGCTCGGAAGGCCCGAGCGGACACCGGCGACGGAAGCGCCTTGACCACGCCCCAACCCGCGCCGTAACCGAGATCTATCGCGCGGCCGCGCACCCGGTCCAACATCACAGGCTCGCCGAAGACGTGCCGGGCGCCTGCGACTGGCGGTACACGGTGGTGAACCGCTGAGCGACCGTGATCGTCGAGGCCGCGACCAGACCCCACAGTGCGATTGCTTGCAAGAACGGGATTCGAATGTGGTCCCCGGAAAGGCCGGTGCCCACGAGCACGATGATGAGGCGGTCGGCGCGTTCGGCGATGCCGACCGTCGCGGTGAGGCCAGCGGCCTCGGCGCGCGCGCGGATGTAGGACGTGAGTGAGCCGAGCACCAGGCAGAGCAGCGCCGCGAGCAACATCCAGCGTTGGCCGTGCATCGCGAAATACCAGGCGATCGCGCCGAACACCGCCGCGTCGGCGATACGGTCGCACGAGGAATCCAGGACGGCGCCAAACTTCGAGGACCGGCCACTGGCTCGCGCTACAGCGCCGTCGACCAGGTCGAGCATGACGAAGGCCCAGACCAGCATCGTTCCGGTGAACCACGCGCCTCGGGTGAAGAACACCAGCGCGCTGGCGACGGCGCCCACGGTGCCGAAGATAGTTATCGCATCGGGCGTGACACCGGCGTTTGCGAGCCGCGTCGCCAGCGGGCGCACCAGGTTCGTGAAGAAGCCGCGCGCGTGGATGTTGAGCACGGTGGTGGAGTGTCCATTCGGGCCGTGGAGCGGAGATCGGGACTCCCACGATATCGGTCCGTTCGGATTGATCTGTGCCGATCGCTTGTCGCGAAGCGGAGATGGGTGTCGAATGCCGGAATCCGCTTTTGCAACGAATGGACAGCTGGGCGAACGCTGGGAGGCCAGGCCATGTCGACAAAGAAGGCGGCCACGAGAACCGCACCGGCCTCCTTCGACACCGCAGACCGGCCCGAGAAGATTCGAAACGTGGCCCTGGTGGGGCATTCGGGGGCCGGGAAGACCACGCTTGTCGAGGCCCTGCTCGCCGCCACCGGAATGATCTCGCGGGCCGGCACGATCGCTGAGGGCAACACTGTCAGCGATCACGACCCAGTCGAGGTGTCCCAGCAGCGATCGGTCGGGCTTTCGGTATGCCCGCTGCGCTGGGACAACGTCGTCGTCAACCTGCTCGACACCCCTGGTTACCCCGACTTCACCGGCGAACTGCGCGCCGGACTCCGCGCGGCCGACGCAGCGCTGTTCGTCGTGTCCGCTGCCGAGGACGTCGATCCCATCACCGTTTCGCTGTGGGAGGAGTGCGCCGCCGTGGGCACACCCCGAGCGGTCGTGGTCACGAAGCTCGACGCGCCACGGGCGGCGCTGTCATCCACGGTCGCCGCCTGCCAGCGGGTCTTCGGCGGCAGCGACGGCCAGGCGGTGTTGCCGCTGTACCTGACCGTCGGCGCCGAGGAGCCCGAGGCGCTCGTCGGCCTGCTCACCCGGACGGTCTACGACTACTCGGCCGGCTTTCCCGGCAAGGAGGCGCCCATCGATGCATCGGTGAGCCTCGACGGCGATCTCGAAGCCGAGCGCGCGGCTCTCATCGAAGCGATCATCAACAACAGCGAGGACGAGACGCTGCTCGAGCGCTACCTGGCCGGCGAGGACATCGGATTGGACGTGCTGATCGATGACCTGGAGACCGCCGTCGCACGCGGGACGTTCTACCCGGTGCTTCCCGTGTGTGCCTCGACGGGGCTGGGGCTGGGCGAGCTGCTCGAGGTGCTCTCCGGTGGGTTCCCCTCTCCGGCCGAGCCCGATCCCCCGCAGGCGACTGCGCTGGAGGCCGGGACGGCTCCCGCCCTGAGCTGCGATCCGGATGGACCGCTGCTGGCCGAGGTGGTACGGACAACAGTCGATCCATATCTCGGGCGCCTGTCCGTCCTGCGCATCTTCTCCGGGACCCTGACGGCTGACAGCATGGTGCACATCTCAGGTCACGGTGGCGAGCAGCGCGGGCACCCGGACCATGACGCCGACGAACGCGTCGGGCAGATCCACTCCCCGCTGGGGGCCACCCTGCGGCCCATCGAGCGGGCGATCGCGGGAGATATCTGCGCTGTCGGCCGGCTCGGCGTGGCCGAGACCGGCGACACGATCTCTTCCAAAGGCGCGGCGATGCTCATCGCACCGTGGGAGATGCCCGAACCGCTCCTGCCGATCGCCGTCCAGGCCGCGACCAGGGGGGACGAGGACGCCTTGGCGAAGGCCCTCAATCGCCTGACCGCCGGCGATCCGACCGTGCGCGTCGAGCGTCATCAGGACACGGGACAACTCGTGCTGTGGTGCCTCGGCGAGGCACACGCCGATGTTGTCCTGGACCGCCTGCGGGCCACCGGGGCACACGTCGACACGGTGCCGCTGCGGATCGCTCTGCAGGAAACGTTCACGGCCGAGGCGCGCGGTCACGGCCGGCACGTTAAGCAGTCCGGGGGGCACGGGCAGTACGCCGTCTGCGACGTGCTGGTAACCCCGTTGCCACGCGGCGCCGGCGTTCAATTCGTGGAGAAGGTCGTGGGAGGCGCGGTCCCGTCCCAGTTCGTCTCCTCCGTCGAGAAGGGCGCGCGCTCGCAGCTGGAGCACGGTCTGGACCAGGATCGGATTCCGATCGTGGACGTCCTGGTCACCCTGCTAGACGGTAAGGCTCACAGCGTGGACTCCTCCGACGCCGCGTTCCAGATGGCCGGATCGCTGGCGGTCAAGGACGCGGCGAACGCCGCCCAGCCCGCGCTGCTGGAACCGTTGGCGCTGGTCGATGTCACGGTGCCCGACGCTCACGTGGGAGCCGTGCTGTCGGATCTGTCCGGGCGCCGCGGCCGGGTCACCGGAACCGAACCGGACACGAGAGCGCCCGTAGGCATGGAGCGCACGACGGTGCACGCTGAGGTACCGGAGGCCGAACTCGTCCGCTACACGATCACGCTGCGCTCGCTGACTGCCGGAACAGGCCGGTTCACCAGGCGATTCTCCCGGCACGAGATCGTGCCGGCGGCCCTAGCGCCATCCCTGCGCCCGACCTGATCACTCGCCTGGTCCTGGAAAGATTCGCCCTATTGCTTGGGCAGATTTAGCTTGCTGAGGTCGGGCAGTTCCATGCCGGGCGGCAGCTGCGGCATGCCGCCCTGACCACCGAAGCCACCGAGTCCGGCGGGGCCGCCGAGCCCGCCCGGGAACCCCGCCGGCATCCGGGCCTGGGTCGGTCCGCGGCCTGCTTTGCCCTTCTTCGCGTTCTTGCCCTTCTTTCCCTTCGACGACTTGGTAGCCGAGCGACGCATGCCTGGCATGCCCATGCCCCCGAGTTGCGACATCATCTTGCGAGCTTCGAAGAAGCGGTCGACAAGCTGGTTCACATCGTTGACCTTGACGCCGGCGCCGTTGGCGATCCGTAGCCTGCGCGAGCCGTTGATCATCTTCGGGTTCTCGCGCTCGGCGGGAGTCATCGACCGGATGATCGCTGCCGTCCGGTCGAGATCGGAGTCCTCGACCTGGGCCAGGGCGTCCTTCATCTGTCCCATGCCGGGCAACATGCCGAGCAGATTGCCGATCGGCCCCATCTTGCGGATCGTCATCAGCTGGTCGAGGAAGTCCTCGAGGGTGAACTGGTTTCCGGACGCGAGCTTCGCGGCCATCTTTTCCGCTTCGCCCTCGTCGAAGCTCTTCTGGGCGTGCTCGATCAGGGTGAGGACATCGCCCATCCCGAGGATGCGGGAGGCCATCCGGTCTGGGTGGAAGACGTCGAAATCAGCAAGCTTCTCGCCATTGGAGGCGAACATAATCGGCTGGCCGGTGACCCCGCGGACGCTGAGTGCGGCACCCCCGCGCGCGTCTCCGTCCAGCTTGGTCAGGACCACGCCGGTGAAGCCGACGCCATCGCGGAACGCCTGCGCGGTGTTGACCGCGTCCTGACCGACCATCGCGTCGACGACGAAGAGGATCTCCTGCGGTGCGACGGCGTCGCGGATTTCGGCCGCCTGCCGCATCATGTCGGCGTCCACGCCCAGCCGACCGGCGGTGTCGACTATGACCATGTCGTGCTGCGCCCGGCGGGCGAAGTCGAGACTCTCGCGCGCGACCGCGACGGGATCGCCAACCCCGTTGCCGGGCTCCGGGGCGAAGACGGCGACGCCGGCCCGCTCGCCGACGACCTGAAGTTGGGTCACCGCGTTCGGTCGCTGAAGGTCTGCCGCGACCAGCACCGGCGTGTGGCCCTGGCTGGCCAGCCAATGCGCCAGCTTGCCGGCCAGCGTCGTCTTACCGGACCCTTGCAAGCCGGCCAGCATGATGACGGTCGGCGGCTGCTTGGCGAACTGCAGTCGACGGGTCTGGCCACCCAGGATGGCGACCAACTCGTCGTTGACGATCTTGATCACCTGTTGCGCCGGGTTCAGTGCCTTCGAGACCTCCTCCCCGGCCGCGCGCTCCTTGATCGCGGCGATGAATTGTCGGACGACGGGCAGCGCAACATCGGCTTCCAGCAACGCGATGCGGATTTCCCGCGCCGTTGCGTCGATGTCGGCTTCGGAGAGCCGTCCTTTGCCACGCAGACTCGCGAATACCGCCGAGAGCCGGTCAGAGAGGGTGTCGAACACCCGCTTAGGGTACGTTGCCGCCAGGCCCGGCGGCGGGGCCGACCGGTCAGAGCAGGCCGCGCCCGCCGTCGACGTAGATGACCTGGCCGGTGATATAGCCCGATTCCTCACCAGCGAAGAACGCGACCGTGTTGGCGATATCGGCGGGCAGGCCGCCGCGGCGCACCGGGAGGCTCGACGCGGCTGCCTCACGCATCTGATCGATGTTGGTCCCCATGCGCTCGGCGGTGGCCGCCGTCATCGCGGTCTCGATGAACCCTGGGGCGATGGCATTGGCCGTGATGCCGAACGGGCCGAGTTCGATGGCAAGTGTCTTGGTCAGGCCTTGCAGGCCGGCTTTGGCAGTGGAGTAGTTCGCCTGACCTCGATTGCCCAGCGCCGAGGTCGAGGACATGGACACGATCCGGCCGTACTTCGCCTCGACCATGTGCTTCTGCGCGATCTGGCTGCACAGGAACGCGCCGCGCAGGTGGACCTCCATGACGATCGTCCAGTCATCGTCGCTCATCTTGAACAGCAGGTTGTCGCGAAGCACGCCGGCGTTGTTCACCAGGATCTGCAGGCCGCCGAATTCTCCGACGAGCCGATCCACGGCAGCTTGTACCTGCTCGCGCTTGCAGACATCGGCGCCAAGACCGACGGCTTTCCCGCCGCTGGCGTTGATCTGCTCGGCGACCTGCCTCGCCGCTTCGAGGTTGAGGTCCAGAACGCCGACTCGCGCGCCGTCAGCGGCCAGCCGCCGCGCGACTGCTGCACCAATACCCTGCGCACCACCGGTCACCAGCGCGACGCGATCTGCAACACCTGCCATTTGTGGTCTTCCTCCTGTGGGGCCTCTATCGGTTGATGAGGCGGCGGACGCCGGCGAGCCAGCGATCCGGATCGGACGCTTTCTGTGCCCAGAACGTACCGACCTCGGGGTGCGGCAGGATCAGGAACCTCCCCGCGGCTAGGCCTTCGGTGACCGCGTCGGCAACTTGCTCGGCCGTGATGATCGCGCCGGAGGCAGCGACCGCCTGGGCGCCTGCGTTGCCTGCGGCGAGCGGATCCATGAGCAGCGGCGTTGCCACTCCGAGCGGGCAGAGCACGCTGACGCCGATCCCCCGCTTGCCGTAGGTCACCGCGAGCCACTCCGCCAGCGCGACCGCGCCATGCTTGGTCACGGCGTACGGGGCATCGCCCGGCGAGGTCAGCAACCCGGCGGCAGAGGCGGTATTGAGCAAGTGGCCGCTGCCGCGTTCGAGCATGGAGGGCAGGACAGCCTGGGCGGCATAGACCTGCGACATCGTGTTGACCTCGAAGGCCCGGTGCCACAGATCGTCTGGATCGTCGAGCCCCACACCCGTCGTGATCCCTGCGTTCGAGCAGAACAGGTCGATGCGACCGAATTTCTCGATCGTCCTGTTCACCAGCGCCCGTACGGCCGCCGGGTCAGCGACGTCCAAGGCCTCCGGGACGGCTCCGATCTCCACAGCGACGGCCCGCGCCGATTCCGGCACCAGATCGACGACGACGACTCCTTCTGCGCCGTCGGCCCGGAAACGCCTCGCCAGAGCGGCACCGATACCGCTGCCCGCACCCGTGACGACGGCGACCTTGCCACGAACATCCATCATCGACCTGGCCCGAGTGTGCGGAGGGTATCGAGCAATGTCGATGGGTCGGTCATCTCCGGCGTCGGCAGCAACGCGATTACCGGTGTCTTCACCCCGGCCACGGCATAAGCGCGAACCTGCTCCCGGCATCGCTCAGGCGTCCCGTGCAGCACGAGCACATCGACGACCTCGTCCGGTATCGCCGCGGCTGCGGCGGCCCGGTCGCCCGCGGCCCAGGCGGCGTGCATGGGCGCGAGGATGTCGCGGCGGCCCAGCCAGTCGTGGAAAGCGGCATAGGTCGGGACCGTCAGATACGTTGAGATCAGCAGCCTGCCCAGATTCCGGGCGTATTCCGCATCGGGTGTCGGGCAGACGAAGATCCGCGCCACGACGTCGGCGTCGCTATTGCCGATTGCGTAAACGCAACGCTCGACGTCGGTCGAGGCCAGCCAGTTCAGAATCGCGCCATCGGCCTCACGCCCGGCCAGTTGAAGCATCTGAGGACGAAGTGCGGCGAGCAACACCTTCGGCGGGACGGCCGGCGGCTGTTCGAGCTTGAACCTCTTTACGGTGAACGAATCAAACTCGCCGTCGACTCGCTCACCGGCGAGGGCCGCGCGGACGAAACGCACCACGTCGCGGCAGCGTCGATACGGTTCATCGAAGTCCAGGCCGTTCCAGTTGGTCACGATCACCGGACTGGACGCGCCGAGGCCCAGTACGAAACGCCCGGGCGCCGCTTGTGCCATGGTGGCCGCCGACATGGCGATCAGCGCCGGACCGCGGGTGTATACCGCAACGATCGCAGTCCCCAGTCGCAGGGTCGATTCCCACGACGAGGCGAGGGCCAGCGGCGTGAAGGCGTCCGAGCCGTTGGTCTCGGCCGTCCACACATCGGTGTAGCCGAAGGATGGCAATGCCCGTACGAGATCTCGATGATCCAGCAGCGGCACGCCGACGAGCGGAATGGTGAGCCCCCATCCGGGTGCGGTCATTGGGTGACTCCCAGTCCGGCGAGAACGAAGTCGCTGAGCTCCGAGGCGATCTGAGCCGGCCGCTTGCGACCCTGCGGCCGGTACCACAGCGGCAGTTCATTGATGACGCCGAAGATGGTGAAGGTGACCATCTCTGGCGTGGCCACAGGGGCGAAGACCCCGGCGTGCTGAGCATCGCGGATCAACCGGGTGACGGTGTCGTGGTAGCGCCGGCGCGCGCGCCGATACTCGCTGGTGCGCTCATCGCCGAGGCGGTGCTGCTCGCGCCAGAACACCATTGCCTGCGCAGCGCTGGCCGCCGTCGATTCGACGAGATCACCAATGAGGGCACGCAGGGTCGGCGCCGGCCCGAGTTGCCGAGCAACGATCGCATCCATGGCGGTGAGCTGGCGAGTGATCAGGTCGCCGTACACCTCGTAGAGCAGCGCCTCCTTGCTGGCGAAATGGTGGTAAAAACCGCCCTTGGCCACCCCGGCCTTGGCGATCACTTCGGCCACACTGGTCGCGTCGTAGCCCTGCCGGGCAAACAGGTCGACGGCCGCAGCGAGCACGCGAGAGCGAAGACTGTGACCAAGGTCGGTGCTCGCACTCATCGCGTGTCCGCGCCCTCATCCCGTGGCGGGGCGTACGGGCGCAACTCCTCGCGGGCGATGGATCGAAGGTGCACCTCGTCCGGACCGTCAGCCAGGTGCAGCGTGCGCAGCTGGGCCCATGCCTGCGCCAGCGGCGTATCCCCCGAGACGCCCGCGGCGCCGTAGGTCTGGATGGCCCGGTCGACCACGAAGGAGGCTGCCCGGGGCGCAGCCACCTTGATTGCCGCTATCTCGGTGCGTGCTCCCTTCGCCCCCACGTTGTCGATCAGCCAAGCGGCCTTGAGAACGAGGAGCCGGGCCTGCTCGATCGCCAACCGGGACTCGGCGATCCACTCCTGCACCACGCCGTGATTGGCGATCAGCGATCCGAAGGTGGAGCGCGACAGTGCTCGAGTGCACATCAACTCCAGCGCACGCTCGGCCATGCCGATGCAGCGCATGCAGTGGTGGATGCGGCCTGGTCCCAGCCGGGTTTGCGCCATCATGAAACCCCCGCCCTGTGGCCCGAGCAGGTTGCCCGCAGGAACCCGAACCCCTTCGAAGTCGATCACGCCGTGGCCGCCGTGCGGCGCGTCGTCATATCCGAAGACGGTCGTCGAGCGCCGCACGCTCACGCCTGCGGTGTCGAGCGGGACGAGGACCATCGAGTGACGGGCGTACTTGGCCGCATGTGCATCGCTCACGCCCATCACGATTGCCACCCGGCACTCAGGGCGCATCGCACCCGTCGACCACCATTTGCGGCCGTCGATGACATAGTCGTTGCCGTCACGCGTGATCGTGCACGCGATGTTTGCCGCATCGGAGGAGGCGACGGCAGGTTCGGTCATGGCGAAACACGACCGGATCTCGCCTTCGAGCAGCGGACGAAGCCATTGCGTCTGTTGCTCGTCGTTACCGAACATCGCGATCAATTCCATGTTGCCGGTGTCCGGTGCCGAGCAGTTCATAGCCTCCGGTGCGATCGCGGCCGAACGTCCGGTCAGCTCAGCGATCGGGGCGTAGTCGAGCACGGTGAGCCCGGCACCGAACCGATCGTCGGGCATGAACAGATTCCACAGACCCAACCCGCGCGCGGTGTCCTTCAGCTCGGTGAGTATCTCCGGCGTGCGAAACGGCGTGCCGGCCGCTCGGTTGTCGGCAACCTGAGTCTCGAACACATGCTCGGCGGGATAGACGTGGGAGTCGAGAAATCCCTGTACCTGTTCCTGCACCGCACGCGATCGGTCGCTATGACGAAACTCCATCGTGGATCCTCCTGTCACTTGCGGAGCAAGTCATTTGTGCAGCGATGCCAGGGCAGCGTCGAGTAGCTGCGGGACTGCGGCTCCGAATTGGTCGAATCCCGCGCCGACGGTCATCCCCTTCAGGAAGCGGTGATGAATGCCTTCGCAGACGACGGCGAGTTTGAAATACCCGAAGCCGACGTACCAGTCCAGCTGCGTGAGGTCGCGGCCGGACGCCGTCGCATAGCGCTCAACCATCTGATCAGGCGAGAGGAAGCCATCGGCGGGGCTCATCCTCGGCGCGACGAAGTTGTCCCCCGCCGAGAGGGTTTGATAAACGACAAGCAGGCCTACGTCGGTCAGTGGGTCGCCCAGGGTGGCCATCTCCCAGTCGACCACGGCCGCGATTCCCGACAGATCTGGGCGGTACATCACGTTGCTCACGCGGTAGTCGCCGTGGACGACGGCAGGCTCGCCCTGGGACGGCATCTGGGCGCCCAGGCGCTCGATCACAGTCTCGAGCGCACCGCGAGGCTGGGTTTCCGAGGCCACCCACTGCGCATGCCACCGCCTGACCTGGCGCTCGAGGAATCCCTCCGGCCGCCCGAAGTCAGCCAGTGCGACCTCGACGGGATTCACCGCATGCAATGTCACGAGGGTCTCGATCAGCTCCTCGCAGGCCGTCCGGGCTCCATCGCGGTCCAGTCGTTGCAAGGTGTCGGGCCGGTCGAAGACGATGCCCTCGACGTAGCCCATCAGGTAGAAGGGCGCGCCCAGCACCTCGACATCGCTACACAACGCAATCGCCTCGGCCACCGGCACCGCGGTGGCCGACAAGGCGGCGATGACCCGAAACTCACGACCCATGTCATGAGCGGTAGGCAGCACGTGCGCCAGCGGCGGCCGGCGCAGAGCCCAGATCGACTGATCGTCTTGGACTCGGTAGGTGAGGTTGGACTTACCTCCGGCGATTACCGCGGCGCGAAGTTGGCCGTGACGCAGGCCCGGGCGCGCGGCGTCCATCCACCTCGCCAGAGAATCTAGATCCAACCCAGGAAGCTCGGCCACGCGCCCACTCTAGAGACCGACCGGTCGGTCTCGCAAGCAATCCAAGCAAGCGATCCAAGCAACCGCTCCAAGCAACCACTTTCAAGCAGGCGGTTCGGGCAGCCGGTGGGCGAGCAGGTGAGCTCACCCGACCGCTGTGTGGAAAAGGTGCCCGACGCCGAAGGTGATCAGGGCCGCGAGCACGCCCAGGACCAACTGGCGAGCACCGGCGAACAGCCACCCGCGCACCGTGAACCTCGACGACATTCCTCCTGGGCGTGGATCATCAAGGCCTGTTCCGGATCGTGCGATAACTGCCGGGCCACCTGCTCGGCAAGCTCAGGCTCCACACCGCGCGCGACATACATCGCCGCGAGCTCGGAGAGTTCGCCCTCGGCGTTGTGCTTCAGCTCGTGGCGCTCAACCTCAAGCTCGGCATGGGTGGACTCGTTCTAGCTCTGTACCGACACGTACTCGCCGGTCTCATCGAGAAGGCTCCACCGACGAGCCCGGCCCAGCCGGCGAGGGCGATCTGGTGTCTCGACGCGTTGGCGCCGGCGATGCCGGCGATCAGTGCGAAGTTCGAGACAAGCCCGTCCATCATCCCGAACACGGTCGGGCGCAGCCAGCCGCCGCCGGAATCGGTGTGTTGGTGGTGAATCTCAGGATTGGGCAGCGATGACAGCTCAGTCGTCGGATCGGCCACGGAACTCCGCCTGCTCGAGAATTGGGTCATCGCCCTGAAGCGCCCGCGCGCCGATATAGGGGGTGCTTTCGCGTTCGGCGTGGAAGCCGCCGTGCCTGAGGAACCACGCCAAACCGCACAGGAAGACGATGATCGCTGTCCAGTCGTTGAGCCGCAGGCCGAGGATGTGATTGGCATGGTCGTGCCGGAGAGCCTCGATCCATCCGCGTCCGGCGGTGTACCCCATGACGTAGAGAGCCATCACGTTTCCGCGCCCGATCCGTAGCCGTCGATCGAGGTAGATCAGCAACCCGGCCAGCGCGATGTCCCAGAGCGACTCATAGAGGAATGTCGGCTGGTAGTACCCGCAGACCGATGCCCCGATATTGCCGAACGTACATGGCTGAGCGTGGCCGGTCACGGTGCTCACGTCGTGGATCTGCAGCTTCCACGGCAAGCTCGTCGGGCCGCCGTAGAGTTCGTTGTTGAACCAGTTGCCCCACCGGCCGATCCCCTGCGCCAACACGACACCGGGCACCGCAGCATCGGCGAAGACGACCAGCGACATGTTCTTGCGCCGGCAGCCGATCCATGCGCCGACCGCGCCCAGCGCAATCGCGCCCCAGATGCCCAGGCCGCCGTCCCAGATCTTCAGCGCGTCGACAGGATGCTTGCCCCTGGCGAAATATAGCTCAGGGTCGGTGATGACGTGATAGATCCGGCCGCCGAGGATCCCGAAGACGATCGCCCACCCCGCCACGTCCCAAACGTCGTCGTCGACCCCGCCGCGCTCGCGCCACCGCCGCAGCAGCACCGCGAGAGCCGCGAAGATCCCGGCCACGATGCACAGCGCGTAAGCCCGAACCGGAATGGGGCCGAGGTGCCACACACTGTGGGTGGGGCTGGGAATCGAGGCAAGCACATGCACGGGTCCACCGTAGTCGTTACCACTGTTGAGCCATCGCAGCCGCCGGTGCCGGCGCTAGTGGCGCCGCACTCCGGCGGCAAGTTCGATGGCCAGCTCGCGCACCGCGGTGACGCCGGCAGGTCCCGGGTTGTCCAGCAGGCGGCGTACGAACGCCGAGCCCACGATCACCCCGTCGGCGAACGCGGCCACCTGCGCTGCCTGGTCCGCATTGGACACCCCAAGCCCGACACAGACCGGCGTATCCGGAGCCAGCCGACGGACCCGGGCGACCAGGGATTGCGCCGCGCCGCTCACGGCCGTTCGAGTTCCGGTCACACCCATCGTCGAGGCCGCGTACACGAAGCCGCGCGAGGCAGCCGAGGTCGAGGCGACGCGAGCATCCGTGGAGGACGGAGCGAGGAGGAAAATCCGGTCCAGCGCATGTTGATCAGTCGCAGCCAGCCACGCCTGCGCCTCGTCCGGGATCAAGTCCGGGGTAATCGCCCCGGAACCGCCGGCGGCCGACAGATCCGCAGCAAATCTCGCCACCGAGTAACGCTCGATCGGATTCCAGTAGGACATGATCACGGCCGCGGCCCCGGCGTCGACCACGGCCGCCACGGCGTGCAGCGCATCGGAGATGCTGACCCCATTGCGAACGGCCTGTTCGGCCGCCACCTGGATCGTCGGGCCGTCCATCACAGGATCGCTGTACGGCACGCCGACCTCGAGGATGTCGACACCGCCGGCAACCATCGCGCGCATTGCCTCGATCGAAACCTCCACGGATGGGTAGCCCACCGGCAGGTACCCGATGAGCGCGGACCGGCCGTCAGCATGAGCTTTGGCCAGCGCGTCGCTCAACGCGCTCACTTCGCCGACCTCGGGCCGTCCGCGGAGGCTGCCAGGCCGAAATAGGTCGAGGCGGTCTCCACGTCCTTATCCCCACGTCCGGACAGGTTCACCAGGATCACCGCGTCCGGGCCCAACTCGCGACCGATGTCGAGCGCACCGGCGAGCGCGTGCGCCGATTCGATCGCCGGGATGATGCCCTCGGTACGCGACAGCAAGGAGAACGCCGCCATCGCCTGATCGTCGGTGATCGCACGGTATTCGGCACGTCCGATGTCGTGCAGGTACGAGTGCTCCGGGCCTACCCCGGGATAGTCGAGGCCGGCCGAGATCGAATGCGACTCGATGGTTTGGCCGTTGGCATCCTGCAGCAGGTAGGACCGGGCGCCGTGGAGCACGCCGGGCGCGCCGCCGGTGATCGTGGCAGCGTGGCGCCCGGACTCGATGCCGTCTCCCCCGGCTTCGAGTCCGACCAGCCGTACCGACGGGTCGGCGACGAAGGCGGTGAAGATGCCGATTGCATTCGAGCCTCCGCCGACGCAGGCGGCGACGACGTCGGGCAGTCGCCCGACGCGCTCGAGGACCTGTGCGCGGGCTTCGTCGCCGATGATGCGCTGGTACTCGCGAACCATGAGCGGGAAAGGGTGCGGGCCGGCCACGGTGCCGAAGACGTAGTTGGTCGTATCCACGTTGGTCACCCAGTCGCGCTTCGCCTCGTTGATCGCGTCCTTGAGGGTCCGCGATCCGGTCGTCACGGGCACGACGGTGGCGCCTAGTAGCTGCATGCGCGAGACGTTGAGCGCCTGGCGGCGCGTGTCCTGCTCGCCCATGTAGACCGTGCAATCCAGTCCCATGAGCGCGGCCGCAGTTGCCGTAGCCACACCGTGCTGGCCGGCGCCCGTCTCGGCGATGACCCGCTTCTTTCCGATGTGCCTCGTCAGCAACGCCTGTCCCAAGACATTGTTGATCTTGTGAGAACCGGTGTGATTGAGGTCCTCGCGTTTGAGCAGGATGCGGGCTCCGCCCGCGTGCTCACCGAACTTGGCGGCGTCGGTGAGCGGTGACGGACGCCCGGTGTAGTCGCGCAGCAAACGGGCCAGTTCGGCGCGGAAAGACGGGTCTGCCTGGGTCTGGTGAAAAGCGGCGGTCAGCTCATCGATCGCGGCGACGAGCGCTTCGGGGACGAAGCGGCCGCCATACGGGCCGAAGTGGCCTGTCGCGTCGGGTACGGCGGTGTCTACGGCGGGATCGGAAATCACGGGCACTCCAGGGAAGGGCGGACGGTGCTGACCAGATGTCAGCGCAGCCATCGCCCGCCGGTGTTCGCTGCCGTGTGCATGTGTTCAGCCTACCGCCGGCGCGGAACTCCGCGAATCTCGCCCGCGTCAGCGAGACGGACGCGGAGTAGCCGGATGGGCTCCGGCGGTGACCAGTTCGGCGACCGCATGCCGCGGGTCAGCCGTCGTCACCAGGCCCTCGCCGACCAGAACGGCGTCCGCACCGGCGGCCGCGTATTCGATCAGGTCGAGCGGACCGCGCACGCCGGATTCCGCGATCTTCACCACACCACTGGGCAGCCCGGGCGCTATTCGTTCGAAGGTCGAGCGATCAACTGCGAGCGTGCGCAGGTCGCGGGCATTGACACCGATCACCCGTGCGCCCGCATCCAGAGCGCGCGATGCCTCGTCCTCGGTGTGCACTTCCACGACAGCGGTCATGCCGAGAGACTCGACCCGTTCGCGCAACCCGATGAGCGCGTTCTGATCCAGCGCGGCGACGATGAGCAAGACGACATCAGCGCCATGGGCGCGTGCCTCGTGTACCTGGTAGGAGCAGACCACGAAATCCTTTCGCAGCACGGGAATCCGTACCGCGGCGCGCACCAAGTCGAGGTCCTCCAGTGACCCGCCGAAGCGCCGCTGTTCGGTGAGCACGCTGATCATGCGCGCCCCACCGGCTTCATATTCGACGGCGAGCTTGGCGGGATCGGTGATCGTCGCAAGCTGTCCTTTGGAAGGACTGCGCCGCTTCACCTCGGCAATGACTCCGACGCCCGGAGCGCGTAACGCCAGCAACGCGTCGCGGGCGGGACGGGTGGATGCGGCCCGTGCCTTGACCTCGTCAAAGGGCGCCAGTGCCTGGCGCGCCGCGACGTCCTCCCGCACCCCCGCGACGATCTCGTCCAGCACGCTGGCCACTCGACCGGCCTCCCCGATCTACATCGAACCGTTTCGCCGAGCCTAGCCACTACATGCACGAGGCGAGCGCCGGGGTGACCGGGCGTCGCCATCGTCGCCGAAAGGCCTGGTCACGGCCGCCGAGGGCCGTCAGTCACCGTAGGAGGGCTGTCCTTGCTCGTCGGATCATCGCCGCTGTCCAACGCGGACCACAAGCTCGCCTCCGCACGAGCCTTTGCGGTCGCCTCGTCCTCACCCGACGGCCGCCGCGTGGTGGGTGCGTCGTACTTCGTCGACATCGCGACCCACCGGTGGCCGGCGACAGCGATCAGCAGTCCGGCCCCCAGAACGAGCGCGCCGCCGACGGCCGACAGGACAGCCCACTGCCCGTCCAGCGAGGTGTGGATCGAGCTGTAGAGGTTCAAGCCAGCGCGCTTGGACTCGAGCAACGCCCGGGCCCTCGTAGGACTGATGCGGTGCAGCCCGTCCACCGATGTCCAGATCGCCCCCGCGCCGGCGAGCGCCAGCACGACACCAACAGCGCGCCGCGCGAACCCTCGGGTAGCCAGCACGGCGACCACCCCGGCGAGCGCCACCAATCCCAATGCCGTGCTAGCCGAGTTCAAGGTGCGGCCGGACACGTGTAACACGGCATCGGCCAGTGGACGCGGGCGTGCCGTCGCGATCGTCTGCCAGGTCCGGGTCGAGACCAGTAGCGTGACCGCGGCGCCGGCCAGGTCGGTGAGCAAGGCGAGGGCGAACTGGACGCGACTAGCCATCGGAACGAATGGGCCGCAGTGTCTCGGCCGTAGCGATCGCCTGAAGCACGGCACGCGCCTTGTTCTCGGTCTCCATCTCCTCCAGCTGCGGCACGCTGTCGGCGACGATTCCGGCCGAGGCCTGCACGTGCGCGACGCCATTGCGCATGACGGCGGTGCGGATGGCGATCGCCATGTCGAGGTCACCCGCCGCGTCCAGGTACCCGACCGCACCCCCGTAGACGCCGCGGCGCACCGGCTCGAGCTCTTCGATCAGCTCCATCGCCCGCACTTTCGGCGCCCCGGTGAGAGTGCCGGCCGGAAACGTCGCGGTAAGGACGTCGAATGCGTCCTTGTCGGCGGCAACGCTCGATTCGACAGTCGACACGATGTGCCAGACGTGGCTGTATCGCTCGACGGCCCCGAACTCGACGACCGCAACGCTGCCCGGAGTCGATACCCGGCCCAGATCGTTGCGGGCGAGGTCGACAAGCATCACGTGCTCGGCCTGCTCCTTGGGGTCGCTGACGAGCTCAGCAGCCAGGGCCGCGTCGCGTTCGGCAGTTTCGCCCCGCTTGCGCGTGCCGGCGATGGGGTGCAGGACGGCCCGGCCGGCGGTGACGGTGACCAGTGCCTCTGGGCTGCATCCGACGATGTGGACGTCGGCGGTGCGCAGGTAGTACATGTATGGCGAGGGGTTGAGGGTGCGCAGCACCCGGTACACGTCGAAGGGTTCGGCCGACGTCTGCACCGAGAACCGCTGACCTATCTGGATCTGGAACACATCTCCGGCGCGGACAGCTTCCAGTGCCTGCTCGACCGCGGGCTGGTAGTCACCCACGGGCGTTG
The DNA here is from genome assembly GCA_030775825.1 of Actinomycetota bacterium. Taxonomy (GTDB): domain Bacteria; phylum Actinomycetota; class Actinomycetes; order Mycobacteriales; family Jatrophihabitantaceae; genus JALYIL01. The sequence goes on from JALYIL010000033.1 coordinate 29,863, forward strand.
TTGATGTCGCCACCTTCGGCCCCACCTGCGCCAGCGTCGCCACCGTGGGTCGGGCGGGGGTCGCCAGGTTCGCCTCCATGGCGTCCAGGCGACGCTCCGCGTCGGCATAAGCGGCATCGAGATCGGCTGCCGACATGGCGGGGTCGATCAGCGCGTTCGCGATCAGGACAACCGTGCACTCGTGGTGATCGAAGGCCGCCAGATCGGTGACGAGCAGCATCGTCAGTTCGGGCACGCCGAGATCATCGACCGCCTTGGACGGCAACTGTTCGATGTGGCGCACGACGTCGTAACCGAGGTAGCCCACGAAACCGCCGGTCAGCGGCGGCAGTCCCGCCAGCCTCGGCCCCTTGACCGCACGCCAGGCGGCACCGAGCACGGCCAGCGGGTCGCCGGTCGTGGGCACGCCGAAGGGGACCCGGCCGCTCCAGACCGCTCGCCCGTCGAGGACCGACAGTGCCGCGATCGCGTCCACCCCGACGAACGACCAGCGCGAGAAGGACGCGCCGGGTTCGGCCGATTCGAGCAGGAACGTACCGGGGCGCCCGGCGGCGAGCTTGCGGTACACGCCCACTGGAGTCTCGCCGTCGGCGAAGAGGGTGCGGGTGATAGGTACCAGCCGGTGGGTTCGCGCCAGGTCAGTGAGCTGCTCGCGCGCGATCACGCCGTGCGGTCCGTGACCGTCGCGCTGGACGCGACCGCGAGTGCGCCCGAGGCGAAGCACGTGCGATCACCCGTGTGGCATGCAGCGCCGACCTGGTCCACCCGGACAAGCAAGGAGTCGCCGTCGCAGTCCATCGCGACCGATTTCACGTACTGCACATTGCCCGAGGTCGCGCCCTTGACCCAGTACTCCTGACGCGAGCGTGACCAGTACGTTGCGCGACCGGAGGTCAGGGTGCGGTGCAGCGCTTCGTCGTCCATCCAGCCCACCATCAGCACCTCGCCGGTGTCGAACTGCTGGACCACGGCGACAACCAGCCCCGCGCCGTCGCGCTTGAGGCGCTGCGCGACCGCGGGGTCGAGGTGCGACGGTGCCGACGATGACATACCTACGATTGTGCCGAACGGCGCTAGCCGGTTCCGAGCGGCAGGTACACGGTTACCGTGCTGCCGCCTTCGACGGTGCTGTCGAAGCGAACGGTGCCCCCGTGGGCCTGCACTATCGAGGCGACGATGGCCAGTCCGAGGCCACTACCACCGCGAGCCCGGGTTCGGGCCTTGTCGGCACGCCAGAAACGTTCGAAGACGTGGGCCGCCTCCTCCGGAGGCAGGCCTGGGCCGGCGTCGGAGATGCGGACGACCAGCGAGCCGCTCTCGCGTGTGGCGGCCACCACGATCTGCCCATCCTCGCGGGTATGGATCGCCGCGTTCGTCACCAGGTTGCGCACGACTCGCAGCAGTTGGTCGCGATCGCCGATGATGTTCAAGGCCGGTGGGACGGTGAGGTCAATCCGGCGCGTGGGGTGGGCCGCCCGTGCGCCGCCAACTGCTTCTTCCAGGAGTTCGGCGACATCGATCCACTCGTTGCGCGGCGCGCTGCCCTGATCGGTCCGGGCCAGCGTGAGCAGGTCGTCGACGAGCCTGGACATGCGAGTTCCCTCGGACTCGATCCGGGCCAGGTTCTCGGCGGGGTCGGTCAATTGGCCTTGGGCACGCTGCATGCGCGAGAGTTCGGCGTAACCCCGGATCGATGTCAGCGGAGTGCGCAGCTCGTGCGAGGCGTCGGCGAGGAACTGCCGCATCTGCTGTTCGTTGGCCAGCCGCGCGGCGAACTGGGTTTCGACGGCGGCGAGCAGGGTGTTCATGGAGTCGGCGAGCTGGCCGACTTCGGTGTCCGGCTCGGTGACTTCGACGCGGCGGTCCAGGCCCGCACCGTCAGGCGAAAGCTCGGCCGCAACCTCCTGTGCGGTCGCGGTCACACGACGCAGGCGACGCAGACTGAACTGCACGCCCCATGACGTCGCGACGAAGGCGAGCGCTATCGCCGCCCCGCCGATCGACAACTCGAGAACGAGCAGCCGGTGAAGGGTTCTGTGCACATCGTCGGTCCCCAAGCCAATCACGACGACGCCGGCAAGCTGCGGTTGCGGCTCGGATATGACGCGAAGCTGGTGGCCGTCCGTAGTGGTAATTGTGGTTGGCTTTAGGTTGACGGCCGCTAGCCGCAGCCTGGTGCTACTGGTCAGGCTCATGTGTCGCACTTGGCTGGCTGGCCCGGGTCCGTTTGCGACATGATCCAGCACCTCCCCGTTCGGACCCAACTGCGTGATCCAGATGGTCAGCGGGCTCGCACTCAGGCTGGCATCACGAAGCATTTGCACGACGGGCTGACTGGCCGCGACCTGCACCTGTTGGTCGAGGCGGTTCAGAAGGAACGAGCTCAGCGCGTAATACGTCCCGATTCCGGTCGCGAGCACGAGAACCGCGACCAGAGTGACCACGAAGGCGACCAGGCGGCCTGTGAGGCTTCGGGGTCCGTACCGCCGGCGCCGCGGCGCTTGGGGTTCAGGAAGCTCGTCAAGCGATCCGAAGTGCGGAGGTCGGGGCGGCGGCGGAGCCCAGAAATTGGGGTCGACCGGCTCGGGGTCGACCGGCTCCAGGTCGCTCGGCCATCGCGCGGGCGGTGGCGGCGCGACCCCTGAGGCATCGAAGCGCGGTTCGGCATTCATGGGAGAGTAAAGCCTGACACGTCCCGGCAGGCAGCACCTAAGTGTTGGCCCGGCATCATGGGCTCGCAGCTAGCCGCGGGGAGCCTTGATGACGTAGCCGGCGCCACGCACGGTGTGGATCAGCTTGGGCTCGACGGAATCAACCTTCTTGCGCAGGTAGCCGACGTAGAGCTCGACGATGTTCGACTGGCCTTGGAAGTCGTACTTCCACACGCGATCGAGGATCTGAGCCTTGGACAGGACGACTCGCTCGTTGCGCATCAGGTACCGCAGCAGTTCGAACTCGGTGGCGGTCAGATGCACGTCTTCGCCGGCGCGAGTGACCTCGTGACTGTTCTCGTCCAATTCGAGATCGGCAACGCGCAGGACGCCGTCGCGCGCCTCATCCGGCGTTGAGCGGCGCAGGACCGCGTGCACCCTGGCCAGCAGTTCTTCGATGCTGAACGGCTTCACGACGTAGTCGTCGGCCCCTGCGCGCAGGCCGCCGATGCGGTCGGTCGCCGCATCCCTCGCGGTGAGGAAGATGACCGGTACCTGGCAGCCGGCCGAGCGCAGGTTGTGCAACACGCCCAATCCGTCCAGCCCGGGCATCATCACGTCGAGCACGATGAGATCCGGATCGCTCTCGGCCACAGCCACCAGGGCCGACGTGCCGTTGTCGGCCGTGATTGTCTCGAAGCCGTCGAAGCGCAGGGCCGAGGAAACGAGGTGGGTGACGTTGTCCTCGTCGTCGACCACGAGGACCCGCCGTTTCGGAATCACTGCTGTGCTCATCGTGATCTCGTTCCCTAGAGACGCCCGTTGCATCGGCTGTGTTCAGCCTGAGCGATTACCCTGAGGTAACCCTGGGAGATTTCTGTGAGCTGAGTATGGACCTGGGAAGGCTGATTCATGAAACGCGAATGGCGCGGGACCGTCTCGGCATCTTCGGAGCCCAACTGCCGACGTGCCGCCATGAGACCGGGAACATCGCGAAGACGAGTGCGGCAGCGGAGGTGACGATCAGCACGACCGATACCGTCGGTGAGCCCGTGTTCGGATCGGCGACGAAGGCGGCCGTGGCGACGAGCACGGCGAGCTGGCCGAGGACGAACGGCCAGCGCCGCTGGCGATTGAGGAACCACCAGATCGTCAGGATCAGGACGAGGGCTATGGCTGCGGCCAGGAACCCGGCGACGGCCTCACCGCCGCGGGTCCTGGTGATGTCGGGCGGCTGGACGGGATAAAACACCCCGTGACTGATGAAGATGACCGAGTAGATCAGCAGGAAGGGCAGCGGGGCGCCCCCAAGGGCGATGGACGCAATCACTGGCGACGGGGTGTCGCGGGGGGTGTCGTCGTCGCTCACGGTGCTCCTGTCGGTCTCGCTGCCCAACCATCCCCGCAGACGGCAGCCACGCCACAATACGCTCACCAGATGCACAATCACGCTGTCGCCGAACGCCACGAGCTGAGCACGACGTTGAGAAGCACCGGCCCGGGAGCATCGACCCTGTGCGGCGATTGGACCGCGGCCCTCCTGACGGCTCACCTCATCCAGCGGGAGAGGTCGCTGAGCGAGGCGCTGGGCAGGCTGCCGGTTCGCCGGTTTCGGGCGCGAGCGGAAGCTCGGCTCCGCGATCTCGTGGCCGGGCATGAGTACGGCGAGCTCGTGGATACCTTCGAGGCCGGTCCCCCGCGGCTGTCCCCCTGGTCTGTGCCTGCTCTGCGTGAAGCGGTCAACCTCATGGAGTATGCGATCCACCACGAAGACGTCAGGCGCGCCGCGCCCGGCTTCCTCGCGCGGGACAAGCCGGTCGCCTGGCAGCGCGCGCTATGGCAGCGCCTGCGCATCAGCGCACCGCTGACGATGCGCGCAGTTCCTGTCGGCGTAGAGCTCGCGTGCCCCGCCTACGGTGCGATCCTCACGCGGCGCGCCAAGCGCGGCGCGCCGATCGTCACGGTCACCGGACAATCCGTTGGAATTGGCGCTGGTCGCCTTCGGCCGCCAGCGGGTAGCTCTAGTCGAGTACGCCGGCTCGGCTGAGCACGTCGCCGTAGTGAAGGGGGCCCGGATCGCGATCTGAACAGCGCTAGCGGACCTCCACGCCCGCCGCGCGCAGCGCCGCTTTGACCGCGCCGACCGTGAGTTCGCCGAAGTGGAAGACACTGGCCGCGAGGACTGCGTCGGCGCCCGCGCTGACGGCCGGCTCGAAGTCCTCGACGGAGCCGGCCCCGCCGCTGGCGATCACCGGCACCCGGACCGCTGCCCGCACCAGCCGGATCAGCTCGAGGTCGAAGCCGTCCTTGGTGCCGTCGGCATCCATCGAATTGAGCAGGATCTCGCCGGCACCCTGCTCCGCGGCACGCCTGGCCCAGTCGACAGCGTCGATGCCGGTGCCGCGGCGGCCGCCGTGCGTAGTGACCTCGAAGCCGCTTTCGGTTGCGAGCGATCCCGGCCTGACCCGCCGAGCGTCAACCGAGAGCACCAGGACCTGTCGCCCGAACTGGTCGGCGATCTCGTTCAGGAGCTCCGGGCGCTCCACAGCCGCAGTGTTCACGCCGACCTTGTCCGCACCTGCCCGCAACAAGGCGTTGACGTCGGCGACGCTTCTGATTCCGCCGCCTACCGTCAAGGGGATGAACACCTGCTCGGCGGTGCGGCGCACGACATCGTAGGTCGTCTCCCGCCCCACCGAGGACGCGGTGATGTCGAGGAAGGTCAGCTCGTCGACGCCTTGCTCGTCGTAGCGGCGCGCGAGTTCGACCGGGTCGCCCGCGTCGCGCAAGCCTGTGAAGTTCACGCCCTTGACTACGCGCCCACCGTCAACATCCAGGCAGGCAATGACCCGCACGGCGAGGCTCACGCGACTGACTCCGCCGCGGCGAGCGCTTCCGGGAGGGTGAACGCGCCCGCGTACAGCGCCTTGCCCACGATCGCCCCCTCGACCCCCACCGAGGTCAGCTGGGCAATCGCACGCAGGTCAGCAAGCGAGGACACCCCGCCGCTCGCGACCACTGCGGCGCTGGTGCGCGCACAGACCTCACGCAGCAACTGCAGGTTCGGCCCGGTCAGCGTGCCATCGCGGTGCACATCGGTGACGACGTAGCGAGTGCACCCGTCGGCGTCCAGTCGTGCCATCGTCTGCCACAGGTCGCCTCCTTCCTGCGTCCACCCTCGTGCGGCGAGGGTGGTGCCCCGGACGTCCAGGCCGACAGCGATCTTCTCGCCATACCTCGCGATCGCCGCGCGGACCCACTCGGGCGACTCCAGCGCCGCGGTGCCGAGGTTGACCCGTGCCGCTCCGGTGGCCAGGGCCGCCTCGAGGGACGCGTCGTCGCGGATACCTCCGGAGAGCTCGACTGCCACGTCGAGTCGCTTGACCATGTCGGCGAGCAGCGCGCGGTTCTCCCCCCGGCCGAACGCAGCATCCAGATCGACTAGGTGGATCCATTCGGCGCCGTCGCGCTGCCACGCGAGAGCCGCCTCGAGGGGTTCGCCGTAGGACGTCTCCGAGCCCGCCTCGCCCTGGACGAGACGCACCGCGGCGCCGGCAGCGACGTCCACCGCCGGGAGCAGCACGAGCCTCACGAGAACCTCCGGATCACTTGCGTTCGAAGAACAACATGGCCAACACCGGCATGACGATGAGCAGCACCAGGCCGACAAGAACGACCGCGGTGATCGATCCGAGGAACAGGTACGTAACGACGAGCACGACCAGAACCAGCGCGCCCAGCGCGCCCCACCGCTCGCGCTGAAAGCGCGGCCCGTGTTGCCACAGCCGCAGTCCTCGCCAGCGCAAGGAACGTCGCTGGCGCCTGGCGTCCTCCGCCTCGGCCTGGAGGCGTCGGTCCCGCTCGAACTGCGCTCGCGCCTGGGCCGCAACCTGTCGTTGCACTCGCGCGCGCGCCCGGGCCTTACTCACCGCGACTCACCCCTACTCACCGCGACCGCCTGAGGCATCTGGGACGTCCAAGCCGGCGAGCCAGTTCTCGAGCAGGATCGCCCCGGCATCCCCCGACTTCTCCGGGTGGAATTGCGTCGCGCTAACCGCCCCGTTCTCGACCGCGGCAATGAACTCCTCGCCATGTCGCGCGACCGCCGTCAGACCCTGCGTCGCATGCACGGCGTAGGAATGGACGAAGTAGAACCGCGTGGCGGGCGCGAGTCCGGCGAAAAGCACCGAACCCGACGGTGCGGCTACGGTGTTCCAGCCCATGTGGGGCAGGATCGGCGCCTGCAACTGCTCGACCCTCCCAGGCAGCACGCCCAGACCTTCGGTTTCCGCGCCGTGCTCGAGGCCAGCCTCGAACAAGACCTGCATCCCGACGCAGATGCCGAGCACGGCGCGCCCGGCGGCCACGCGCTCAGCCACGATCGCCGGTCCGTCGATGGCCCGTAGCCCGGTCATACATGCAGCGAAGGCGCCCACGCCCGGCACGACCAGGCCATCACAGTTGACCGCGTCGGCGCGGTCAGCGGTGACGAGGACGTCGGCTCCGACACGTTCGAGAGCACGCTGCGCGGATCGCAGGTTGCCCGAACCGTAATCGAGCACGACAACGCGGGGGGATCCGCGCCGAGGTGGCATGGGTGACACGCGTTTACAACACGCCTTTCGTCGAAGGCACGCCGTCCACCCGTGGGTCGAGTTCGACAGCAGCGCGAAGTGCGCGCGCAACGGCCTTGTACTGGGCCTCGGTGACGTGGTGCCAGTCGCGCCCGGAATGCACGATCACGTGCAGGGCGACAGCGGCGTGGTAAGCGAACGCTTCGAAGACGTGCCGCGTCAACGTCGTCGCATAGTCCGGGCCAATCGTCGGCGGCGCACCGTCGGGCTCACGGTGCACGAGATAGGGGCGGCCACTGAGGTCAACCGCGGCCTGCACGAGCGTCTCGTCCATCGGAATCAGCGCATCTCCGAAGCGCCGGATGCCTGACTTGTCCCCGGCCGCCTGACCGAAGGCCTGTCCGAGCGCGATCGCGGTGTCTTCCACCGTGTGATGAGCGTCGATGTGCAGGTCACCGTCGACCTGAACGGCGAGGTCGAACAGACCATGCTTGCCGAAGGAGGACAGCATGTGGTCGAAGAACCCGACGCCCGTCGATACCTGCGTGCTGCCGGAGCCATCGATGTTGATCTCGACGAGGACCTTGGTCTCCTTGGTCGAGCGCTCGACGCGTCCCAAGCGACTCATTGCATTGCCTCCCGCAGCGCGGTACGGAACGCCGCCATCTCCTCGGGCGTGCCGATCGACACGCGTAACCAACCTTGCGGACCAGTCTCGCGGATGAGAACGCCTCGATCGAGGAGGCGCTGCCACACCGCGTGGCGATTCTCAAAGGCCCCGAACAGGACGAAATTCGCATCTGAGTCGGCCGCCTTCAGCCCGATCGAGCGCAGCCACCCGACGGTTTCATCGCGGGCCACCCGTATCTCGGCAACCTTCGCGAGCAACTCGCCCGAGTGGGCCAGAGCGACCCGGGCCACCACCTGGGAGGTCGCCGACAGGTGGTACGGCAACCGGACTATCCGCAGCGCGTCCACGACCGCGGGGGCGGCTGCCAGATAGCCCAGGCGCCCCCCGGCCAGGGCGAACGCCTTGCTCATGGTGCGCGTGACCACGAGGCGCGGGTGCTCAGCCAGCAGCGTCACTGCGCTGGGCGTTCCCGCGCGCCGGAATTCGGCGTATGCCTCGTCGACGACAACCATGCCCGGGGCTACCGAACAGATTGCCTCGATGACATCCAAGGTCAACGCCGTGCCGGTTGGATTGTTGGGGGATGCGAGCAGGACCACCGAGGGGAGATGCTGCTCGATCTCCCCGACGGCGTACTCGGCGTCGATCGTGAAGTCCTCAGCCCGGTTCCCGGTGATCCAGTTCGTGTGGCTGTCGCGCGCGTATTCCGGGTACATCGAATACGTCGGGGCGAACGACAGCGCCGTGCGGCCGGGACCGCCGAAGGCCATCAGCAGCTGAAGCATCACCTCGTTCGAACCATTCGCGACCCAGATGTTCGCGGCGCCGAGGGACCCCGCGCCGCTGCCGGCGCGGTAGCCTTCGCTCTCCCGCGCCAAGTAAGCGGCGAGGTCGGCACGAAGCGCGAGCGCATCCCGATCCGGATAGCGGTTGAGCGTGCGGGCAGCCGTTGCCACCGCGGCGGCGATGTCGGCGACGACCGCTTCACTCGGCGGGTACGGGTTCTCGTTGACGTTGAGGCAGACCGGGACGTCGAGCTGTGGCGCTCCGTAGGGCTGCTCGCCTCGCAGCTCGTCGCGCAGCGGCAGGTCGTCCAGGGTTATCTGCGGCGCGGTCATGAAATTCCGCGGCGCGGTCATGCGATCCGGACCGCAACCGCCGCGCCGTGCGCGGGGAGGTCCTCCGCCTCGGCCAGGGCCATCACGTGTGGGGCAACCTCGGCCAGCGCCGCATGCGTGTACTCGACGAGATGCACGCCTTTGAGGAAGGACTGAACGGACAGTCCTGAGGAGTGCCGGGCAGTGCATCCGGTGGGCAAGACGTGGTTGGAGCCCGCACAGTAGTCGCCGAGCGAGACGGGCGCATGCGGCCCGACGAAGATGCAGCCCGCGTTGTGCACCCGCTCAGCCCACCGGCGGGCATCGGCGGTGATGATCTCGAGGTGCTCGGCGGCATAGGCATCGACAACGTTGAGCCCCTGCTCGAGATCTCTGACGAGCACCGTCGCTGATTGCTGACCGGTGAGCGCCGCGCGGATGCGCTCGGTGTGCTTGGTGAGACTCACCTGGCGCTCGATCTCCGCGTCGACGGCATCGGCGAGGGCCTGCGAATCGGTCACCAGCACCGACGCTGCGAGCACGTCATGCTCAGCCTGACTGATCAGATCGGCTGCGACGTGCACCGGATCGGCGGTGCCGTCTGCTAGCACAGCGATCTCGGTGGGCCCCGCTTCGGCATCGATACCTACGACGCCGCGCACCAATCGCTTGGCGGCCGCAACGTAGACGTTGCCTGGGCCGGTGACGACATCGACCGGTTCGATACCCATGCGGCGATCACCATAGGCGGCCAGCGCGATGGCCTGCGCACCTCCGACCGCATAGACCTCCGCGACGCCGAGCAATGCGCACGCAGCGAGGATGCTCGGGTGCGGCTGCCCACCGAATTCTTTCTGCGGGGGCGAGAACACCGCAATCGATTCAACCCCCGCGACCTGCGCGGGCACGACGTTCATCACCACGCTGGACGGGTACACCGCCAGGCCGCCGGGCACGTACAGCCCGACGCGCTGCACCGGGATCCAGCGCTCGGTGACGGTGCCGCCGGGCACGACCTGGACCTGGACGCTCTCGCGGCGCTGCGCCTCGTGCACGATCCGCGCGCGCCGGATGGACTCAGCCAGCGCGGCCCGAACATTCTCCTCAAGGCCCTCCAGAGCCGAGGCGAGCGCGTCGGGCGCCACCCGCGGGTGGGCGACGTCGACCCCGTCGAAGCGAAGTGTTGCCTCCCGCGCGGCGGCGTACCCGCGCTCGGCCACCGCCTGAACAATCCCAGTGACGGCGTCGATGGCCGCGTGCACGTCCACTCGGGCACGGGGAAGCACGCGCCGCAGGTCTGCGGCGCCGGCGGTCCTCAGATCCAGACGGTGAAGCACGGTGCCAGTTTACGGACGCCGACCACACGAAATCGCGTTGCGGGCCCCCGCGGGCAAGTAGCGTGCCCGGTGTGGCAGATGTCATCCCCATTTTCCCGCTCAGCCAGGTGTTGCTGCCCGGGATGCCGCTGCCGTTGCGGATTTTCGAAGAACGCTACCGGCAGCTGCTCATCGACGTCACGAGCCGACCGGGCTCCGCGTCGTTCGGGGTCGTGGCGCTGCTGCGCGGGTCTGAAGCAGACCAGCCCAGGGCCGTCCGGATCCCGCCTGAGCTGGCCCCCGTCGGAACCCTCGCCGAGATCCTCGAGGTCGAGCCGCACGAAGACGGCTCTTCGGAGCTGCTGACGGTTGGTTCTCGCAGGTTCCACCTGCGGAGGCTCATCGAGGGCGGGACCGCCTACCTGCGAGCCGAGATCGATTGGCTTCAGGAGCCTGACGGTGATATCCGGCCGGCTCACGTCGCCGCCACAAGGCGTCTGTGCGGCGATTTCAGCACCTTGCTCACCGCGCTGACCGGACGCGTAGCGGTCGAGCCGGTGCCGCAGGATGCGAACCTGTTGTCCTACTACGTCGCGGGGCAGATACCGCTGGACCTGCGGGATCGGCAGGCGTTGCTCGCCGAGCCGAGCGCCGCCGAGCGCCTGCGCCGGGGCATCGGCCTACTGCGGCGGGAGGTACGTCTGCTGCAGAGCACCCGCACCATCGCCATGGCGCCCTCGGTCCTCCGGCTGATCGCCGTGGACAACTAGATCCGAGGAACCAGGACGGCCGAGATCGTCGCTCGGCGCGAACGAGACGAACAACCCGTAGACGAGGATCGCGGCCGCCGCCTCGACAAAGCGCAGACCGGTCATGTGAACCGAGAGCGGCAGATGGGCGATGACCGAATTGGGGGGGCCGCTGCTGTGGCCGCCGGCAAGCACATGCCCGACAAGTTCGGTGAGCAGCGCCCCGAGCAGCGACCCAGCCGCCAGGGCCCCCGCCGTGACCGGCCCGCGCAGGGGTTTGGCGAACCATAGCGTCACGGCAGCGATGATTCCGGTGAGCGCGGTGATGACGGCGAACCGTCCGTCCGCCGCGACGAACGCCTCGGTCTCGTCCGCCTGGATTGCGTGCGGGCCGACCACGTAGCCCAACGGTCCGGGCGGGCTCCATACTTTCCAGAGCACGCCGAGCACGGCCCCGGCAACGGCGAGCGCGGCCACGATGTAGATGCCGGCGCGCACATCTGCGCGCGACGCCCAGGGATCTTCGCTCACGTGACCAGTCTGTCAGTACGCGCGGTCCGAGGCGCCGCGTGCCCGCAGCACGAGGTGTAGCTCATCCACCCGGGCCGGCGGGGCCACCCGATCGAGATCAAATGTCCGCAGCCGCGCGATCGTGTCCCGGCGCCGGCTGCGGCCTACGAAGCGCAGGGCCAACAGCGGAAGCGTCCAGGTGCGGCCAGGTAGGCCGATACGGCGAAGCTCACGTAGGACGTCCGAACGCGTATCGGAGACGAGTGCGCGCAGCCTCACGGCCAACGCGTCCGCCCCGTCGCCAACCGTCAGCTTGCGCAGCACCGCGCGCAGCACGGCGCGCATCGCCAGCACCGCCACCGCAACGATCGCCACGACGACCGCCCAGAACACCGAGCCGAGGCCCCATCCGATCAGAGCCGCCACGGCGAGAATGAGTACCGCCAAGCTGAGCAGCGCCCGGCTGATCGACTGGCCGAGAGCCCGGCCGACCAGGTATCGCGCCAACGCCCACCTACTGACCTCAGACCCCTGGCGAAACGAACCGGTCTCGCCGGACATCGGCTCGCCGGACATCGGCTCTCCCGACATCGGCTCTCCCGACATCGGCTCGCCGCCCTGCGGCTCGGCGAGCGCAGACTCTGCCTGCTCGGACGTGGGCTCCACACCTCGACGGTACTGCGGCGCCGGCGAGTGCGCCGGGTCCGGACGAATGGCCGGGGGGCTGAGGCGGATCAAGCAGACACGGCGGCGGGGCCGAGCAGTGCCTTCAGGTCACCCATGAGCGCCGCCGACGGCGTGACCCGGTATCCGTCGCCGAGACGAAGCAGGTGCTCGCGTTCGCCGTTCACCAGGCGCAACTGCACCTCTGTGGTGCCTGGATGGGTCGAAAGCACGTCGCGAAGACGATCGACGAGCGGCGGCGTGCACCGGGCCGGAGCCATCCGAACGATAACCGGCCCGCGCGGACCTTCGGTGATGTCGAGCTGCACGATGTCCGTCGCGATCAGTTTCACGGCGTCCTCGCGGATGTCAGTTCGGCCCTTGACCGTGACGACCGCGTCCTCGGCGATGGTCAGGGCTACCTGGGCGTAGGTGGCTGGGAAGAACATCACTTCGATGGAACCTTCGAGGTCCTCGAGGGTGGCCTGCGCCCACGGTGCACCCGCCTTGGTAACGCGCCGGCTGACCGAGGACAGGATTCCGGCCAGCGAAACCACATGCGATTCTTCGGCGCCCTCTGCCTGAACGGCCGCGATGGTCATGTCTGACGCGCCCGCGAGGATGTGCTCGAGACCGAACAGCGGATGATCCGAGACATAAAGTCCGAGCATCTCGCGCTCGAATTGCAGCAGAACCTTCTTCTCCCACTCTCCCGGTGGCACGCGCACCGCAAAGACATCGACATCGGCGCTGCCGGCTTCGGCACCGAGACTTCCAAACAGGTCGAACTGGCCGATCGCCTCGGCACGTTTGGTATCGAGCACTGTGTCCACAGCGGCCTCGTAAACGTTGATGAGGCCGCGGCGGGCGTGGCCGAGTGAGTCGAACGCCCCGCCTTTGATCAATGCCTCGATGGTGCGCTTGTTGCACACCACGGCGTCGACCTTGCGGAGGAAGTCACCGAAGTCCAGGTACTCCCCCTTCGTCTTCCGAATGCCGACGACCGACGTCACCACGTTCGAGCCAACGTTGCGAATGGCGGTCAGACCGAAGCGGATGTCGGTTCCGCTCGGGGTGAACTCGGCATCAGAGGTGTTCACGCACGGTGGCAATACCTTGATCCCCATCCGCCGGCATTCGGCCAGATAGACGGCAGATTTGTCCTTGTCATCGCGAACGGAGGTGAGCAGGGCGGCCATGAACTCCGCCGGGTAATTCGCCTTGAGGTACGCGGTCCAGTAGGAGAGCACGGCGTACCCGGCGCCGTGACTCTTATTGAAGCCGTAGTCGCAGAAGGGGAGCAGGACGTCCCACAGTGCCGTCACCGCGGCCGGCGAATAGGCACGTTCGGCCATGCCAGCGGAGAAGGCCGCGTATTGCTGCTCCAGTTCCTTCTTCTTCTTTTTTCCCATCGCCCGGCGCAACAGGTCCGCGCTGGCGAGTGAGTAGCCGGCCACCTGTCTCGCGATGGCCATGACCTGCTCCTGGTAGACGACCAGACCGTAGGTCTCGCCGAGTACCTCTCGCAACGGTTCGTCGAGCTCCGGGTGGATCGGGACCACCGGCTTGCGACCGTTTTTTCGATCGGCGTAGTCGTTGTGCGCGTTGGCGCCCATGGGACCTGGCCGGTAAAGAGCGATGACGGCAGTGATGTCGTCGAAGGAGTCCGGACGAAGCGAACGCAGCAACGCCCGCATCGGGCCGCCGTCAAGCTGGAATACGCCAAGGGTGTCACCGCGGGCGAGCAGAGCGTAGGTCGCCGGATCGTCGAAGGTGAGATCCTCGATGACGATTCGCTCGCCACGGTTGAGCTGAATGTTGGCGAGCGCGTCATCAATGACCGTGAGGTTGCGCAGGCCCAGGAAGTCCATTTTCAGAAGGCCGAGCGCCTCGCAAGTCGGGTAGTCGAACTGCGTGATGATTGCGCCGTCCTGCTCGCGCTTCATGATCGGAATGGTGTCGATCAAGGGCTGGCTCGACATGATCACCGCGCAGGCATGTACTCCCCACTGGCGCTTGAGGCCTTCCAGGCCCTGGGCGGTCTCTACGACGCGCTTGACCTCGGCATCGGCCTCGCAGAGGGCCCGGAACTCCCCGCCCTCCCCGTAACGCTCGTGGCCCTTTTCGAAGATCTTCCCGAGCGGGACGTCCTTACCCATCACAGATGGTGGCATCGCCTTCGTGATCCGCTCACCCATCGAGAACGGGTAGCCGAGCACCCGGGCGGAATCCTTGACCGCTTGCTTTGCTTTGATGGTGCCGTAAGTGACGACCTGGGCAACGCGGTCATCGCCATATTTCGCGGTGACGTAGGCCATCACCTCTCCGCGCCGCCGCTCGTCGAAATCAATGTCGATGTCCGGCATAGATACTCGTTCGGGGTTGAGGAAGCGCTCGAAGAGCAGGCCGTGTCGCAACGGGTCGAGTTCGGTGATGCGCATGGCATAGGCGACGAGCGACCCCGCCGCCGAACCCCGTCCGGGGCCGACGCGAATTCCCTGCTCGCGCGCCCAGGCGATGAGGTCGGCGACTACCAGGAAGTAGCTCGGAAACCCCATCTGGAGAATCATTGCTACCTCGTAGTCGGCGCGGGCCCGTGCGTCCTCGGGTATCCCGCCGGGGTAACGGGCTACCAAGCCCCGCTCGACCTCGCGCACGAACCAGGAGTTCTCATCCTCTCCGTCGGGGACCGGGAACTTAGGCATGAGGTCGGCGCCCTCGGTGAAGCTCACCGAGCAGCGCTCCGCGATGAGCAGCGTGTTGTCACAGGCCTCGCGGAGTTCGTACTTGTCCGCCCACAATGAACGCATCTCCGCGGGTGACTTCAGGTAGAAGTCGCGAGCGTCGAGCTTGAAGCGTTTCGGGTCGGCCATGGTCTTGCCCGACTGCACGCATAGGAGCACTTCGTGGGTATCGGCGTCCTCGGCATGCGTGTAGTGCAGGTCGTTCGTGGCGATCATCGGCAGCTCGAGATCGCGTGCCAGCCGCAACAGGTCCTCGCGCACGCGGGTCTCGATATCGAGACCGTGATCCATGAGTTCGAGGTAGAAGTTGCCGGCGCCGAAGATGTCTCTGAACTCGCCCGCGCTCGCCCGGGCCTTTGCGTAATTCCCGATCCGCAGCCAGGTCTGAATTTCGCCGGATGGGCATCCGGTAGTGCCGATCAGGCCGCCTGCGTACTGCGAGAGCAGCTCACGGTCGGCGCGCGGCTTGTAGAAGAAGCCCTCGAGGCTCGCTCGCGAGGCCAACCTGAACAGGTTGTGCATGCCTGGCGTGGTCTCGGCGAGCAGCGTCATGTGCGTGAATGCACCACCGCCGGAGACGTCATCGTCGCCACCGCCGGACCACCGCACCCGCGAGCGGTCATAGCGCGAGGTGTTCGGGGTGAGGTAGGCCTCCATGCCAATGATCGGTTTGACCCCGGCCGCGGTGGCTTTTTTGTAGAAGTCGTACGCCCCGAAGACGTTGCCGTGATCGGTCATTGCCAGGGCTGGCATTCCCATACGCGCCGTCTCGGTGAACAGCTCAGTGAGGCGGGCCGCACCGTCGAGCATGGAGTACTCGGTGTGCGCGTGCAGATGCACGAACGAGTCGTGGCCGTTGTCGCCCGAGCCAGCTGTCACGGTCGCCGGAACCCTCTTTCTCCTCGTCTCGATCGAACCTTTCGATTCTCACATCCCACACCGACATCCGGTGCCTGGCCGGGGCGCGTGTCTCTCGACCTCAGGCTGAACCGCAGCCTGTGCCCGGCTCGCTGGCACAGGTGTTGCAGGATGGGGCCATGGACCGCGGCAGCATGCTTGACGCAGTCCGCGCTGATCTCGCGCGCACGCTGGTTGCCCTCGACTTCGACGGCACGCTCGCGCCTGTCGTGGCGGACCCGGCCCGGTCCCGCCCGGTTCCCGGAACCGTGGCGGCCCTGCAGGCTCTGAGCGCCGCCGGAGCGCAGGTGGCCGTCATCACCGGCCGCGATGCTCGCACAGTCCTCGAGCTGGGCGGCTTCTCCGCCATCGAGGGACTGCTGGTCTATGGGCTCTACGGCGTCGAGTCATGGCATGGCGGCGATCTCTCGACCATCGAGGAGCCGCCCGCTCTGGCGATGCTGCGCGACCGGCTGCCCGCCGTGCTGGCCCACGCCGGCACCGACGACCGCGTATGGATCGAGGACAAACGGTTATCGCTGGTCGTGCACGCCCGCAAGGCGGCAGATCCCGCAGCTCAGCTCGCGCTGGCACGTGCGCCGGTCCAGCGCCTGGCGGGCGAGCTCGGCCTCGAAACCCACGACGGCCGCGACGTCCTCGAGATCCGGATCCCCGGCTATGACAAAGGCACCGTGCTTCGCGCCCTCGTGGCGCGCCAGGACCCTGGAGTCGTCGTGTTCGCGGGCGACGACGTAGGTGACCTGCCCGCCTTCGAACTCATGCGGGAACTGCGTGAGGCAGGCAGGCTCGCCTGGAGTATCGGGGTCATCTCCCCCGAGGCGACGGGGGTGGGCGAGAGCGCTGACCTCAGGGTGGACAGCCCGTCGGAGCTAGTGCAGTTGCTAAGCGAGATGGTCGGCTGATCCAGCGTCCGATCCCGCGTCCAAGGCGTCGAGCTGGGCCTGGAACCAATCTGCAGGCGGGAGGCGAACGGCAGCAGCTCGCATGCGGTCAGCGCGCTCGGCGCGCTCGTCCAGCGACATGGACAGTGCCGCGTGCAGCGCCTCCGCAGTCGCGGTGACGTCGAACGGATTGACCCGCAGCGCGTCCTGTCCCAGGACCTCCGCCGCACCCGTATCGGTGGACAGGACGACGGCTGGTCGCCGTTCGGAGAGCACCAGACCTTCGAGAACGACCAGGTTCATCCCGTCACGCACCGAGTTGATGAACAGCACATCACTGCGGCGGAGCACCGCCAAGGCTGCCGGGTAGTCATCGGCGATCTCGAGCAGCAATGGCGTCCAGTCGTCGGTTCCGAACTCGTCGTCTATCTCGCCGGCGAGGCGGGCAATCGAGGCGGTGTATTCACGGTAGGCCGGCAGGTCCTCGCGCGAGGGGTTGTTGTAGACGGCATGGACGACCTTTGCGCGCCACTCAGGGTGCGTGCGCAACAATTCGCGATAGGCGAGCAGGCCGCGCCACACGTTTTTCGACAGCTCCGTCCGGTCGACGCGCCCGATGAGTTGTAGGCCGCCGACGGTCTGGTCCAGCACCCGCAACTCACTCTCGACGTCTCGACGCGAGGCGCGCTTGTGCAGCTCGTCGGGATCGGTACCGAGGGGGAACACGTGCACACCATCAGGTTCGCGTCCGACGACCCAGCGGCACGTGTCCCGGAACAGGTCTGCCCAACGGTTGGTATGGAATCCGATTACGTCGGCTCCGAGCAGCCCGTCGACGATCGCGTAGGCGACGTCATCGGGCAGCATGGCGAAATAGTCGGCCGACACCCAGGGCGTGTGCGTGAAGTGGCCGATCCGTACGTCCGGACGCATGGTCCGCAGCATTCGCGGCGCCAGGAACAGGTGGTAATCCTGAATCATCACCCGCGCGCCCGGCGCCGCCTCCTCGGCCAGAGCCTGCGCGAACGCCTGGTTCAGGCGGACGTAGGAGGCCCACTGCCGGCGCCAAGCGGCGTCGAAGATGGGTGCGCGAGGTAGGTCGTAGAGCATGTGCAGCACGAACCAGAGCGTGGAGTTCGCGATGCCGTTGTAAGCGTTGCGAAAGGTCAACCCATCGACAGGCAGCATCCGCACATCGAAGTCGCCGTTGAGGGCCGAAGCCGAAAGATCAAGCTCAGACAGCCGCCCGCTCGGAGCCTGCCGGGCGAGTGCCCGCTCGCGGTCGTTCATCGCGGCGCACACCCAGACCGCGTCCGGCGCTGCCTGCAGGGCGCTCTGCATGCCACTGACCAAACCGCCACTGCCACGGCGAACCTCGTCGTCGCCCTCCTCGACCGGAACGACGGACAGTGGTCCGCGGTTCGAGGCGACGAGTAAGGGCGCTCTACCTACGGTCATGGGTCAGTTCTACCCTCATCGCCCGGCGCCTCGTGCGAGTCATGCCTCAGCGGCCAACCGGTCCAGCGCGCGCCGTAGATCATCGGGGAACGGTGCGGTGAAGCTCATCGACCGGGAAGTCGTAGGGTGCTCGAAGGCGAGAGCCCGAGCGTGCAGCCATTGCCGCGACAACCCCAGGCGCTGGGCCAGAACCGGATCTGCGCCGTAGGTCAGGTCGCCCACGCAGGGATGGCGCAGCGCGGCCATGTGCACCCGGATCTGGTGGGTCCGTCCGGTCTCGAGGCGAATATCGAGCAGGGTTGCGGCCCGGAAGGCTTCGACGGTTTCGTAGTGGGTGATGCTCGGTCGTCCCCCAGCCACCACCGCGAACTTGTAGTCGGCGCTGGGATGCCGGTCGATCGGCGCGTCGACCGTGCCGCTGGTCGGATCGGGATGTCCCTGCACCAGGGCCGCATAACGCTTGTCGACCGCACGCTGCTTGAACGCGCGCTTCAGGGCCGTGTAGGCGTGCTCGCTCTTCGCGACGACCATCACGCCGGTCGTCCCGGCGTCGAGACGATGCACGATCCCCTGACGTTCCGCGGCGCCCGACGTCGAGATCCGATACCCCATTGCCGCCAAGCCGTTGACGACCGTCGGGCCCGTCCACCCTGGGCTTGGATGCGCTGCGACGCCGACGGGCTTTGATACCACAACGAAATCGTCGTCGTCGTAGAGAACGGCCAAGCCGTCGACGGCCGCCGCAACGGGAGCACTATGGCCCTCCGGTTGGGGCAGCATTACCTCGAGCCATGAGCCACCACGCACCTTGACCGACCGCACGGGGGTGGTGCCGTCGAGGGTGACCTGTCCATCGTCGACAAGGCCTGCGGCCGCCGTTCGCGACAGGCCGAACAGGCGGGCAAGTGCCACGTCCAGGCGCAGTCCGTCCAACCCGTCGGGAATGGGCAGCAGGCGCGAGGAACTCACTGGTCGCTTCCGCGTTTGCCGTCCGCCCTGGCGCGGGCTGAACGGCCGTCGATATCGATCCCGAGCAGCGCCAGCAGGGCCGAAAGCACAGCCCCACACACGATCGCCGAGTCCGCCAGATTGAAGATCGGCCAAACGCGCCCGTCGTTGCTGAACAAGCTAATCCAGTCGACGACGTGCCCCCGGCCGACGCCGGGCGCGCGAAAGATCCGATCGATCAGGTTGCCGATCGCTCCGCCGAGAACAAGACCCAGTGCCACCGCCCATCCGGTCGAGCGCATTCGGCTAGCTGTTCGGAGAATGAAAGCGACAACGGCCAGCGCGACGATGGTCAAAACGACTGTCGCACCCGTGCCTAGTGAGAACGCAGCACCGGAGTTACGGGTCTCTACGAGGTAGATCGCGCCGCCCAGCAGTCTGATCGGAGGGTGGTACTGCGGCCCCCCACGAAAATGTGCCGCGACCACGACCTTCGAAATGGCGTCCAGCCCGATCGCGATGCCGGCGACGACGGCGAACAGCAACACGCGGCGAGGGCGGCGGCCCCCAGACCCCTCAGACGGCCCAGAGCGGTGAGAGGCCCCAGACGCTCCCGACAGCTCTGACGGCTCAGGCATGGTCGCTCCTGACGGGGAGGCGATGTCACGGTCGGAGCTCACTGAGCCATTGTCCCGCATGCCTGGTGAGCGCCCGACCAACGCACGGTCAGTGCGGACCCAGACCGGCTAACCGTGCGCCGACCGCCCCGGCGCCTGTGTGGCGACTCAGCGGCGCTCCTCGCGCTGCTTGCACGCCACATCGAGCGTGGCACTCGGGAATGCCTTCAGCCGCGCTTTAGGGATCGGCTTGCCACAGCTCTCGCAGAAGCCGTAGGTACCGGCGTCTATCCGCTCAATGGCGCGCTGAATCTGGGTGAGCAGGTCTAGCCTATTCGCCGCGATGGACTGCTCCTGCTCGCGCTCGAACGTCTTGCTCCCAGCATCAGCCTGATCGTCGCCGGCACCGTCCGTACTCGATTGCTGCAGATCGTTGAGGTCACGCAACGACCGGTCGTACGCATCGCCCATTTCGGTGAGCTCAGCGACGAGTTCCTTGCGAATGTCGGCGAGTTCCTCGCGGGTCCACTCCGATACCGGCGGCGTCGCCGCGCTCGACTGGGGGCCTTTCGCAGAAGTGCCCTTCTCCGGAGCGGCTTTCGCCGTGGCTCTTGTAGCAGTGGCATTCGCCTGGGTCTTGGCCGACGCCTGATTGGAAACTGCCGTCACTGGTGCAACCTTCTTCGCTGGAATCCTGGTCGATGATGTCGAAGTATCGTTCTCGCCACTATCGGTGGCGACTGCTTTTCGGGCCACGGACTTGGCGGCGCGCTCCGGTCTAGCTGGTGTCGCTTTCCTCGCCGGAGGTGCCGGGTTCTTCGGCACGGCGGCCGTGGGCGCGGCAGCCCTGCGCGCCGCGGGTTTGTTGGCCGTCACCTTGTTTGCGGGAGCCTTCGCCGAGACCTTGGTGGTGGGTGCCTTCTTTGCTGGGGCCTTGCTCGCGGGCGCCTTGTGCGCGGGGGCCCTGGCTGGCACCTTCTTCGCCGTGGCCCTGCTCGTGGGTGCCTTGCTCGCCGCGGTCTTCTTCGCCGGTGCCTTGTGAGCGGAGGTCCTCTTGGCCGGTGCCGTGCGAGCAGCGGTCTTGTTCACGGCCGATTTGGAGGCCGCGACCTTGGCAGCCGGTGCCTTCGCCGCCTTCCTAGCCGTTGCCTTCGTCACGGGGGGCGCCTTGCGCGCAACACCAGACCCACTCGCGCTCGCCGCCTTTCCAGCCGCCTTTCCAGCCGCCTTCTGGCCCGCTCGCGCGGCGCGAGGCGAATCCGAGGTTGCCCCGCCGTGGCGGCGCAGTGCTCGACCGATTCGTCCTACGGTGGCCATAACCACCCCTTTCCTGGGTTGGAACGGCGATGCGACCGAGCTTGGTGGATTGCGCCCGCAAAGGCGGCAAATATACGAGTCCTGAGGCTTCGCCGCCAGTGGCCACGCCGGATGGGAGATCAATGTCGCCCCACGGGCTAGGCTGGAGCCGCTAAGACGAGGACAAGTAGCTGCGAATTCGACCCGAAGCGACCCGGGGACGGTGCGAGCCCGGGGGTTGTCGTATTCGCGGTCAAATCACCTCTGAGCACCGGAAGAACGGGCCACAGGGCCTCAGTAGAACCGGATCCGAACGAAGTGGGCCCGCAACGCGGGTCAACGAGGGTGGTACCGCGGCACACGGACCGGGCTCGACCGGGCCGGGCGTCGTCCCTCGAGTCCAAATCGACTCGAGGGAGCGCACAGCTGCGATGGACCGCGATCGACACCGCATGAACGGCTACCAGCCGATGTCGGCTCACGTTGACCTGGTATCTCTAGAGCACCACGTCATCAAGCAGTGGCGCAGCAATCGGGTCTTTGCCCGCAGCCTCGAATCCACCGCCGGCGGCCCTTCATGGACGTTCTACGAGGGACCCCCGACCGCCAACGGAATGCCCGGAACACACCACGTGGAGGCGCGGGTGTTCAAGGACGTCTTCCCGCGGTTCAAGACAATGAAGGGCTACCACGTCCCCCGCATGGCCGGCTGGGACTGTCACGGCCTGCCCGTAGAGCTCGCGGTCGAGAAGGAGCTCGGGTTCACCGGAAAGCCAGACATCGAGGCCTACGGAATCGCCGAGTTCAACGCACGGTGCCGCGAGAACGTGCAACGCCACGTGGATGCCTTCGAGGCGATGAGCGAGCGGATGGGCTACTGGGCCGACTACGAGAATGCCTACTGGACGATGAACGCCGAATACATCGAATCGGTGTGGTGGGCTCTGAAGCAGATCTACGACCGCGGCCTGCTCGTCGAGGACTACCGGGTCGCGCCGTACTGCCCGCGCTGCGGCACGACGCTGTCCGATCACGAAGTCGCCCAGGGCTACGAGGAGGTTACCGACCCGTCTGTCTACGTCCGCTTTCCGCTGACCTCGGGACCCTGGGCGGGCAAGGCGCACCTTCTCGTCTGGACCACCACACCGTGGACCCTCGTCTCCAACACCGCGGTTGCGGTGAATCCGGCGGAGCTGTACAGCGTGGCGCGCACCGAGGCAGGCACGTTCATTGTGGCTGCGGCCCTGACTGAGAAGGTCCTCGGCGAGGGAGTCGAGATTCTGGCCACCCTGACCGCACCGGAGATGGAACGCTGGAGCTACGAACGGCCCTTCGACTACGTGCCGATGCCGGGCGCCAACTATGTCGTGCTCGCCGAATACGTAACCACGCAGGACGGAACCGGGCTCGTCCATCAGGCGCCGGCCTTCGGCGCCGACGACCTAGCCACCTGCCGCGCCTATGACCTTCCAGTCGTCAACCCGGTCGGTGCCGACGGACATTTCCTGGCCGAGGTCGCCGAGGTCGGTGGCATGTTCTTCAAAGACGCCGATGAGCGGCTCGTTGCGGAGCTGAAATCGCGCGGGAGGTTATTCCGCCATCTTCCCTATACCCACAGCTACCCGCACTGCTGGCGGTGCCACACACCGCTCATGTACTACGCGCTGCCTTCCTGGTACGTCCGAACCACGCAGATCAAGGACCGTCTGCTCGCCGAGAACGAGGGGACCAACTGGTTTCCCCCGACGATCAAGCACGGTCGCTACGGCGATTGGCTGACGAACAATGTCGATTGGGCCCTGTCCCGCGATCGGTACTGGGGCACTCCCCTGCCTGTATGGCGCAACGACGCTGATCCCACCCGGATGATGTGCATCGGTTCGCTGGCCGAGCTTCGCGAGCTGTCCGGGGTCGCTCTGGAGGATCCCCACCGGCCGTTCGTTGACGACGTCACGTTCACCAAGCCCGGGGAGCCCGGCACGTACCGTCGCGTCGGGGCGGTGATCGATGCCTGGTTCGACTCCGGTTCCATGCCGTTCGCCCAGTTCGGAGCTCCGCACCGCAACGGCGAGCTGGCGCGGGCGGCGTATCCCGCGGACTTCATCTGTGAAGCGATCGACCAGACCCGCGGCTGGTTCTACACCCTGATGGCCGTCGGCACGCTCGTCTTCGACCAGAACAGCTACCGCAACGTGCTCTGCCTGGGCCACATCCTGGCCGAGGACGGGCGCAAGATGAGCAAGCACCTCGGCAACATCCTCGAGCCGATCTCGCTGATGGACGACCACGGTGCTGACGCCCTGCGGTGGTTCATGCTCTGCGCCGGCTCGCCCTGGTCGGCACGCCGGGTGGGACACAAAGTCCTGGATGAGATCGCATCGAAGGTGCTTCGGACCTACTGGTCGATCGCCTCGTTCCAATCGCTGTACGCGCGAGCCAACGGGTGGTCGCCGGGCACGGGGGCCGACCACGAGCCGACCGCGCTGGACCGCTGGGCTCTGTCGCGGGCGAACGGTCTTGCCGCGGCCGTCGATGACGCCCTGGAGAGCTTCGATACGGCGCGCGCCGGCAAGTACCTCGCCGACTACATCGACGACCTGTCGAACTGGTACGTCCGCCGTTCACGCCGCCGGTTCTGGGACGGCGATCCAGCCGCGCTCAGCACCCTGCACAGCTGCCTGGAGATCCTGACCCGCCTGCTCGCGCCGTTCATCCCATTCGTGACCGACGGTGTCTGGACCGCCCTCTTCGCCGACACGACCGGCCTAGATTCGGTCCACCTCGCGGCGTGGCCTACCGCGGACACCGCGGCCGTGTCCGCGACCCTGGAATCAGACGTCGCGCTGGTGCGCCGTCTAGTCGAACTTGGCCGTTCCGCCCGGGCCGACTCGGGGGTGAACACTCGCCAGCCGCTGGCCCGGGCGCTGATCTCCGCACCGGGCTGGACCTCGGTGCCCGCCGAACTCCGCCGCGAAGTCGAGGAGGAGCTCAACGTTCGCGAAATCTCGGACCTCGCCGACGCTGACGAACTGGTCGAGTTGTCGGTCAAGCCCAACTTCCGCGAACTCGGTCGCCGGTTCGGCAAACGGACCCAGGCCGTCGCCTCCGCGGTCATGGCCGAGGACGCGAGCGCGCTGGTGCGCGCGTACCGGAGCGGAACGGCCACTGTCCTGTTGGACGGGGAGCCCGTACACATCGGCGGTGAGGAGATCGTCGTCACGGAGAAGCCCCGCTCCGGATGGGCCGTCGCCAGTGCCGGGGCCGAGACCGTTGCGCTCGACCTCGAACTGACCCACGAGCTAAGGATGCTCGGCCTGCTCCGTCAGATCATCCGTATGGTCCAGGAGGCTCGTAAGAAATCCGGCCTAGAGGTCACCGACCGCATTGAGCTGTGGTGGCGCGTGGGCGGGTCACCCGAACCTGCCGAGGCCATCCGCACCCACGCGGCCGCGCTGGCCGCTGAGGTGCTCGCGACGGTGCTGACCGAAGGTGCCCCGTCGGAGGGCGAGCAGGTCGCCGACACCTACGCTGACACGGACGAGGAGCTGGGTCTGCACATCTGGCTACGCCGCGCCAGCTAACCCACCCAACCGGCTAACGCTGGGCGCGAACGGCGTTCGGCTCACAAAGCGAGCAGGGCATGAAGCCGTCCTCGGTAGCCTGGTCGAACGGAATCGGCTCGGCGTCCTGGCCCTGGATGATCGCGCAAGTCTGCAGGTGATAGCGCGGCCGGCCGTCGATGACCCAGACCTCGGTGGCCGGGGAAGCTGGGGACCACGCCGGCAGGTCGGCTGAGGCCAGCACAGGGATGAGCGCGCTCGCGCCCTGCGGCGCGACGCCGTGAACAGCGGGGTCTGCCCGGGACTGCTCCGGGGTGCGCGGCATCGACTCAGGCTGTGTCGACTCAGGCTGAGCCGGCTCGGGCTGCGCGGACTCGGCCCACGCGGACTCGGGCTGCGCGGACTCGGAGCGGGATTGCGCCTCGCCCGCGCGCGCAGCGGAAGCAAGGAAGATCGAGCGCGCCTTGAACAGCAGGTAAGCCGCTCCGGCAGTCGCGATGAGCGAGGCGACCAACCAGGCAACGCTAGGTAGAACGAGTCCGACCGCGAGGCAGATCAGGGCAACGAGCAACAGCCCGATGATTACCATGCCGACCTACCCCTCGAGACGACACCCAACGCATCCGCCCGAGCTAGCCTTGCTGGGCGTCGGCGAAGTCGCTCTTGGAGTTGGCTCCGGCCGGTTCGGCGCGCCCGCTGGCGTCGAGGTCGCGCAGCTGGGACTCGAGGTAACTCTTGAGCCGGGTGCGGTACTCGCGCTCGAACGTCCTGAGCTCCTCGACCCGACGCTCGAGCGCCGCCTTGCGCTGCTCGAACTGCGCCGTGATCGTCGTGGCACGCTGCTCCGCGTCCTGGATCGTCTGGTTCGCGCGATCCGAGGTCTCCTTCTCGAGCTGGCGCGCGCGCGCCTCAGCGTCACCCAGATGACGGGTCGACTTCTGCTGCGCTTCGGCGAGCGTTGAGTCTGCAGTTGCCTTCGCCTCGGCCAGTAGCCGCTCGGCCTCGGCCTTGGACTGGGATAGGTGCTGATCGGCGGTCTGCTGCGCCAGCGCGAGGACCTGGACGGCCTTCGCGTGGTGATCACTCGAAGGGGCCGCAGCGCCTTCGGGGGCGCGCTGCGCGGATGCCTGCTGGGCCTGCGCGCGCGCCTCTTCGGCAGCCTGAATGGCTTGCTCGAGCTGACGGCGGTTCTCAGCAAGGTGCTGCTCGGTCTGGGCCAGCTGCTGCTGCAGCTGAACCACCTGCTGCTGAGCGCCGTCGTTGCCCTGGTTGATCGCGCGCTCGAGCTCGGCGACCTGGGCTTGAAGCCGACGGTTGTCCTCGCGTGCCGCGTTCAACTCCGCAACGCCGGCGCCATCACCGCCCGCCGCCGACGCTGCCACTGCGCCGGTGCCACCCCGCGAGCGAAGGTCGTTGTTCTCCTCGATGAGGCGCGAGAGCTCCACCTCGACGATGTCGAGGAATGCATCAACCTCTTCCTCGTCGTACCCACGTTTGCCAATAGGCGGCTTCTTGAACGCGACGTTGTGTACTTCAGCGGGCGTCAACGGCATTCGGTCACCTCGTGTGCTCGACGCGTGCCGGGCGCTCCGGCGCGGTGGGGCTTATTCGTTCGGACAGCATTTGTTCGGACAGCGGCTTGGTGCGAATCGATCCTAGGCTTTCGGGCCTAACCAAGCGTCAAGGCGATCCACTGCAGGCCCAGGATAGCCAGAAGCAGAAGGATGATGCTCAGGTCGAGGCTCACAGTACCCAACCTCACCGGCGGGACCAGCCGCCGGAGCAGCCGAATGGGTGGATCAGTGGCCAGGTATACGACCTCCACACCGATGGCGGCGACCCCGGCCGGGCGCCAGGATCGGGCGAATTGACGGGTGAATTCGACAACGAACCGGGCCAGGACGATCAGGAGGTAAAGGTAGAGCACGTACCCGACAACGCCCCAGAACAGTTTCACGGGTGCGCTCCTGTCGAGTGACGGTCGATTCCGACGGTAATAACGAGCATGCCAATGCAACGGCCTGACACCTCCGATGGTGCCAGGGCCGTTCACACGGTGGGCGTCAGCTCTGGTTGAAGAACCCTGTTTCGGCGATGCGCGCCTTGTCCTGCGCGGTGACCGTGACGTTATGCGGGCTGAGCAGGAACACCTTCGCGGTCACGCGCTCGATGCGCCCGTGCAGCCCGAAGCTGAGACCTGCGGCGAAGTCAACGAGACGCTTGGCGTCTGCATCTTCCATCTCGGTGAGGTTCATGATCACCGGCGTGTTCTTGCGGAAATGCTCGCCGATGGTGCGGGCCTCGTTGTACGTGCGCGGGTGCAGGGTCGTGATCTGGTACGCCGGAAAGTTCTCCTCGTCATAGCTCGAGGCATAGCCGTCGCCGCGGTCCAGAAGGTCGGCTCGCTCGCCGTAGTCACGCGCGCCCGCGTGCGCCATATCGGCATGCCGGGATGGCGCGTGCTCGCGCGAATACCGCGCTTCGGCATAGTCGTCGCGCCTCGACGGCGTCCGCTCGGCGACCGGGGCGTCGGAGTAGGCGTCGCCGTAGTCCTCGTCCTCGACCAGGCCGAGGTAGACGCCCATCTTGCGCATCGCTCCGGGCATTGAGTCCTCCTGAAGTCAGGTGATGCAGTGACGCATGTGACGGTCGGGATTTCGATGTTGCCCAGACGCTAGCCGAAAACCTCGCGTCTGCGGCCGAGCAACGCCGATCCGACACGCAGGTGTGTCGACCCGTGTTTGACGGCCTGTTCGAGGTCTGCGCTCATTCCGGCCGAGATCGCGACGGCATCCGGATGTTGTGAGCAGACCAGGGCCGAAGCCTCCGCGAGGCGGGAAAACGCCTCGTCGGGGTCGCCGCCGAGTGGTGCGACGGCCATCACGCCGCGTAGGCGCAACTCCTGCCGCTGGGAGACGGCGTCGGCCAGCGCTCCCAGTCCGCCGATGACGGCGCCTCCGCGGTTGGGATCACCGTCGAGACTTACCTGGATGAACACCTCCAGCGGCGAGCGTCCCAGACGCCCTACCGCGTCGGCCAATCCCTCGATGAGTTCCGTCCGATCCACCGAATGCACGCTGTGGGCGTAGCGGGCGACCGAACGGGCCTTGCGCGATTGCAGGCGCCCCACGAAGTGCCAGCGGGGAACTGGGACCTCCACACTCCGCCTCAGCAGCGAGGCGAGCTCGGCTGCCTTGGCCACCGCCTCCTGGTCGCGACTTTCGCCGAGGTCGAGCAGGCCCAACCCGACGAGCGTGGCGGCATCGGAGGCCGGGTATGTCTTCGTGACCGCAATCAGGGTGATCGACCGGGGATCGCGAGCAACCGCAGCGCAGGCATCGACCATGCGACGCCGGACAAAGGCCAGGGACCCGAGCAACTCGGCGCGACGCCCGTCGTCGCGACCGGTCACGGAGCTGCCTTCAGGACTTGAGGAAGTCAGGGACATCCAGTTCGTCACTGAGGTCGAGCACCGACCGGGAACCGTTCGTAGCGGTCGAGGAGGTGGTGGGCACCGAGTAGCCGGACGCCGGTTCGGAGCGGTAACTCTCCTTCGGCTCCGAGCGCACCGGCGGCGGGGCGGCGGGACCCTGGGCCGCGGACTCTCGACGGATGTCCACCTTCTTGTACGGCAATTGTCCGCTGTCGAAGCCCGCCGCGATCACGGTTACCTTCACCTCGTCACCGAGCGTGTCGTCGATAACCGCGCCGAAGATGATGTTGGCATCGGGATGCGCCGCCTCGGCGATCAGCGAGGCTGCCTCGTTGATCTCGAACAGACCCAAATCGGATCCGCCGTAGATCGACAGCAGAACCCCATGGGCGCCCTCCATGCTCGCCTCGAGCAATGGGCTGGCGATCGCGATTTCGGCCGCCTGACGCGCGCGGTTGTCGCCCCGAGCGGACCCGATGCCCATCAGGGCCGAGCCGGCCCCGCTCATCACGCTCTTCACGTCGGCGAAGTCGAGATTGATCAATCCCGGGGTGGTGATGAGATCGGTGATCCCTTGAACTCCGGAGAGCAGGACCTGATCCGCGCTGCGGAAGGCATCCATCACGCTGACGTTGCGCTCGGAGATCTGTAGGAGCCGGTCGTTCGGGATGACGATGAGGGTGTCGCACTCGGCTCTGAGCTGCTCGATGCCCTCTTCAGCCTGGGATGCGCGCTTCTTACCCTCGAAGGAGAACGGGCGAGTGACCACGCCGATGGTCAACGCGCCGAGCTTGCGCGAAATGGCTGCCACGACGGGGGCACCACCGGTGCCCGTACCGCCGCCTTCGCCAGCAGTCACAAAGACCATATCGGCGCCCTTGAGAACCTCTTCGATCTCGTCGCGGTGATCCTCTGCGGCCTTCCGCCCAACCTCTGGCTGGGCTCCGGCCCCGAGGCCGCGGGTCAGTTCGCGACCGACGTCCAGCTTGACGTCGGCATCGCTCATCAGCAGCGCCTGGGCATCAGTGTTCACTGCTATGAACTCGACGCCCTTCAGGCCGACTTCGATCATCCGGTTCACGGCGTTGACACCGCCGCCGCCGACACCGACGACCTTGATGACCGCGAGGTAGTTGTGCGGTGCTGTCATGGGATTGGCTCCTATTTCCGGTCGGGGTCTGCCGGGCTCACTGTCGGCTCAACTCTCACCCTCAAGTAGACGCTTAATGTTATGTCAACCTGAGTGGTTGAGCCGAAGTTAGAACGGGGGGCGGTCGAAACGTGGAGGCGCGCCGAGCGAACGCGAAGTTAATGGGCGAAAACCTGGGTCGGGTTAGTGACATTGAACTGGGTCCCCGGCTGACTCAGCAGCGTGGGCAGCACACGCGCCTTCTCGGCGTTGTGATCAGCGCTCCCCCAGCTCACGACGCGCTGGTCGGTGAGCAGAAGGGTGATCGCGTGCGGATCGAATCCCTGGATCGAAGCGATCCTGGCGAGCAGCTCGGAAGGCAGGGACGCCGCGACACTCGCGAGCGCTTCGCCGGTTGCCTTCGCCTCCGGGCCAGGTGGGATCGCGAACAGTGGCAACGCCCGCGGACGGACCTGCACGGTGCGGAACTGATCGCCCGTCCTGTCGACAAGCACGAATTGCGAGCCGGACTGCAGATAGCCGAGGGCGACCCTCTCGACGACGGTGATCACGACCGTGTTCGGGTAGGAAATGCCGACCGACGCCGATTGCACCGCGGGTAGCGCTTCGACCCGGCGCGCGATCGAGGCTGGGTCCAGGCGCACCAGCGGGGTACCGCGCCCGATGGCTGCCGCCGCCCGGACCTGGGCGATGCTCGAAAGCTGCGTACCCCGGACGGTCACCGACTTGACACCGAGAACTGAGCTGAACGCGACGACCCATCCCAGCAGGATCACCGCCACGGCCACCGCAAGGCCCACCAGGATCAGCGTGCGCCGGTGGCCACCGGCGTAGGCCCGCAGCCCACCGGCTCGGTCGGCGGGCGGCTCGGGGGCCTCGGCGCGCGGGATTCGCGTCGCTGTGCTCATACCAGTGGCTCCGTCACGGCCCGGCGCGCGCACGCGTCGCGGATCTCTGGACACAGCAGATAGACGTTCCCGATGCCCATGGTGAGGACCAGATCACCCGGGCGGGCTAGCTCGGCGATCCGGTTCGGGACCGCCGCATAGCGCGGTTCGAAGATCACTTGCTCTGGTCCCAGCGGGATCAGGTCGCTGATCATCGCGCCGGTCACGCCCGGTATCGGCTCCTCCCTGGCGGGAAAGATGTCCATGACGATCGCGATGTCCGCGATGGCCATGGCCGCGGCAAACTCGCGCGCGAAGGTTTGCGTGCGACTGTAGGTCCCAGGCTGGAATACGGCGATGAGTCGAGCGCCGTCACCCACGGCCGCCCGCGCGGCCGTCAGTGACGCCGCGAGCTCGGTCGGATGATGGGCGTAGTCGTCGTAGACCCGAACGCCTCCGCCTTCGCCATGCGATTCGAACCGACGGTGTACGCCACCGAATTTTGCCCAGGCGCCGATGACGGTGTCGACATCCAGCCCCAGCTCAGCCGCCATCGCCAGGGCCGCGGCAGCGTTGAGGGCCATATGGCGCCCGATCAGCGCCCCTACCCGAATGTGCCGCGAACCAAGATCGGAACTGGTGTAGGTGAACTCGACCGCATCGGAGGCCGGCTCTACGTCGCAGACCCGAACGTCGGCGTCCTGGCTCTCGCCGTAGGTCATCACCCGCCGACCGGAGGCACGCGCGTACTGCGCGATCCGACGTGCACCGTCATCGTCGGCACAAACGAGCACGAGACCGTTGTGCTCGACCCGGTCGACAAACTGTTCGAAGGCGCGAAAAATCCCTTCCAGATCGCCATGGTTCTCGAGGTGATCGGCCTCGACGTTTGTCACGATTGCGGCGGCTGGACGGCTCAGCAGGAACGAGCCATCGCTCTCGTCCGCCTCGACAATGGCCAGCTCGCCGCTGCCGAGGTGCGCATTCTTGCCGGTCTCATAGAGATTTCCGCCGATCGCGAACGACGGGTCGACACCGCAGGCCTGGGCGCCGACGGTGAGCAGCGACGTCGTCGTCGTCTTGCCATGGGTGCCGGAGATCGCCACGCAGCGGCGGTCCTCGAGGGCCGCCGCGAGTGCGGCCGCCCGCCTCAGGACAGGCTTTCCACTCGCCCGGGCCGCGAGGAACTCCTCGGCCCCGGGGCTGATCGCGGTCGTGTAGACGAACGAGTCTGCGTGGTCGAGGTGGCTCGGGGAGTGCCCGACATAGACCCTCGCCCCGAGCGCGCGAAGGGCGGCAACGGTGATCGAATCGCGGGCCTCGCAGCCGCTCACCTCGATGCCGCGCTCGAGCAGGATCCGGGCGAGGCCGCTCATCCCCGCCCCAGCGATGCCCATGATGTGAACCCGGCCCAGGTCGGCCAGTGCAGGGACGATGTCGGTTGCTGCACTGCGCACCAGCGCGGCGCCGGGGGCAGCCCAATCGTCCGGACGCCCGCTGGCGGCATCTTTGGTCGGGCGGCTCATCGTTGTCTCCCCCTGCGCGCGAATCGGCGATGTTCCGCAGCGACGGAGAGCACATGTCGCGCCAGGACGACGGCGGCGTCCCGTGATCCAGCATTCGCCGCGGCCGCGGACATCTTTTCGACAGTCTCGGCGTCGGTGATGAGGGGCGCGACGTTTTCCAGTACCCAGTCCGGGGTCAGATCGGCGTCGTCCACCATTATCCCGCCCCCGGCCCGCACGATCGGCTCGGCGTTGAACCGCTGCTCGCCGTTGCCGACCGGGTAGGGAACGTACGCCGCGGGCAGGCCGACTGCGGATAGCTCCGCGCAGGTCATCGCCCCGCAGCGGCACAACACAAAGTCGGCCGCGGCGTAGGCGTACTGCATCCGTTCGACAAAGCGCACGATGACGTACGGCGGCGCGCCCTCGATCGCGCCTACCTCGAGGACGTTCTTGGGCCCGATCAAGTGCAGCACCTGCACGCCTGCGCCGCGCAGGCCGTCAGCCGCTCCCGACGCGGCCCAGTTGACGGATCGGGCGCCTTGTGACCCTCCGGTGACGAGCAGGGTAGGGCGGTCGGCGTCCAGGCCGAAGTCAGAGCGGGCCTGCCCGCGCAGCGCCCCGCGATCAAGCTCTGCGATCTCCGGCCGCAGCGGGATACCGATGACGGTCGCGTGGGGCAGGCGCCCGTGCGTGACGCCGGTGAATACGTGCGGAGTCATTCGCGCGGCACCCCGGTTGGCCAGTCCAGGCTTCGCATTCGCCTCGTGAACGACGATCGGGATGCTGCGCTGCCGGGCGGCGAGGTAGGCGGGCACGGACACGTAGCCGCCGAATCCGACGACGACGTCGGCGTGGACTCGTTCGAGGATCTCGCCGGCCACGGCGACGGCGTCGCGCAGTTTGCCAGGGGTCGCCAGGAGATCTCGACCCAGGCGGCGGGGTAGCGGAACCGGCGGGACGAGTTCGAGGGGGTAGCCACGAGCGGGTATCAGGGTCGTGTCCAGACCCTTGACCGAGCCCAATGCAGTGACCTCGGCCGACGGGTCGATGCGCATGACAGCGTCGGCCAGGTTCATCGCGGGCTCGATGTGTCCCGCGGTGCCACCGCCGGCAACCACGATCCGCAGCGGCGCCTGTGCAGAACTCACCGCCGCCTCCGCGGCATCCCATCGGTCCCGGTCGCGCGCAGCACGGCAGCCGGGTCGGGGCGCGTGCCGCGCGATGACGCGGTTCGCGACTCGACCAGCCGCGCCGCCTGGACT
>JALYIL010000034.1 GCA_030775825.1 Actinomycetota bacterium
ACCGCGGATGCGGCGGCCTTGAGCCGTCCCGCAACCGACAGCGGCGCCGCCGGTGCCGAACCGGCTCGGGCTCGCTCCCACAGCTGCCGCAAGCCGTCGGCTAGCGCAGCCGACGG
This sequence comes from Actinomycetota bacterium, assembly GCA_030775825.1. GTDB lineage: Bacteria > Actinomycetota > Actinomycetes > Mycobacteriales > Jatrophihabitantaceae > JALYIL01. Next base: position 117 of record JALYIL010000034.1, read on the forward strand.
CGTACCAGGACCATCGACGTCAACGTCTCCGGCAACGTATGCACGGGCCAGACCGAGCTCGCCAGGCGCCCAAAGCAGTCGGCGAAGTGCCCGGCGCCGGCGAATCACCAGGGTCGGGCCGTCAGACGGTCCGGCCTCGCTTCCGTCCCACGCGCGCAGACGCACCGGCGTCTCACCGCCGCTGCCCTCGCGCACGAGAGCAGCGAGTCGGGCGGCAATGCTCGAGCCTGTTGACATGGTGACCTCCTGTTTTTCGGCGCGCTCGATGACGGGCAACCCCTTGCGCCACAGAGCAATTCCGTGCCTGGTGATCAAGGCTCGAACGCGCCAGGTCTCCAACGGCCTTCGCAGGGAAGTCGCGAGCAGCGCGCGCAATGTCGCATCGCGGCGCGTTCCTCTCACTGAGGCTGTGAACGGGCGTCCGTCTGGACGATGCAGGGTGATCGTCACTGACAGATGCTCGGCCGGCTCGGGCAGGTGCATGCGGTAGAAGCCGTCGACGGGGTAGAACGGCGAAACGTAGAAGGCCTTCTCGATCTCAGCGCGCCCAGCCTCGTCGGTACGGACGAGGTAGCAATGCCGGCCGCCGTAGGTATTTCGGACCTCTGCAACCACGCATGCCAGCCTGCCGCCGCGATCGTGACACCAGAACAGCGACAGCGGGTTGAAGACGTAGCCGAAGCTACGGGGGTAGGCGAGCATCGTGATCTGACCGCCGTCGAGGTCGATGCCATTCTCGGCCAGATAGCTGTCCACGTTGCTACGAATACTTCGGTGCGGGTCACCCAGGTGATCGCGGGCCTCGAAGCGCGCCAGGGACCGCAGGCCTCGCGGCAGGCGCGGCAGGCGATCAAGGTCGACGTACCACTGGCAGCTGCGATGCCGGACTTCATGGCGTACCGGTTCGGCCCGCTGGTGCGCGATGTCGACCTCGTACAGAACGGCTTTCACCAGTCCACTCCCAAGCTCTGCGCCGCGCTCACGCCCGATCGGCAGCCGTCCTCGTGAAAGCCCCATCCGTGATACGCGCCGGCATAGGCGATCGTCGGGCCGTTGAGTTCGGTCAGCCGCTGCTGGGCGCCAACTGAGTCAGAGGTGTAGACGGGATGCTGATAGGTCATCCGATCGATCACCGTGTGCGCAGCCACCCTGGCGGCACCGTTGAGGGTGACGATGTAGGTCTCCGGGACGTCCAGGCGCTGCAGGCGGTTCATGTTGTAGCTCAGATGCACGTTTGTCGGCGTGACGTCGCACGACGGCAGGACGTAGTTCCACGACGCCTGGGCGCGCCTGGCGCGGGGAAGCACGGAGGTGTCCTTATGGAGCACGGCAGGATTCGTCGTGTAGCCGAAGGCGCCGAGGACTTCGCGCTCAGCCAGGGTGGGCTGTGCCAGCATCGACAATGCCTGCCCGGGATGTGTGGCGATGACGGCCGCGTCGAAGGTGGCGAGCGTGTCGGCGTCGTCGCGAATCTCGACCCCCCCGCCGGCTCGGGCCACCGAGGTGACTGGAGTCGAGGTCTGCACCGATGTGAGGCCCTTCGCGACCCGTTCTACGTAGCGCGCGGAGCCGCCGACGACGGTGCGCCATGTCGGGGCGCCGGTCACGCTGAGCATGCCGTGGTTGGCGAGGAATACGAATAGGTACCGGGCCGGATAATCGCCCGTGTGAGTGGGCGCGGTCGACCATACGGCGGCGACCAGCGGAGTCATGAAATGAGCTGTGAAGTATGCGGAGAACTTCCCGGCAGCGAGGAACTCCCGCAGGGTCAGGCGGTCGTCGTCGGATTCCAGTAGCGCTCGAGCGTGGCGATGAAAGCGCACGACCTCTGCGAGCATCCGCAGGTAGCGCGGATTTGTTGCCGTACGCAACGACGGCAGCAGTCCCGCGACGCCGCGGCCACCGGCGTATTCGATTCCGCATCCGCCGCAGGAGATCGACATGCTCATGTCGGACTCCTGGGTCGCAACCCCGAGCTCACCGAACAGCCTGCGCAGTTGCGGGTAGGTGACCTCGTTGTGCACGATGAAGCCGGTATCCACTCCGAGGACACGCCCGTCGGAGGCTTCGACCTCGTGCGTGTCCGCGTGGCCGCCGATGCGACTGTCGGACTCGTACAGCGTTACATCTGCCTCGCGCTGCAGCACGTAGGCGGCCGTGAGGCCCGCTACCCCACTGCCGACAACGGCAACCTTTCGGCGTGTCATCTGCCAGCCTCCGCCAACCCGCGCCGGGCCGGACGACCCAGCCCTCTCGTCTGGAGTTCGTCACAGGGCGGCTACCGGTTCCGCCGGCCGGCGTGATGCGCGCCGCATCTGCCCTTAGTTCCGGCAAGGGGCGCGACCGAAGCGCTTGAGGCTTTCAACGGGGCCTTGCGCGCTGCTGACGCCACCGATCCGTACGCCGGACGGAGCCTGAGACACAACGCCGGACGGAGCCTGAGGACACAAAGAGAAGAGGCGGCGGCACGGGAGGGATGTGCCGCACGCCCCTTCTCAAGCCAGTGTAGAACACTCCGCGCTGGATCGGCCAACTACGTTGATGTGCGTGGTCGATGCATATTTTCATCTTATCGAGCGCACCGGTCCCGCCGCGACGTTCCGCACGCAACCGTCGGCTGCGGGCCCGTGGTCGCGCGAGCACCAGCACGGCGGCCCGCCGACCGCACTGCTGGTCCATGCCGCCGAGCGCCTAGCGGCGCGGGAAACCGGACGCGACGATCTCGCGGCGCACCGGGTCGCCGCGGAATTCCTTGGGCCGGTTCCCATGACGGACGTCACCGTCGAAGCCCGGGTTCTGCGAGCGGCTCGGGCGGCCGTCCTGGTAGAGGCGAGGTTGTCCGCGGCCGACCGAGAGTGCCTGCAGGCTCGAATCTGGCTCGTTCGCCTCGACGACACGACGCACCTGGCTGCGCCGGCGGTCCAGACCACTCCACCGCCGGAAACCTTGCCGGGTCTCGGTGCGACATTTCCCTACGCCGACAGCATCGAATGGCGCTCAGAGTTGGGCGGACTGGGCGCGCGGGGACCCGCCCGGATCTGGGCTCGGCCGCGGTTGAGGATCGTCGCCGAGCACGAGGCCAGCGGCCTGGCGCGGGCGGCTCTGATCGGGGACTCCGCCAGCGGCGTCTCGGCGGAACTCGACTGGAGCGTGTGGTCGTTCCTGAATATCGATCTTGACGTGCACCTTTCGCGCCCGGTTTCGGGGCCGTGGCTGCTCCTGGACGCAGCGACCACCCTCGGGCGGACGGGAGCGGCGCTGGCCCGCGCGACGCTGTCCGATCTGGACGGGATTGTCGGTGCAACCGCGCAGACGCTAGTGGTAGAGCCCCGCCGGTCCTGACCCGCGAAGCCTTCGCGAATCCTCAGGATGTTGAGCTTGCAACTAGGAATGAACTCGGGGTACGGTCTGTTAATTCGGTTGAACATTCAACTAGAGAGAGGTTCCCATGACCCAGACCGTCAACAACCCCACCATCCCCGGCTACCGGGCGGGTGTGTGGCAGATCGACACCGTTCACTCGGACGTGTCGTTCACCGTTCGCCACATGATGATAAGCAAGGTTCGCGGGTCGTTCACGGACTTCGAGGGCACGATCGTCACCGCCGAGCAGCCCGGTGACTCGAGCGTGACGGCGTCGATCAAGCTCGACTCGATCAACACCCGCAACGAGCAGCGCGACAATCACATCCGTTCGGCAGACTTCTTCGACGTGGCCCAGCACCCGACGATGACGTACCGCTCCACCTCGCTCGTCGACAACGGCGATGGGAGCTGGACCCTTGACGGCGAGCTCGACCTTCATGGCGTCACCAAGTCGATCCCGCTGAATCTCGAGGTCAACGGCTTCAAGGCCGACCCGTACGGCGGCCAGCGGGCCGGCTTCTCGGCAACAGCCGAAATCAACCGGCGCGACTTCGGCATTGACATCAGCATGCCGATGGACGGCGGCGGCGTAGTCGTCGGTGACAAGGTCACCATCGCCCTGGAGATCGAGGCAGTACTCGACCAGAGCTGACACGCGACAGGGAGTCAATCCCACAGGACGGTCAGGCAGACTGGCCCGGTGACCGAACCCTCGCAGGCGCCTGTGAAGCAGGCGCCGCAGGAGCGGCACGGGCTCGAACTCCTGGCCGTCCTGGGCGTTTCGCTGGGCATGTCCGCGGTCTTTGCCCTGTTGCGCTTCCTCCGCCAGGAGGTCACCGTCTCGGGCGGTATCAGCCACACAACGGCATGCGTGATCTGCAAGGCAGCCACCACCTACCCGTTGCTGGATCTGGCGGACAACCTGGCCGACATTCTGAGCGGCCTGGCTCCTGGACTCCTTGCGCTTGTGCTGCTGGTACGCAGCCCGGGCGGCCCGGGTTTCGGAATCGGGTTCGATCTGCGCAACCGGTGGCGCGAATTGCTACAGGGTGTCGGATTCCTGGCGCTGATCGGTATCCCGGGCTTGGGGTTGGTGTGGACCGCCCATCAACTCGGACTCAACGCATCACTGGATGTCGTGAGCTTCCCCGACGTCTGGTATCGGATCCCGTACCTGCTCCTGTCGGCATTTCAGAACGGGTTCGGCGAGGAGATCGTGGTCACGGCGTTCATGCTGACCCGGTTGCGACAGCTGGGCTGGCCGGACAGCCGGGCCCTTGCCAGCAACGCGGTCCTACGGGGCACGTATCATCTCTATCAGGGATCGGGCGCATTTGCGGGAAACCTGGTCATGGGGCTGATCTTCGGTTGGTGGTTCCAGCGGACCCGGCGCGTCCTTCCGCTGGTGATCGCGCACTTCTTGCTCGACGCGGTGAGCTTCATCGGATACCTCTACCTACACAATCGAATCAGCTGGATCTAAGCGTGCCCGCAGCGCCAACTGGGTGCCGAATTGAGCTGACACATAGCAGCGGTACTGGCAGGCTCGGTGCAATGTCGGAGATCGAGATCGTCCACCCCCTGCCCGTGGAGGAAGCACGACCGTGGGCGCGGACGATGGCGACAACCTTCCTCGAGGAGACCCAAGGCGACGAATTCGAACGCTACCTTGATTCGTTGCGCCGAGACTGGGCCGCCGATCGAACCTGGGGTGCCCGAGCTCATGGTCGCTGGATTGCGACCCTGGCCACCAACGCTCGCGCGATTACCGTGCCAGGCCCCCAGGGGACGAGCCGCGACGTCATGGTCGATGCCCTCACCGCCGTAACGGTGAACGCCACCCACCGGCGACGTGGCTTGCTCACCCGGATGCTCTCTGAGTCGTTGCGCGAGGCCCGCGAACGCAACGACCCGTTCAGCATCCTGATCGCTGCAGAATGGCCGATCTACGGACGCTTCGGGTACGCACCCGCGACAAGTTCAGCGACGTACACCTACTTGTGTCGCCGCAGTCGGGTCCAGCCGACGGGCAGCGGCGTGGTTCGTCAGGTCGATCCCAGCGATTTGCGTGACATAGCGCCCCAGGTATTCGAGCGGGCACGTGCCTTACGATCGGGACAAGTCAGCAGGCCGGGCGATTGGTGGCCCCGTCGACTAGGTCTGGACGGGCGTCAGACCCTCCAGCGGGGCAAGACGCCCAATGTCTACCTGCACGAATCCAACCACGGTCCGGACGGGTTGCTGTGGTGGGCGTCCGAGCGCGAATTCGACGTCACCGGCAATCTGGGCGCGATCACGGTCTCAGACCTCGTGGCCTCGACGGATGTGGCCTATCGGGATCTGTGGGCCTACCTGGGCGGCATCGATGCCGTCGAGGAGATCACGCTCGCCCGACGACCCATCGATGAGCCCGTTCGCTGGCTGCTCTCTGACGGGCGGGCGTTGCGTCAGACCCACGCCGGCGACGACGTGTGGATCCGCCTGCTCGATGTCTGTGCGTCGCTGGCGGGTCGGAGCTACGCCGCCTCCGGCCGCCTCGTACTCGACGTCGTTGACGATGACGGGACGGGCTACGCGGCGGGCCGGTTCCTGCTCGAGGCCGACGGTGGAGACTCGGCGTGCCGCCCGACTGAGCAGAGCCCGGACCTGCGCCTCACCCAGCGCAGGCTCGCCTCGATCTATCTGGGCGGATTCAGTCTGCGGCAACTCGCGATCGGCGGGGGCATCGAGGAGTTGACCTCAGGCGCCATCCAACGGGCAGATGCCATGTTCGCCACGGAATTGGCTCCGTGGAACGCGACGAACTTCTGAGCCTTCCAGCCGGAGCCCGCAGACGGCACGACGCCGACAGGCCCGAGCCTCCCTAGCAGACGACGAGGCCCAGCGCGAGGGCGATGACGACAGCCTGCTCGGCGCCGATGATCGCCTCGCGAATCTCGGCATCGAGCGGGTCAAGGGAGCTCAGGTCGCTTCCGCGCAGATCGGCGCGGGTGAACTGGACGCCGTGCAGCACCGCCGCGGACAGGTCGACGGCCGAGAACACGCTGCCGACGCAGTTGGCACCGGTGAGATCCGCTTCGCGCATCCGGACATTCTGGAAGCTGGCTCCCCGCAGGTCAGCACCTGGCAGCGATACGAACGACCAGTCCCCGCCGTGGACCCGCAGTGGTCGCGTCGAGCATCGTGTAAACGAGCTTCCCGTCAACTTGCAGCCCGAGAATTCGGCGTCGAACAAGTTGCAACCACCGAAGGAACAATTCGTCAGCGCCGAACTCACTACCCGCGCGGCGTTGAACCGCACGTCGCGAAACGTGCAGGCAGTGAACGTGCAGTTCTCGATGACGGACTCGGTCAGGTCGACCCGGCTCAGGGTGCAGTTGAGGTATGCGCGTCCGGTGACGTGCTCGCCGTACCAGTCCTGCCCAGCGATCGTCTGGTCCTTGATCGGCTCCGCTGGCTCGATCAGCTCGATCGGCTCGATCATGCCTTGATCACACCGCCGCCGGCGGCAGCGAGTCCGGCGGCGGCAGCGGCTCGGGAATCGGCGGCAATTCGACCGGCAGTTCGGCCAGCTCGTCGGAGAGTCCAGAGTGGGCCAGGCGCGACTCCGCGTCATCGTCCGAGGCGCGGAAATTGATCGCCTCTGGCTGCGCGGCGGCCGGCGGCAGGTTCGAGTCGAACCAGCCAGAGGTGTCCAGGCTCTCGCTGCTCGGCGCCTGGGACGCGTCGCTGGCATTGAGCCACGACGCGGTCTCACCCTCGGTGCCGCCGAGGCGGGCCAGGCCCTCCAAGGCCTTGCTGAACTCGCTCGGGATGATCCACATCTTGTTCGCGTCGCCCTGCGCGATCTGCGGCAGGGTCTGCAGATACTGGTACGCCAGCAGGGCAGGGTCGGGTTTCGCGGCGTGGATGGCGTTGAAGGTGGTCTCGATCGCTTTCGCCTGGCCTTGGGCACTGAGATAGCGAGCTGCCCGGTCGCCCTCGGCACGCAGGATGCGTGATTGGCGCTCAGCCTCGGCCTCGAGAATCGCCGCCTGCTTCTGTCCTTCCGCCGCGAGGATCTGTGCTGCCTTCTGCCCTTCCGCCGTCTTGATGGCAGACTCGCGCTGACCCTCGGCGGTCAGGATGATCGCGCGCTTGTTCCGATCGGCGCGCATCTGCTGCTCCATCGCGTCCTGGATGGACGGTGGGGGGTCGATGGCCTTGATCTCGACGCGCGCCACCCGAATACCCCACGGGCCGGTCGCCTCGTCCAGAACGCCGCGCAATTTCGTATTGATCTCATCCCGGCTGGTCAGCGCTTGCTCGAGGTTCAACGAGCCAACGACGTTTCGCAGCGTGGTGATGGTCAACTGCTCGACGGCTTGGATGTAATTCTGGATTTCATAGGTCGCCGCCCTGGGGTCGGTCACCTGAAAGTAGATGACCGAGTCGATAGCCACGGTGAGGTTGTCGGAGGTGATGACCGGCTGCGGCGGAAAGCTCACCACCTGCTCTCTCAGGTCAATCAGCGGTCGCATGCGATCGACGAACGGCAGGAGCAACGTCAGGCCGGGGGTCGCCGTGCGTACGTAGCGACCCAGCCGCTCAACAACGGCGGCACGCGCCTGCGGCACGATCCGAACCATCCGCGCCAGAATGAAGATCACGACGACCGCGATCACGATTGCCGCGATCACTGCTGCGCTCATGTGCCTTGTCCTCTCACCTGGGAATCAGCCAAACGGGTCGCGCCACACGACCGCCGTGGCGCCGTCGATCTTCACTACCGACACAACCGTGCCCGCGGGCAGAATCTGGTTCGGATCGATCGCGCGAGCCGACCACTCCGCACCGTTGAGACGTACCCGCCCCTCCCGACTCGTCACTGCGCGAAGCACCACGGCTTCGCGGCCCACCAATGCGTCCGAGCCCGTGATCACCCGCGGGCCGGAATTCAGGTGCCTCACCGCGGCCGGACGGGCGAGGCCCAGCAATGCCAAGGTGCCGACGATAGCGACCAGAACCTGCACCACCACTGGGGCGCCGAGCCCAGCCGTCAACGCTCCGCCGAGGGCACCCCCTGCGGCCATGATCAACACAAACGAGAGCGAAGCTGCCTCGGCCGCGGCGAGCACGCCGGAGATGATCAGCCAGACCAACCACGCGGACATACCTTCATGGTGGCACGGCGCCGGTGAAGTGCCTTCCCGTGAAGTGGAGCGCCCGTAGTGGCTCCAGGTGAACACCTGCACTCGGTCCTGCGCGTGGGTCAGGAGCCGCAGGTCGTGACGAAGTCGATGAGTTCCTCGACCGCCCGCAGCAGCGCAACCTCGATGTCGGCGTAGCTGTCGACGCTGGCGAGCACCTGACGCCACATCTGGCGCGGATCGTTCACCCCGAGCGCCGCACACACGCCCTCCTTCCAGGACGTGCCGCGCGCAACGGCCGGCCAGTGGCTGATTCCCAGCGCTGACGGCTTGACGGCCTGCCAGATGTCCACATATGGGTGGCCCGTCACCAGTACCGAGCTGGCGAAGCCGGCCGGGCCCAGTTCGGCTACGATCCTCGATTCCTTGCTCCCCGGTACGAGGTGATCGACCAGCACCCCAACTCGTCGGCGTGGACCGGGCGCGAAGCTCCGCAGTTCGTCGCCGAGTTGGTCGATGCCATCCAACGGCTCGACCACGACACCTTCCGCGCGCAGGTCGTCGCCCCAGACGCGTTCGAGCAACGCCGCGTCGTGCACGCCTTCGACCCAGATTCGACTGTCCCGGGCAACCCGGGCAGGCAGGTCGCTGACCGCGTAGGAGCCCGAGGCCGTCATGGCGCGGGACCGCTTCGGCGGCTGCGGCGTCGGCCGCACCAGCGTCACCGGTTGACCGTCGAGCAAGAATGCCGCGGGCAACATCGGAAAGTCGCGCCGGTTGCCGCGGCGATCTTCGAGAGTCACGACGTCGCGCCTCTCCCCTGCCTCGACCGCTCTGCCATGAGCGACCACGGCTCCGCAGAAGGCACCGTCCGCCGTCTCGACGACGAGGTCGATCTCGGCGGGAATCTCAGGCAGGCGATTGCGCCGCGGCGGCTGCGCAAGGACGTCGGTGTAGTAATCGGGCATCCGCTCGACGCTACGGTGGGATCGCCGCTTGTTGACGTAGCCACGCTCGCGCCGTTCGAACGAGGTGGCGAACTAGGCGGGCACGCTGTCCGGATCGTCGGGACCCGGCATCGGCTCGACCGGCGGGGGCGGAAGCGTCTCAGGAGTATCTGGCGACAGGACGCCCGCGTCGTCGGGTACCGGCTCGTTCGGGTCGATCGGCGGATAGTTGTCGGGATCAGGTCCGGGCTGCACCACAGGTCAACTACTACACGAGCGCCGGGCCCAGGCCAAGCAGCTCTGGCGCAACAGGACGACCAGCACCCCCAATAGCCTGACTCAGATGAATAGGTTGCGATCCGGACCTCTGGCGGCGTGGGCGTCCTCTTGGCTCGCCGGAATCGCCGCGGCCGACGAGGTTCTGCGGGCGACGACCGGCGATGATGCCCCGCACGCGGTGGCGGGCCTGCGAAGCAGCAACGGCGAATATGCAGCGCTCACCGAGGTTCTGATCGCCTGGCGACGGGCCGGAGCGCCGGTACGACTCGTCCTGCCCATCCCCGGCGATGTGCGGGGTGTGCCTGGCCCCGCCGAGTTCCGGACCGCCGCGCTGGACGTGGGCGAGGCCGTGTTCGGCGGCGGGATCGGCCTGGTTCCCACCGTTATCGACCGGGCTCCGAGCAGTGCACCGGTCAGCGTCATCTGGCACGCATTCGAGGTCCAGCCTGCGCCCCTTGACTACCTCGCCGTCGCTGACGCCCAACAGGAACTCACGGCTGCGATTCGCGATTCGGCCAGCGCCCTGGCAGCCGCCGACGTCGCCGGCTGGGCGGGTGGGGCCAGGGCCGGTGCGGGAGGCGCGGGCGAGCTCGCGAGCAGCCTGAGCCAGGCCCGTCGAAGCGGAGAACGGGTGAATCTGCCCCCGCGGTTCCCCTCGCCTGCGGTTGCACTGGTGGCGCAAGCCGAGCGCCTGCAGGCGGTCCTCGAACTCGCCGCAGCCGATGCGACCGGCGGCGCGATCGACCGCGTCGGCATTGCCGCTCGAAGCGCTGCTCTCCGGCCGCTGCTCACAGCGGTCCGTCGGGCCAGGCTGGCAGGGTACAACGCCGGTACGAACTGAGCGAAGCTCGCGGGCGCAATGAGCGCGAAACGTGTGCGTGTTGTTCGCGTTCTAGGGTGACGGCGATCACCAGCGACGGGGGTTGCCGTGTTGCAGATCGCGCCGGATTCTCGCTCCACCCGCAACGTCGATACGCGTGTGTACGTGCAGGCGCGCAGGATCCACGGATATCGACGGGTCTTCCGGATTGCGGGGAAAGGCCCTCCACTTCTGCTGATTCACGGCATCGGTGACAACTCCCGTACCTGGGAAGAGATAATCCCGACGCTGGCCCGCAGGCACCTGGTCATCGCGCCCGACCTGCTCGGCCACGGCGACTCCGACAAACCGCGGGCAGATTATTCGGTCGCGGCCTACGCCAATGGGATGCGCGACCTGCTCAGCACGCTCGACATCGATCACGTGACCCTCGTGGGCCATTCCCTCGGCGGCGGAGTCGCGATGCAGTTCGCATACCAGTTCCCGGAGCGGACCGATCGCATGGTGCTGGTGTCCTCCGGAGGCGCCGGCCGCGATGTCTCGCCGGCCCTGCGGGCCGCCGCGCTGCCGGGCGCGAATCTCGCGATCGCCGCCCTGAAGCTCCCCGGAGCGCGTACCGCAGTCCGGCTGGCGGTAGAGGTGATGCAGCGCCTGGACACCGGATTGGGTGTCGATGCCGCTGACCTCAGCCGGGTCGTCGAGGCGCTGCCGAACCAGACTGCACGCTCGGCCTTCATTCGCACCCTGCGCTCGGTCGTCGACTGGCGGGGTCAGGTCGTGACCATGCTCGACCGCAGTTACCTCGTTCGTGGGATGCCGACGCTGTTGATGTGGGGGGCACGCGACAGCGTGCTGCCGGTGGGACACGCATACAAAGCGCACGCCGCGATGCCCGGGAGCCGCCTCGAAATCTTCGCCGACGCCGGTCATTTCCCGTTCCGTAGCGATCCAGCCCGTTTCGTCGGTCTCCTGGAAGATTTTTGTGGGTCGACCGAGCCGTCAACCTTCAGCGTCGACCAGTGGCGCGATCTGCTGCGCAACGGCCGGGCCGTTACGCCGGTGGGGGATGCCCCGGGGTTCGGGCGCGCTCTGGTCACCGAGTGCGAGCGCAGCGCCACGTAGGCCGCCCCAAGACGGCCTACCCGGACGGCCTACCCGGACGGCCGCTCAAGACGCCGTGGGCAGCCGCACGGGCGCCGGGCAGCAGCGGGCCGGGCAATCGATGCCGCACAGCCCCAGCG
>JALYIL010000035.1 GCA_030775825.1 Actinomycetota bacterium
ACCGCCCAAGCGATGCTCAACGAGCTCATCGAGCACTGCCGCCGCCGCACGATGCCACCGGAACTACAGAAGCTAGGCCGGACCATGCACCAGTGGTTCGACAAGATCTGCAACTACCACCTCGCCCGGGTCAGCAACGGCCCGACCGAAGCACTCAACAACCTGATCAAACGCATCAAACGAATCGGATACGGGTTCCGCAACTTCAACAACTACCGCATCCGCGCCCTGCTCTACGCCGGCAAACCCAACTGGCGCGTCCTCGGATCCATCGTCGTCCAGTGACCACCAGACCCCGCCAGAATCCGAAGAGCCCATATATGACGCACCGGACGGTCACCACGCAGACCGCCACCACCGCTTCGATCTCTCCTGCTCCGGCTTGAACATCCGGTACCTCCTCGTCTCACTCATCCACCTCAGGGCGCCCACTTCCGGCGGACGTCTGCCTCAGGAGACACTGCTGTTGACAACGATCCTGTTGCTGCTGGCGGGGGTCTCCGCCGTCGGCTTGGCTCGCTGAAGCGTGCCATCGCTTCCCTCGGGTAGAGCGGTTGCCGCCGCCCCTCACGTTCAAACTGGAGCTGTACTGCGCACGTCCCCTCATTGAGGTCGGGGCCGTTTCGCGCACTCGCGCTCCGGGTTAGTCATCGGACTGTTGACATCGACATCGTCTCAGCGCGAGACTCCTCATGAGCGCCCAGTGCCCGTGATGAGTTCCTCGCCCCATTTGTGACCGGTCTGGCGGGGACCTCGAACCCGGTGCCGGGGCCGCGAGGTTTCGTTGAAGGCTGGGGTAAAGGGGGAATCTGATGACGCGAGTACGACGATTTGGAATTGTCCTGATCATGGCTCTTGGCGTGTCATTGGCCGGCGCGGTTGTGGCCGTGCCTTCGGCCAACGCCAGTGGGACAATTGAAGGCTGCCCCAGCGGTTACGCTTGTCTCTATCCGCAAAACGCAGGTTGGAACGGTGGCCATCCGTCGTTCATGTTCTATACCTACGGCTATCACAACCTCACCAATCAATTCGGCACCCATCGCACGTTCAACAATCAAACGGGCGGTGCCTCGATGTACGGCTGCTCTGGGTACGGCGGCAGCGGGACGCTTCTATGGGGCAACAACGCTGGTGGCTGGTCGGATCAGAACCTCACGCCTACCGACTCGGTCGTGCTGAATCAGTCTGGCGGCTTCACTTGTTAGCGCCCTGGCTGTCCGAGTAGCTGCGAGGTGCCGCGGATGATCGCGCACGGACACGAGCGCGTCGAGCAGACGCTAAGGGCAGCGTTTGCGGCGAAAGCCGTGGCCGCGGTGCCCCTTGGACATCGGCGGCCGAACGACGTGCCGGGACGACGTCCGGTGAGATTCCGGCGGAGTCGCCGACTCCTGACGACTGACGACGCGCCTCGCCCACAGGGAGACGAAGGCCGGTAGTCGTCAGGACACGGCGCTGTGGTCTGACCTTGCGGCCATTGCCGGTAGCGAACACCCGCATCTGCGCCGACAGCTTCGCCGGCACATCCAGCACCGTCTCGCCGTCATGCACCAGCCGGTGCGCGATGTGCTTACCGATGCCGTTACAGCCCTCGACCGCCCCAGACCTGAGTTAGGTCAAATCGCTTAGTGCCTGAGTTCGGGGGGGCCTGTCTGAATTTTTGTGTGCGGGCTCCGGCTAGTTGATGGTGAGGCGGTCGCCGTAGGTGATGGCGAGGGTGTTCAGGATGCTCTTCCAGCCGTTGATCTTGCCGGTCGGGTTCGAGCGGTTGGGCCTCCTTTCCCGGACGGTGAGGTAGAGGATTTTCATCGCCGACTGCTCGGTGGGGAAGTGCCCCCGCCGGCGGATGGCTTGGCGGAACCGGGAGTTCAAACTCTCGATCCCGTTTGTTGTGTAGATCAGCTTCCTGACCGGCAACGGGAAGTCCAGAAACGGTACGAACTCCGGCCAGCTGCGCTCCCACATCGCGATCATCGCCGGGTATTTGTCCCGCCAGGTGGCGGCGAACTCGGCGAAACGCTGCTCGGCCGCGGCCACAGTTGCCGCGGTATAGACGCCCTTGAGCTCGGCGGTGATCTTGCCCCAGTCGGCCTTGGACGCGTAGCGAAGACTCGAGCGCACCAGATGCACGACACAGGTTTGAACCGTCGCGAGCGGCCAGGTCGCGGAGATCGCGTCCGGCAGCCCCTTGAGCCCATCGCAGCAGACGATGCACACGTCGGCGACGCCGCGGTTGCGCAGCTCGGTGAGCATCGTCATCCACTGCTTTGCGCCCTCCCCGCCACCAACCGGTCCGGCCCACAACCCGAGCACGTCCCGCTCACCATCAACGGTGATACCCATCGCGACATAGACCGGCCGGTTGCGGACCTGCCCGTCACGAATCTTCAAAACGATCGCGTCTATCAGCACCACCGGGTAACACGAATCGAGCGGTCGAGACTGCCATTGCTGCATGTCCTCGATGACCGCGTCGGTCACCCGCGAGACCAGATCCCGCGACACCTGCGTGCCGTAGATGTCAGCCAGGTGGTTGGCGATGTCGCCGGTGGTCATCCCCTTCGCATAGAGGCTGAGCACGGCGTCGTCGAAGCCAGCCAGCCGACGGGAGTGCTTAGGCACCACCGTCGGACTGAAGGTGCCGGCCCGGTCGCGGGGCACGCTGATACGGACCTCGCCAACGTCGGTGCGCACTGTCTTCGCACTCGACCCGTTACGGACGTTGCCCGACCCGGACCGCTCGCCCCGCTCGTGGCCAAGGTGTTCGCCCAGTTCGGTCTCCAACGCCGTCTCCAGCACCTGCCGGGTCAACCCGGTCAGCAGCCCACCCGGGCCGGTCAGCTCGACGCCCTGGGTGCGGGCCGTCGCGACCAACTGCTCAGCCAACGCCGACAGATCCGTCGTCGCTGGCTGCTGCTCGTCCTGCACATCAATCATGTTCGTGGTCATGCGTGATCTTCTCCAGCCCACGGCCCGAAGCCGTGGAGTCACGCCGAGCCACACACAAAATTCCTGACACGCCCGTTCGGGGTTCTTCAGACCTGAGTTAGGTCAAATCGCTTAGTGCCTGAGTTCGGGGTTCTTCAGAGCGTTGAGTATCGCGGTGACGCTGGGGTTGATCTCGGGCGGGAAGGTTTGGACGTCGCCGTTGATCTCCTGAGTTAGGTCAAATCGCTTAGTGCCTGAGTTCGGGGTTCTTCAGAGCGTTGAGTATCGCGGTGACGCTGGGGTTGATCTCGGGCGGAAGGTTTGGACGTCGCCGTTGATCTCGATCGTCGCTGAGCGCAGCGGCCTGGGGGTGCGCAGTACGCGGCGCAGCGAGATGCCGGTGCGGTCCTGCACGGTTCGGGACACGGCGAGCGCGGTGAACACGATGCTCAGGTGGGCCTCGATCGAGTCCCGGGTGCGGGCGAACATCGGGCGTGCGGCGAGGTCGGATTTGGACATGCGGAAGGACTGTTCGACGCGCCAGAGGTCGTGGTAGCTGGCGATCACCTCGGCCGCGGGCATCACGGCGGTGTCGATGTTGGTGACGTAGCCCTTGAGACCGGCCAGTCGCCTGGCCCGCGCGAGCGCGGCCTCATCGATCGTGAATCCGGTTCTGGATGTCTTGACGAAGCGGGGCTTGCGGGCGGCCTTGTCGCCGGCGACTACGGCTCGGGCGCGGTTCTCCTGCGCGGTGAAAGTCTTGTTGTCGCGCACTGCGCGTTTGCGTGAGTAGGCCCAGACTGCCCGCCACGACGACGGGTGCGCGGACCAGTCCCAGACCGGTTCGGCCCGCTTGAACGGATCGTTGTCGGCGTTCGCTCCGATCTTCGGCGTGAGCGTGTCGATGACCTGCCCGTCGGTGAACGCGTCACCGTGCCAGCGCAAGTGCGATTCCAGATCGATCGGTGCCTTGGTCTGCCGGGAGCCGACGATGAACTTGTAGCCCGCGCTATCGAGTGCGCTTAGGTTCGCCGCGGACAGCATCCCGGCGTCGGCGACCACGACCATGTGCTCGATCGAATGCCGGGCCTTGAACGCCTCGATGATCGGCAGCAGCGTGTGCTTCTCTGCCATGTTGCCTTCGAAACAGCCTATTTCCAAAGGGAAACCGGCCCGGTCAACCAGCAGCCCGACCACGATCTGCGGGTCGACACGTCGTTCCTTGGAGTAGCCGACCTTGCGCAGGCTGTCCTCGTTGTCGGCCTCGAAATACAGCGTCGTCACGTCATACAACACAAGTGAGATGTCGCCGTGCGTGGCGGCGTGCGCGAAACACAACTCGGCCAGCCGATCCCGGTATTGGCGCTCGGCGCAGGGCCGCAGCGTGCGTTTGCGGGTGGACAGGCTGGCTGAACGGCGGCCTAGCTCGGCCAGGACCCGGTCGATGTCGGACAGGCTGGCCGGCTCGACCACGCGGGCGACCACAAGATCCCGGAACACCTCATCGGCGAGGGCGTCGAACCCGAGGCTGGAATACACGCCGGCCAACGCGTCGAACAACACGGCCGAGCTCGTGCGCAGCACCCTCGGGCGCGCGACCACTGGCCGTGGCGTGGGCGTCGACTCCGCGAACAGCGTTACCTGCGCCGGGGCGAGCATCGCGACCTTGCGCGTCGCCGGGGTGAGCCCGAGATCCAGAACCCCCTGCCGCTCGTCGTCGAGCAGCCGCTGAGCCTGCTCGATCAGCAGACCGAGTTCAGCCTCGTCGCGGGCCGAACCGATATGCCGCACGATCCGGCGACGGCCGGCAGTCCACTCCGCGATCTGCACAGCCGTCGCCCCCGACGCCGTACGAACCCGCCGAACCCACGCCACCGGCCGAGTCTAGAAGCCAGATTAGTGCCTGAACTGCGCACTACGATCCCCAAACTTCCCCGGAAATACGGGCCTCCAGCGCCAGATACGGTCGACCATGACCCAACTCAGGAGCCGGTGCGCGATGTGCTTACCGATGCCGTTACAGCCCTCGACCGCCCCAGATGCGATCAGCGAACTCGCGACCTGCAGCGAGCGTGTCCTTGTATCCGATCTTGTCTGTCACGAACGACCCTTCGCAAGCACACCACCACGGTCGTCGATCACCCGGATCGGCGCCGAGCGCTTATGCGAATCAATCCCGATTATCACACCGACCGGTCTCCTCCTCACCCATCGCAGCGATGTTGAACAGGGAGGGCACCGCTGCGTAATGAACAACCGAGGAACTGTGCAAGATTCTTGACACACCCCAGGGCAGAAGCCGGCGGCGCAGGCGGATCAGGTCGGCCGAGCCGCGCGTCGCGAGGTAGCGTTCAAGCCATGCTGTGCTGCGCCTAGTGGCGCCGGTTTGTGAGGACTGACGTGGACGGGGCCGGGAACGTCGAGTTTGACGCTGCCCACCGCGACGCATCCGCGACTGGCGATGATGTCATCGAATTCGGTCGAGGTCGCCTGCCGCGGTGGGCGGTGGCGCTAGGCGTCGTGCTCGGTGTCGCCGCCGTCATCCTTGGTCTCGTCGTGGTTCGGTCTCCAGGCGGCCCACGTGCGGTGGTGACCGAGCGCGGTCCGGTGCCCACCCCAGCGCCCGCTCCGGGCACGGGTCTTGGCGCGCGGCTGCCGTTGCCCAATGAGGCGAGCTTGGACGTCGTCGTGGCCGGGTCGTCGACCTGGGTGCTGCAGCCCGATTACCTGAGTGTCATCGTCGCCGGGGCGCGGCGTTCGGTCTCGGTGTCCGGCGCTGGCCTGTCCGCGGCCGACGCGGCCGGGGCTCTGCTGCTTGACGCGTCGGTCGGGCGGCTGTGGCTCGTCGTCACCGGGGTGTCCCCGTGTCATCTGATCGAGTACGACGCGGCGAGCCTGCAGCGGCTTCGTGACGTGTCCTGGCCGCCGTCGGTCTCCAGCGCTGCCGTGCTGGGCGGGCACGTGTACCTGGCGACCGGCTCTGGCGTCGCTGATCTGGCGCCGGGCGCGGCGGCGCCGCAGCTCATTGCGGACAGCGGCCCAGGTGCCGGTGGGGACGTGGTGATCGCCACCGATCCCTCGCGGGCCAGGCTGCTCGTCATCGAACCCGGCTACCCCGACTACCCGAGCCTGATTCGGCAGTACCGCGCCAGCACCGGGATGAGCCCCACCGCAGTTCCCCTACCATTTCAGGCCTGGTCGCTGGTGGTGGCCGACGGCACGATCTGGGTCTACGGCATTGGCACCCCGACGGCGCGTTACATCGGCTCGACCCGGCGACGCTGCACCCGGTCGCGTACAGCGCGCTTATCGCCAATGCCGACGCGGACCCGGGTATCCTGGCCAGCGGATCACGGGTCTTCTGGCTGACCATCGGGGCACCAACGAGCCAGATCTGGTGCGTCGACACCGCGACGGGGCGCGCGCTGCAGAGTTGGACGTCCAGCGGCGCCGTCGCGTCGACCCTCGGCGTCGCTCGGGTCGCGACCACCGCCGGCGTATTCCCCCTCATCCTGACTCACTGCCCAGGCTGACACCCCCTGCTCGACGACATTCTCCCGGTCACGCCGCCGGGGAGCGGAGCAGGTGAGTCACGCTCGCCAATTTGCCTGTGCCCGCAGCCATTCACCAGACGGCGCCGATCAACCCGAGGTGGGACTTCTACTTGCCGCCAGCTCGGGACATCACGGCACGACCGTGGCCACTGTCCGAACACCCGGTCCACGCGCACAAGCGAATGATCGATGCCCGGCGAATATGGCAATCCTTTACGCGGTCAACTGTAATCAGTGCTCACTCGCCGTTATCACGTCTTTACTGAATAGCGGCACGGATGCTACCAATATTGGTAGGAATATCACCCTGTTGGGGTGACACGGTAAAGCATTGTTGGTTGTTATTGATTGGTGTTGATGAATTGCACGGCGGAATGAAAACGTATCGGGGTTCACCGGCTGCTGCGCGCCACTATGTGGAGGCCGATCGGGGCCGCGCCGATGACTACTACCTGGCCGAAGGCACCGGCATCGCGCAGCGTTACGTCGCCGCGCCCGACACTGGAGTGCGCCAGTTGCAGCCGTTGACCGGCGACAAATACGAGACCTGGGTGGCCGGGTGCGACCCCGATACCGGTGCACCGAAAGGACGGCTGCGCACCGACGAGGCGGCGGTTCGGTTCGTCGAAGTGGTGGTGAACGGACCGAAATCGTGGTCGCTGGCCGCCGAATTGCACCCCGATATTTCGGTCGCGTATGACGCGGCGCAGGACCGCGCGGCGACACAAATCGTTTCCTGGCTGGCTCGGCACGCGAGCACCAGGGTCGGTCCACGAGGCGCGCAAGTGCAGGTGCCGGTGGCCGAGATCGAGGCGGTGACGGTGCGGCACTACACCTCGCGGGCGGGGGATCCGCATCGTCATCTGCACCTGCAGATCAACGCTCGAGTACAGGCCGAAGGTAGCTGGCGAGGGTTGCACACGGTCGGGGTGCGGGACTCGTTGGACGCGATCAACGGTATTGGGCACGCCGCCGTGATGACCGACCCGGCATTCCGGGCCGCGCTGGCCGCGCACGGCTTCACCCTCAACCCCGAGTCCGGTGAGGTCACAGAGTTGGCGGAGTTTGTGGGTCCGTTCAGTGCCCGGGCCGGGCAGATCGGGCGCAACATCGACCGCTACGAAGCCGACTGGCGCGCCGCCAACCCCGCTCACGAACCCGGCCCCACGCTGCGGCGGGCGTGGGATGCGCGGGCCTGGGCCGACGGCCGCCCCGACAAGATCCTGCCGCGCGACGGGGCGGACCTGACCCGGCGGTGGGTCACCGAACTGCGCGCACTCGGCTACCGAGACATTCCCGTGCTCGCTTCGATCGACGCGTTACCGGTCGGTCAACTCGACCGGCAGCGCGCGGTCGCCGAGGTGCTGACGCGGCTCGCGGCGCGACGGTCCGGGTGGAATGCGGCCGACATCCGCGGCGAGGTCGAACAGCTGATCGCGCGCCGCAACCTGGTCACCGAGGCATCCGTTCGCGGTGAGTTGGCCGAGGATCTGACCGCCCGAGCGCGCGCCAAGTGTGTACCCCTGCTGGACCGGGCCGGGGTGCCGGAGCACATCCGGGCGCTCACCTCCCGACACGTTCTCGACGTCGAAGCCGACCTCACCGCACGGCTCGCGGCCCGCGCCAACGCGCCGTCGACGACACCAAGTTTCGTCGACGACTCGGGACATGCTGTCCTCAACGATGCGCTTGCTGGCTTGGACACGGCGCAACGGGACGTCGTCGCCGCACTCGCCGGCGACGCTGCGTTGCTCGTTGTCGAGGGCGCGGCCGGGGCGGGAAAGACCACCACGCTGGCCGCTGGACGGGTCGCGATCCAGCAACGCGGCGCTGCGCTGATGGTGGTGACACCGACGCTCAAAGCCGCCCACATCGCCGCCCAGCAGATCGGATCTCGCGCATCCTCAGCGGCGTGGCTGGCCTATCAGCACGGCTACCGATGGAACGAGGACGGCCTGTGGACCCGCCTGGAACCCGGCCAGCTCGACCCGCGCACGAACGTCGTCTTCGTTGGGCCGAACGACGCCGCGATGCTGCGTCCGGGTGATGTGTTGCTCGTTGATGAGGCCGGGATGCTCGATCAGGACACCGCCCGGGCGCTGCTGACCATCGCCGACGAACACCACGCCCGGGTCGCGCTGGTCGGGGACCGGCACCAGCTGCCGGCAGTCGGACGCGGCGGAGTACTCGACCTCGCCGCCCGCTGGGCCACCCCCGAGGCCTGCCTGACGTTGGACACGGTGCACCGCTTCACCCGCACTCTGGTCGCCGACGATGGCAAGACAGTGACGGTCGCGGACACGGAGTACGCGCGGCTCAGCCTCGCGATGCGCACCGGCACCGAGCCGGAGGTGGTGTTCGACGCACTCGTGGCCCGCGACCAGATCCGCGTCCACGCGAACGAGGGTGAGCGGGTTGCCGCGCTCGCCGAAGCGGCAGCCGAGGCGATCGCCGCCGGGTCGCGGGTAGCCGCGGTGGCCGACACCCGCGAGCAGGTCGCCGAGCTCAACGCCGCGATCCGTGAGCGCCTCATCGCGACCGGCCATGTCGACGATCAGCACGCGACTACGACGAACGCAGGTCTGCGGATCGGGGTAGGGGATCGGGTCGCGACCCGCCGCAACGACCGCGACCTGGGCGTGGCGAACCGTGACACCTGGACCGTCACGCACGTCGCGACCGACGGATGGGTGACCGTCGCCCGGGAGGGCGGTGAGCGGATGCTGCCCGCTGGCTACGTGCGCGAGCACCTCGAACTGGCATACGCCAGCACCGTGCACGGCGTGCAGGGCGAGACCGCAACCACCGCTCACGCGTCACTCGGCGAGCAGTCCACTGCGGCGTCGGCCTACGTCGCCATGACCCGCGGCCGCGACACCAACACCGCCCACCTCGTCGCCGACACCGTCGAGGAGGCCCGCGAGCAGTGGGTCGCGATCTTCGCTCGCGAGCGCGCCGACCTCGGCCCGGCACATGCCGGCGACCTCGCCGCGAGCCAGGCGAGCAGGTATGCACAGCTGCGCCCGCTCGATCAGGTGCTCGGCGAGCTGCACCGTGCCTGGAGCGTCGAAGCCGACTGCCGCCAGCGTCTGGCCGACGCCGAACAGCGCCGCGAACACCTCGCCGAAATCCTCTCCCTCACCCGCGAACGAGACGCCACCGCGCCGGCGTTGGGGCAGGCGTATCGGGACGCGCGCGCCGCCGCCGAACACGCGACAGTGCACGCGGATCGGCTCGAGGTGGCAGTGTCCGAGCACACCGCCGAGATCACCGAAGGCCTGCAGCGGGCGTGGGACGAGCAGCGCAACACCGCCCGCCAAGCCGCCCAAACCGTGCGCAACGGCTCGGGCCGACTCGGCCAGCGCCGCGCCGCCGTGAACCGCGCGACCGAAGAACTCACCCGCTGGTCGGCCACCTGGCAGCCCTACCTCCCCACCATGCCGACGCGCACCGAGGAAATCGTCGCCTTCGCCGCGTGGTTCGACGACACCCCAACCATCCACGCAGCCTTCGACCGCCACGCCCGCACCGACGCCGAACACACCCACCCCAACTACCAGCAGTCTCGCGACGCGGCTGACGCAGCCGTCGGGCACCGCGACGACACTTGGCGCGCCTGGCTCGACACCGACACGTACTACCGAGTCCACCTCGCCCAGTACGGCAACCTCGCCCACATCGAGAACCCCGCGGGCGCTCTCGCCGATGTCGAACACACCATCACCAGCACAACAGCACAGCTGTCCACCGCCCAAACCACCGTCGCGGCGCTGCTCGCCGAACCGACACTGCGCTCCCAGCCGGGCGACCGGCTCACCACCGAACGCAACACGTGGCGCGTCGAACGCGACACTCGCGCCCGAAACCAATACGCCCACAACGCGCGCGTCGACGCCGATATTCAGCAATGCCGACACGACCACCAGGCCTGGGTGCCGCACTCGCGACCCGAGCAATCGCCCGGCATCCATCGATAGCAGCCAGCATCGTCAACGGTGCGAGATTTCGGGTCGAGGACAGATGCGTGCGGGGACTCCCTGACTGCGGAGCGAGAAGACGTCACAGGGCGACAGAGTCGAGGCGAATCAACATCACGCCTCTGTCGCGTGGGTCCACCGAACCCTTGTCTGTCCACTCTCGCACTAGCCCACTGTCCGATTCCTCGACGGCGCGCCCGTCCAGGCAACGCCTGTCTCCGGATAACGAATCGATAACCCTCACAAGCGATATGGCACTAATGGCTCCGAAAAAGCCCCTGCCCCTATGACAGCCAACAACAGCCCGACCGCATCAGGAGATGACAACCATGACCGATGGCCGCCACCACGACGACAACGACCTACTGACGATTGATGAAGTCGCCGATCTCGTCCGCGCCCCCGTCGCCACCCTGCGCTACTGGCGCCATCTCGGCACCGGCCCTCGCAGCTTCCGTCTCGGCCGCCGCGTCCTCTACCGTGCCGCCGACTTGCAAGCCTGGATCAACGCCCAAGCCGGCGATCGCGGATCGGCCTCCGACTAGATCGCAAGATCGACGCACTACAACGCGTCGCCGAGTCGACGTAGCGTGCATGAAGGCGGACAAGAAGGAGATCGGGATGGCAAGCATCGCCAAGCGAAATGACGGCAGGTGGCGCGCTCGTTACCGAGACACGCGCGGCACAGAACACTCTCGCCATTTCGCCCGCAAGATCGACGCCCAACGCTGGCTCGACCAGGTCACGACCGCAGTGACCACCGGTACGTACGTCGATCCGCGACGGTCGCGGATCACAGTCGGTGAGTGGTCACACCGTTGGCTCGCGACGAAGGTGGATCTCAAGCCGTCCACCCGCGCTCGCTACGAGGGTCTACTTCGGGTTAATGTTCTGCCACGGTGGGGGAACGTCCAACTCGCCGACGTCACGCACGAGGCGGTCGGGGCATGGATCGCGCAACTGTCGGCTTCGGGACTCGCAGGCTCAACGGTGCGGCAGGCACACCGAGTGTTGTCACTCGTCTTCTCCCTTGCGGTCAGGGATGGCCGGTTGGCCCGAAATCCGGCCGACCACGTGCCACTTCCCCGGGCCGCCAAGGTCGAGCGCGCCTTCTTGTCGATGGACCAAGTCGACGATCTCGCGGTCGCCGCCGGCGAGTATCGCACTGCGATCCTCTTCCTGGCATACACCGGCATTCGCTTCGGCGAGCTTGCGGCGCTTCGGGTACGCCGGCTCGACCTCCTACGTCGGCGAGCCGAGATCGCTGAAGCGGTCGCTGAAGTACGTGGCCGGGCAACGTTTACCTCGCCGAAGTCCCATCAGATCCGCAGCGTGCCGATTCCACGCTTCCTGGTCGATGACTTGGCAGCGCTCGTCGCTTCGAAACAGCCCGAGGACTTCGTGTTCACAGCGTCGAGGGGTGGCCTGCTCCGACTGCAGAACTTCCGACACACAATCTTCGATCGGGCGGTTCGATCGGCTGGACTCGATGGCTTAACGCCGCACGGCTTGCGACACACTGCGGCGTCACTGGCCATCGCGTCAGGAGCGGACGTCAAAGTCGTCCAGCAGATGCTCGGACACGCGTCCGCGACGATGACGCTCGATCTCTACGGTCATCTTTACGGCGACCGGCTCGACGAAGTAGCCGACCGCATGGATGCGTTGCGAACCTCGCGAGTTGTTTCTGCGGACTTTTTGCGGACTGAATCGACGTTGATCATCTTCCCACGACCCTCTGGGACGACTACAGCCCAGTAATTGCGGGACTAAATTCAGTGGGCCCCGCGGGGCTCGAACCCGCAACCTACGGATTAAAAGTCCTAATCAAGGCCGAATTGGTTAACGTTGCTTACCGTTGAAAAGGACCTCAAGCCCCCGTCTTTACTGGCCCAGGTTGCTCGGCTGGGATTGATCGCAGAGGGCTCGCGATGGAAGACTTTGAAATTCTTGCGGACTAGCTGCGGACTAATCAAGATCAACGATCCGCGCGACGTCTCGATCTTGCACGTCGACGTTGTCTACATCTCGAGCCGCGGCCCGTTTGATCAACGCCTCGGATGCTCGCCAAGCGTCGTCGTCGAGACACCCCTCACACGCACGCCGCGCTGCGGCGACGGCCGCGGACACCGCCGTGCGCGGCCCGGACCGACTGACGTCAGCGCCTGCTGGACTATTCAGTCTGGGACGCACGGCGGCGTGGCATGCCCGGCGATCTTCCGCATCGACTCGGCGCGCTCGCGTCCCGTCACAGGAGCCCGTATAGCACTCCCCACTGAAGCCCGATCGGAGGCCCAATCGGCGTGCAGTGCCGGCGCTCTCGCTCCGTCCGGCCAACTCCCGCGGGCGGCGCTGTGCGCGCTGGTCGGGGAATGCGCGGCGGTCGTTCGAGAGGCGGAACAATGGGACGCGGCGGTGGGTCGCGCTGGGTCGCGCTGGGTCCCGACAGGTATCCGCAGACGGCTGCGCTGGAGATCTAGGCGCGACTCCCGTCACTCGGCGAGCCAGAGCTGATCAACGGGTTCGTCCCCGCTAGCAGCTCGGTGCTCGATCTCGGCGGCGGTGTCGGCCGGACTTCGGAACCGCTCGCTCGTCTTGGCCACCTGAGAGGCTCAAATGCTGCCGACGTTGGTCTCGACGTTCACTGGGCTCACCCTCTTCTCGCCCGGCACCTACGCATGTGAAGGCGGGATTTGCCGCGACGACGATCGAGCTAGCGACGTCTTCGCCGGCGTTGGGTATCCCGCACGGATCTGGACGACCCGGAGGCGGGTCGAACTCACGCCTTGGATAGTGTCGAACCTCGTCCTCGACGGATCCTCGACTGTGAGTTTGCTCTGCCGGTTGCTTGCATCCGCGCGGGCTGGCCTAACCTGGACGGATGGCATTTGTCAGTCGGATCTCTCACCGCACCGGGGCCTGGGGGGCTAGCGCTCTCGTGGTGGCGAGCGCCCTCGTGATGAGTGCCTGTTCTTCGGGCGCAATCTCAGGACGGGGAACGGCACAAACCGCCGGCTCAGGCCCGTCTTCGGCCACCTCAACCACCTCAACCACCTCAGCCGCGTCGTCGCCCACTCCGGATGCCAAGCCGGTGCACGTCGCGCTCAAGTTCAGCGACGGCTCACAGTTCGGCATCGGGATTCCCATCATCGCTTACTTCTCGCGGCGCCCCACCGATGCAAAGCCCTTCGTGCAGGCGACGAAGGTGACGGTGAATGGGACGGTTGTTCAAGGAGGCTGGTACTTCGAGACCTCGAGCGCTGACCCGAGGTACCCGATTGAGGCTCACTACCGGCTTCAGAACTATTGGCCGGCTCACTCGCACGTGCATATGGACCTGCCGATCAAGGGGCTGTCGGCTGGATCGGGACTTGCGTACGACGACAGCCTGACGTCAGACTTTTCGATCGGCGCGTCACAGATCGCCGTAGTCGACGATGTGAGCCACACGATGACGCTGACCGTGGACGGTCACCCGGAGGGGACCTACCCAGTTTCACTCGGTGCGACGAGCACGCGGACGCGGTCCGGTACTAAGGTGATCATGGAAAAGGTACCGACGGTATGCATGCACGACACAAACGGCACCTACTACGAGTGCGGCATCAAGCTCGATATGCGCGTGACGTACGACGGCGAGTACCTGCACGCCGCGCCTTGGAACGTATACAACATCACCCACGGCATCGACTCGTCGAACGGCTGCACGAATCTGCTGCCATCGGACGCAGCGAAACTGTACGGGCTGATGGAGGTCGGTGACGTTGTCCAATATCCGAACGCCAACGGCGGCAAGATGCAACTCGGCGCAGGATACGGCGACTGGAACCTGCCGTGGCCACTTTGGGAAACCGGCGGTCTGATCGCTACATCCTAACCGGCTTAGGGCTTAACCCACGCGGTAACTGGACGATCGCCATTCACGCCGCTGACAGAGCGGCACCTCGCTGATCTCGAAGTCACGGCATATATGGGCTCTTCGGATCTCAGCGGGGTGCGTGTGTCCGCGAGTCGTCCGGGTGAGGGGACGAAGGCGCTCCAGGCTTGAGGTGTGACCCAAAAAGCAAGAAGCACCTTCGTCGTGTCTGAGCCTAGCGAGATCGTCCTGGCGCTGGTGGGGTTGAAGGGCGTGCGTGTCCTGTACTGCGAGCGGCGCGGCCCGCAGGTCGAGCTGGTGATCGAGCAGGTTGTCACGGATCCACGATGTCCGGGCTGCGGCGGTCCGAGCCGGGTGAAGGAACGCCCACTGGTCCACTACGTCGATCTGCCGGTC
>JALYIL010000036.1 GCA_030775825.1 Actinomycetota bacterium
GGAGATTCCGGGTCGGAACTGGCGGTTCGCATCGCCGCTCTGCTGCGCGACGTTCCCGACTTTCCGCAGCCCGGGATCGTCTTCAAAGACATCACCCCGCTGCTGGCTGACGGTGACGGGTTCGCCGCCACGATCGGGGCACTGGCCAGTTTCGCGCGGACGGTGGGCCCGATCGATCTCGTTGCGGGAGTCGAGGCGCGCGGATTTCTCATCGCCGGCGCGCTGGCGCGTGCGCTCGACTGCGGCCTGGTGCCGGTACGCAAGGCGGGCAAGCTTCCGCCACCAACGGTCAAGCGCGCGTACCAGCTGGAATACGCAACGGCTGAGATCGAGGTGCCGGTAGGGGTGCTGGACGGCAAGCGCATACTGCTGGTCGATGACGTTCTTGCTACCGGTGGGACGCTTCGCGCCGCGATCGACCTGATCGGCGAGGCCGGCGGCACGGTCGCCGGCCTGGGTGTGCTCCTGGAGCTCGGCTTCCTCGACGGCCGGGCTCAGTTGGCCGACGTTGGTCCGCTACACGCTTTGCTGCGAGTCTGAGCGGCTGGGGTTGTGCGGACACGACGCCAATGCGCGCCGAGCCGTAGACTTGACGCAGTCACCCGTTCCATACGTCCCCAAAGAGGGAGCCGAGCTGACGACGGACGCCGCTGCCACACCCAAGGCGCGGGCAGGCACCGAAGGCAAGGTTGCCACCGCGCCACATCTGCCTGCCACCTCGACGCCGGCGCCCCCGCAGAATCCGACGCCGCCACCACCGTCACCTCAACCGTCGTCCTCCCCACCTCCACCGTCACCGTCGATGCCGCCGTCGATGCCGCCGTCACCGTCGATGCCGGAGGTAGCAGCGTCGGTGGAGTCGGGTGTGCACCGTCGCCGGGTGCGGGATCGCCTCGCCCGGCGCTTGATCACCTCGCCGCGGTCACCAGGCACCAAGCCCGT
Organism: Actinomycetota bacterium; assembly: GCA_030775825.1. GTDB lineage: Bacteria > Actinomycetota > Actinomycetes > Mycobacteriales > Jatrophihabitantaceae > JALYIL01. The sequence goes on from JALYIL010000036.1 coordinate 943, forward strand.
ACTCGAGCCCCTGCTCGCCATTCATCGCGGCGCCCACCCGAAGGTCGACTCCCGGTTGCTGCAACGCGGATATGACCTGGCTGAGGAGTGCCACCGGGGTCAACTGCGTAAGAGCGGCGATCCGTACATCACGCATCCCCTGGCGGTCGCTACCATCCTGGCCGAGCTGGGCATGGACACGACCACGCTGGTCGCCGCACTCCTGCATGACACGGTGGAGGACACCGGCCTGACCCTCGACGAGATCACTGCTGAGTTCGGCTCCGAGGTCGCGCACCTGGTCGATGGTGTGACCAAGCTGGACAAGGTGAAGTTCGGCGCGGCGGCCGAGGCCGAGACCATCCGCAAGATGGTCGTCGCGATGGCTCGGGACCCCCGCGTACTGGTCATCAAGCTCGCCGACCGGCTACACAACATGCGCACCCTTCGGTTCCTTCCGCCGGCCAAGCAGGAGCTCAAGGCCCGCGAGACTCTCGAAGTACTTGCGCCGTTGGCGCACCGACTCGGCATGAACACCGTCAAATGGGAACTCGAGGACCTCGCCTTCGCCACGCTCTACCCGAAGCGTTACGACGAGATCGTGCGGCTGGTCGCCGAGCGGGCGCCCTCGCGTGACACGTACCTGGGCGAGGTCATCGACCGCATCAGCGTCGACTTGCGGGAGGGCAGTATCAAGGCGTTGATCACCGGACGCCCGAAGCACTACTACTCGATCTACCAGAAGATGATCGTGCGCGGGCGCGACTTCACCGACATCTACGACCTGGTCGGCATCCGCGTGCTCGTCGCCTCCGAGCGCGACTGCTACGCGACCCTCGGCGTCATCCACGCGAATTGGCAACCAGTACCGGGCCGGTTCAAGGACTACATCGCGATGCCGAAGTTCAACATGTACCAGTCGCTGCACACGACCGTGATCGGCCCCGGTGGAAAGCCTGTGGAGTTGCAGATCCGCACCCACGGCATGCACCGGACAGCCGAGTACGGCATCGCGGCGCACTGGAAGTACAAAGAACTCAAGGACGCCCACGTCACCGAGCCCTCGGCTGTATCAGATGAGATGGGTTGGCTGCGTCAGCTGCTGGACTGGCAGCGCGAGGCGCAGGAGCCCGAGGAGTTCCTCGACTCGCTTCGGTACGACCTCGGCGCCAGCGAGGTCTATGTCTTCACGCCGAAGGGCGACGTGATCGCGCTGCCTACCGGGTCGACCCCGGTCGACTTCGCGTACGCCGTGCACACCGAGGTCGGTCACCGATGCATCGGCGCCCGGGTCAATGCGAAGCTCGTCGCCCTGGAGTCCCCGTTGGACAACGGAGATACCGTCGAGGTCTTCACCTCCAAGGCGGAAAACGCCGGGCCATCGCGCGACTGGCTCGCCTTCGTCAAGTCCCCGCGGGCTCGCACGAAGATCCGCCAGTGGTTTGCGAAGGAGCGGCGCGAGGACGCCATCGATGCCGGCAAGACCGCGCTGTCCAAGGCGATGCGCAAGGCCGCACTGCCGATGCAACGGCTGCTCGGCGGCGACCAACTCCTGACACTTGCCCGAGAGATGCACCTGAGCGATGTTGCGTCGCTGTACGCGGCGATCGGTGAAAGTCACGTTTCGGCACAGTCGGTTGTCCAGAAGCTCGTCACGCAACTCGGCGGCACCGAAGGCTCTATGGAAGACATCGCCGAGGCAACCACACCGGTACTGGCGGCGCCGGCGCCGGCCAATCACCGGCCGACCGGCGACGCAGGTGTCGTGGTCAGGGGCGTCTCGGACGTCTGGGTGAAGCTGGCGCGGTGCTGTACACCCGTGCCCGGCGACGAGATCCTGGGCTTCGTGACCCGTGGTGGCGGAGTCTCGGTGCATCGCCGCGCCTGCACCAACGCCTCCGGGCTCCTGGAGCAGACCGAACGGCTGGTCGAGGTCGAATGGGCACCGTCGGCCGACTCCACCTTCGTCGTATCTATCCAGGTCGAGGCTTTTGACCGGCACCGCCTGCTCTCAGACGTCACGCGGGTGCTGTCGGACGAACGGGTGAGCATTCTCTCGGCGACAGTGAGTACCAATCGCGACCGCGTGGCGGTCAGCAAGTTCACCTTCGAGATGGCCGAGGCCAAACACCTGGGCCATCTGCTGCGCGCGATCCGCGGCGTGGACGGCGTGTACGACGTCTACCGGGTGCACGCGACCAACTAGGCCGGCGTGCGCTGCCAGGAGGTCAGCTAGGAAGCGGGCACCAGAGTTGGGACGGGGCCGTTGCCGGGATCATTGCCACCGCCGGATACCGACACGATCTGCACTGTCTTGAACCTCAGCGACAGCTTCGGCGCGCCCCCGCCCGCGGAGCCCGCCGACGTGTCGTTGCCCCCCGCGGCCACCGCTTGCAGGATGTTGAGCCCCTTGGTCACGTGGCCGACGACGGTGTAGCTCTTGGCGAGGCCGGTGCTGCTGTCCTTAGTGATGAAGAAGAACTGGCTGCTCGCCGTATGGGGCTGGCCGGTGTTCGCCATGGCGATGGTGCCTGCCGTGTAGCTGGCCTTGGCCGTGTTCTCGTCGGGGACCGTGTAGGTCGGGCCCCCCGACGTCGTCGTGCCGCCGGAGCCGCACTGCACCACGTAGATGCCACTGTTCACCACCCGCGGGCAGGGCGTGTTGTCGTAGAACCGCTTCTGGATGAGATAGGCAAGACTCTGCACGTTGCACGGGGCGTTCTGGCCCTCGAGGGCGACCTCGATCAAGCCGCGGTTCGTCGAGAAGTCGACGGTCAGCGCCTTCGCCGGAGTGGGGGTGGGGTCCGGCGGCATGCCGACGTTCTTCAGTGCGGGGTTCGTCGCAGGGTTCGACGTCGTGTAGGCGCAGGGCCCGCTCGTGCGCTGCGCCACGTAGGCGCTGGTTGCACTCGGCGACGGCGTCGTCTTTCCACCGCTGCCGCTGCTCAGGCCGATGGCAACGCCGATCGCGGCGACGACAACGACGATGCCGCCGATCGCGGCGGCGCGTCGCCTGCGCTTGCGCGCGGCAGCCCGCTGTTGTTGTTCACGCTGGCTGAGCTGCCGCTCCAACCGGCGACGGGCGGCGGCGCGCCTGTCCTGATTCGTGGGCATGTGACGGCCGTGGTCTAGGCGATGCTCTTGAGATCGACAACGAAGACCAGCGGGGAGTTGGCCGGAATCGACCCGTTGGCCGTCGACCCGTACCCCAGAGCCGCAGGCAGGATCATGATCCGCCGACCGCCGACCTTCATGGGCGGGACCCCGGTGGTACCGCCGATGCCTTCGGTGAACCCTTTGACCACTTGGGCCAGGGAGAACTGCGCCGGCTGGCCGCGAGTCCACGACGAGTCGAACTGCGTCCCATGGTTGTAGAGAACGCCGACGTACTCGACGCTCACGGTGGACGTCGGCGCGGCTGCCTTGCCCGTCCCCACCACGAGGTCCTTGAATTCGACCGTGGTCGGCGCCTTCGATGCCTTGGACGTCACGCCGGGCGCGCCGCCGAGGTCGGCGGCTCCCGACACCGTCACCCCGTCGAAGCTCACGGATTTGCCCACCGCGGGGCGTGCCGAGGACGACGGCGCAGCCGTGGGGGAGGTGGCCGTGGGGCTGGGACTCGTCGAGGACGCGGCGGCCGCGGGCGACTTCTTGCTGGTGTGACCGACGACGGTGACGAGCAGGCCGATGACCGCGATCAGAATGACGGTTCCGACGATCGATGCGATCAGGGTGAACTTGCGGCGGGCAACCTCCCGCTCCTGGCGGCGCTGGAGCTGGCGTTCGAGGTGTCGGCGGGCGGCCTCACGGCGCTGCTTCTCGGTCGGCACGGAAACGGTCCTCCAGCTGCGCTACTGCGTCGGTGGGTGGTCGATGGGTAGGACGAGGTTGGTCGAGCGGGAAGGTCCACGGCAGTCTACGGAACCCTTCCTCAGCGCCAGCAATGAGAAGCTGGCCTGGGCGCGCAGTGCCCCTGGGTAGGCTGAAGCGTCCCCCAACCCCACTCGACCGCTGGAGTGTCAGGCCGTGCTCATCGCCGGGATTGCCTCGGACGCGACCGCCACGAACTGCTGGGTCGTCGCCCCGGGTGTGCGCGAGCAGTGCGTGGTGATCGACCCGGGCATCGGCGTCGAGGCTCAGCTGGACGACATCATCGCCGAGCACGGCCTGCACCCGGTGGCCGTGTTGCTCACCCACGGACATATCGACCACACCTTCTCCGTCGTGCCGGTATGCCAGGCGCGCGACGTTCCGGCCTACATCCATACCGCGGATCGCCCGCAGCTTGCTGACCCGTGGTCGGGTGCCGGGATACCGGTGGGGGTGCCGCTGTTCGGGTCCCTGACCTTCGCCGAACCTGAGGACGTGCGTGCCTTGCACGACCGGGAAAAGATGTCGCTCGCAGGGCTGGACTTCGAAATCCGCCATGCCCCAGGCCACAGCGCCGGCTCGGTCGTGTTCACCCTGGCGGGGGAAGAAGCCGTTGTCTTCTCCGGAGACGTGCTCTTCGCCGGTTCGATCGGCCGGGTAGACCTCCCTGGCGGCTCGATGGCGCAAATGCAGGCGTCACTGCGTGAGGTCATCGCGCCAATGGCTGGCGGCACGCTGGTACACCCCGGCCACGGACCGTCGACGACGATCGCGCGGGAGCTGGCCACGAACCCGTACCTGCAAGGTCTCTAGATGGGACCCGCATGACATCGTCGGTATCCGGCTTCCCCGAGCTACTCCCCGCACAGCGCTTCGTCGAACTCGCCGTGCTGGACCAGCTACGGACGACCTTCGAACTGCACGGGTTCGCCTCGGTCGAGACGCGGGCCGCGGAGCCGCTGGAATCATTGCTGCGCAAGGGCGAGATCGACAAGGAGGTCTATGTCCTGCGGCGGCTGCACGCCGACCCTGCCAACGACAGTGGCCTCGGACTGCACTTCGACCTCACCGTGCCCTTCGCACGCTACGTCGTCGAGAACGCGGGACATCTGGAGTTCCCGTTCCGGCGCTACCAGATCCAGAAGGTGTGGCGTGGCGAGCGGCCGCAGGAGGGCCGCTACCGAGAGTTCACGCAGGCCGACATCGACATCGTCGCCCGCGACGAGCTGCCTTTCCACCACGACATCGAGATCGCTCAGGTCATGGCGCAAGCACTTGCCCGATTGTCCTTCCTGCCGCCGCTTCGGATGCAGCTGAACAACCGCAAGTTGATCGAAGGCTTCTATCGTGGGCTCGGGGCCACCGACGTCGCCGCCGTAATGCGCACCGTCGACCGCCTCGATAAGGTCCCAGCTTCGACCGTTGCCCAGTCGCTCATCGACGAAGCAGGCCTGACGCATGAGCAGGCGCAACTGTGCCTCGCGCTTGCCGAGATCCGCAGCCCGGATTCCACCTTCGTTGCCCGAGTACGAGAACTCGGCGTCGGGAGCGACCTGCTCGAGGAGGGCTTGGCGGAGTTAGCCGCGGTCGTCGACGGGTGCGCCACGGCCTCCGGGCAGCGGCTGGTTATCGAGGCGGACCTGCGCATTGCCCGCGGGCTCGACTACTACACGGGCACGGTATTCGAGACGCGGATGTCTGGCTTCGAACAGCTCGGCTCGGTCTGTTCCGGTGGCCGCTACGACTCGCTGGCCAGCGACGGCAAGGTCAGCTATCCGGGGGTCGGCATCTCGCTCGGGGTGACCAGGCTGCTGATGCCGTTGTTCCAGCGCGCGGGCCTGTCGGCTTCGCGCTCGGTGCCTTCGGCGGTCTACGTTGCGTTGCCGTCCGAGCAGGTCCGCGCAGCGTGCGACGAGATCGCCCAGGCCCTGCGCGGACGCGGCATCGCCTGTGAGGTCGCGGCCTCGGCTGCCAAGTACGGCAAGCAGATCCGCGCGGCCCAGCGGCGGGGCATCCCGTTCGTGTGGTTTCCCGGCCTCACGGCGGGGGATGTCGGGCACGAGGTCCGCGACATCCGCACTGGCGAGCAAGGCCCAGCCGACCCGGCCGCCTGGACGCCTCCATCGCACGACCTGCGACCGCAGGTGAGTCTCGAAGGTGGCCAAAGTTGATCCGCACGCATGAAGCCGGCACGCTGCGCTCCTCGCACGCCGGACAGACCGTGACCCTCGCCGGCTGGGTGTCGACGCGGCGAGACCACGGCGGCGTGACGTTCATCGACCTGCGCGACGCATCCGGCACGGCCCAGGTCGTGCTCCGGGAGGCAGACCTCGCGCACGACCTGCGCAACGAGTGGGTCATCGCCGTCACCGGTGAGATCCGCCCCCGCCCGGAGGGCAACGTCAACCCAACGCTCCCGACCGGCGAGATCGAGGTAGTGGCTGGTCGCCTCGAGGTGCTCAACGAGGCCGCCCCGTTGCCGTTCCAGGTCGATGGGCATACCGAGGTCGGGGAGGAGGCCCGCCTCAAGTACCGCTACCTCGATCTGCGCAGGCCGGCTCCCAGCGCCGCGATCCGGCTGCGGAGCAAGGTCAACCAGGTCGCGCGCGACGTACTCTACGACCACGAGTTCGTCGAGATCGAGACGCCCACTCTGACGCGCTCGACACCCGAGGGTGCTCGCGACTTCTTGGTGCCCGCCCGGTTGCGCCCGGGAAGTTGGTACGCGTTGCCGCAGTCACCACAGCTGTTCAAGCAGCTGCTCATGGTGGCCGGTATGGAGCGGTACTTCCAGATCGCACGCTGCTACCGCGACGAGGATTTCCGTGCCGACCGCCAGCCCGAATTCACCCAGCTGGACATCGAGATGAGCTTCGTCGAGCAGGACGACGTCCTCGCACTGGCCGAGGACGTGCTGGTGGCGCTGTGGCGACTGATCGGGCACGAAATCGTCACGCCGATCCCGCGGATGACCTACGCCGAAGCCATGCGGCGTTTCGGGTCGGACAAGCCCGACCTTCGCTTCGATCTCGAACTGACCGAGTGCACCGGCTATTTCCGCCAGACGCCGTTCCGGGTGTTCCAGGCGCCCTACGTCGGCGCCGTCGTGATGCCCGGCGGGGCTTCGCAACCGCGCAAGCAGCTCGACGCGTGGCAGGAATGGGCCAAGCAGCGTGGCGCCAAGGGGCTGGCCTACGTCCTGATCGGTGCCGACGGTGAGCTGTCCGGTCCGGTGGCAAAGAACCTCTCCGAGACCGAGCGAGCCAACCTGGCCGCGCACGTCGGAGCCCGCCCGGGCGACTGCGTGTTCTTCGGCGCCGGGGCGGTGAAGTCCTCCCGCGCGCTGCTCGGTGCTGCCCGGCTGGAGATCGCCCGCCGCGGCGGACTCATCGACGAGTCGCAATGGTCGTTCGTGTGGATCGTCGACGCGCCACTGTTCGAGCCGACGAGCGAGGCTGAGGCCTCTGGCGACGTTGCCGTCGGTTCCGGTGCCTGGACGGCGGTGCACCACGCGTTCACCTCGCCCAGACCCGAGTCGATGGACACCTTTGACTCCGACCCGGGCGCAGCCCTCGCCTATGCGTACGACATCGTGTGCAACGGCAACGAGATTGGCGGCGGCTCGATCCGTATCCATCGTCGCGACGTGCAGGAGCGCGTCTTCGCGGTGATGGGTCTGGGTGAGGCACAGGCCCGCGAAAAGTTCGGGTTCCTGCTCGACGCCTTCAACTACGGCGCGCCCCCTCATGGCGGCATCGCGTTCGGCTGGGACCGGATCTGTGCCCTGCTCAGTGGCACTGAGTCGATCCGGGACGTCATCGCGTTCCCGAAGACCGGGGGAGGTTACGACCCGCTCACCGGGGCTCCCGCACCCATCACGGCTCAACAGCGCCTGGAGGCGGGTATTGACGCGCGGCCCGACGAGGCAGGCACCCAGACGCGTGTTGAGGGTGGCGGGTGACCCTGTTCGAGCCTGACGAGCCCGCCAGTGGCGGGCCCGCCGCGTTGCGGTTCGACCCGGGGGCCCCGCTCGCAGCCAGGATGCGGCCCCGCACGCTGGACGAGGTCGTTGGGCAGGACCACTTGCTGGGCCCGGGATCGCCTTTGCGCCGGCTCGTCGAAGGTGACGCCCCGATGTCGCTGATCCTGTTCGGGCCGCCCGGCACCGGCAAGACCACGCTCGCCCTGATCGTTTCCACCGCCACGAATCGCCGCTTCGTCGCTCTTTCGGCGCTGAACTCCGGCGTCAAGGACGTCCGCGCCGTCATCGAGGATGCAAAGCGCGAGTTGAGGCTGCTCGGGCGCCAGACCGTACTGTTCATCGACGAGATCCACCGGTTCTCCAAGACCCAGCAGGACTCCTTGCTCAATGCCGTCGAAGCGCGGCACATCACCTTGGTCGCCGCGACCACGGAGAATCCATACTTCTCCATCGTCTCGCCGCTGCTCTCGCGCAGCCTGCTGCTCAACCTGAGACCGCTCCGCGATAAGGCGATCGACCAACTCGTCAACGCCGCCCTGCTCGACGAGCGTGGCCTCGGCGCAGCTGTGACTCTCGACGATGATGCGCGAGCACACCTGCTGCGAATGTCTGACGGCGACGCCCGCCGTGCGCTGACCGCACTCGAAGCGGCAAGTGGCACCGTGCTCGCCGAGGGCCGCAGCGCGATCGATCTGGCGAGTCTCGAACTCGCGGTCGATCAAGCCGCGGTGCGCTACGACCGCGACGGCGACCAGCACTACGACGTGATCAGCGCGTTCATCAAGTCGGTGCGTGGCTCGGATGCGGACGCGGCCGTGCACTACCTGGCCCGGATGATCGAAGCTGGCGAGGACCCGCGCTTCATCGCCAGGCGTCTGGTCGTCCTGGCCAGCGAGGATATCGGCTTGGCCGATCCGGGTGCCCTTGTCGCGGCGACGGCCGCGGCGGACGCCGTTGCCTTCATCGGCATGCCGGAGGCTCGGATCAACCTCGCCCAGGCCACGATTCACCTGGCCCTGGCACCGAAGTCCAATGCGGTGATCACCGCGATCGACAGCGCGCTCGCCGATGTTCGGGGGGGCCTGGCCGGTGCGGTTCCCTCGGCCCTACGCGACAGCCACTACCCGGGCGCGGCGAAGCTCGAGCACGGCACGCGCTACCGCTCTCCCCACGACGTCGACGCGGGAGTCCTCACCCAGCAGTACCCGCCAGCGGAGTTGGTGGGCCGCGATTACTACCGGCCCAGCAACCACGGGGCCGAGCGTCGCCTTATCGAGCGCATCGCCAAGCTGCGCGCCGCGATCCGTGGCACCGGCGAAGCCCCCAGCGAGGATGCTGCCACCCGGTAGGGTCGTCTGGTTCGTATCGACAGTTCCCGCATATCTATGGAGGAGGCCGGCGAATGTCCGGAGGGGCCATCGCTGCGCTCGTCGCGGCCATCGCTTTCGCCGTGCTCGTGCTGCTGCTCGCCGTCCCGCTGCTCAAGCTGGGGCGGACGCTGGACGAGGCGACGCTGGCGATCCGAAAGACACATGACGGCATCGCGCCGCTGCTCACCGATGCGCAGTCGACGATCGCGGCGGTCAACTCACAGCTCGAGCAGGTCGAGGGAATCTCGCAGAACGTCAACTCGATGACCACGAACGTGGCGGCCATGACCTCGATCGTGTCGAGCACACTCGGCAGCCCGCTGATCAAAGCCGCCGCGTTCACCTATGGCGTGCGCAAGACCGTCAGCGATCGCCGCGATGCCGAGGCCGTGCGTGCTGCGCGGCGCAAGCGTCGCTCCGATCGCCGGGCGGCATCATGACGCGGCGGCTTTTCTGGCTCGCTATGGGAGTCACGATCGGCGCCTTGATCGTTCGCAAGCTGTCCAAGGCGGCGGCGAAACTCACTCCGAGCGGGATGGCGCAGGGGCTGTCAGCTGCTCTCGGTGACATTGCTGAGGCGCTTGGAGACTTCGCCGCGGACGTCCGCGAGGCGATGGCTGACCGCGAGGCACAGTTGCGGGCCGGTACCGGACTGGACGGGCAACTCGGCCGAGTCGAGCGATGAACACTGCTGAAATTCGGCGTCGATTCCTCGGTCACTTCGAGGCGAACGGCCACACCGTGGTGCCCAGTGCGCCATTGCCGTTCGACGATCCGAACCTGCTGTTCGTGGTCGCCGGAATGACGCAGTTCGTCCCCTACTTCGTCGGGCAGCAAGAACCGCCGTGGCCGCGTGCCACCAGCATCCAGAAGTGCATCCGCACGCTGGATATCGACGAAGTTGGTAAGACGACCAGGCACGGCACGTTCTTCCAGATGAACGGCAACTTCAGCTTCGGCGACTACTTCAAGGACTTCGCGATCCAACTTGCCTGGGACCTGTCTACCAAGCCGATCGATCAGGGCGGATTCGGGCTGGACGGCGACCGCATCTGGGCCACCGTCTACCTCGACGACGACGAGGCGATCGATATCTGGCACAAGATGATCGGGCTGCCGGTCGAGCGGATTGTCCGGCGGGGAAAGGCCGACAATTTCTGGTCGATGGGAATCCCGGGCCCGTGCGGCCCGTGCAGTGAGCTGTATTACGACCGTGGACCGGATTACGGCCGCGACGGCGGCCCGGACGTCGATGAAGACCGCTACATGGAGTTCTGGAACCTCGTGTTCATGCAGAACGAGCGTGGCCCAGGTGACGGGAAGGGGGACTACCCGATCCTGGGCGAATTGCCGGCCAAGAACATCGACACTGGGATGGGTATGGAGCGCGTCGCGACCCTGCTCCAGGGCGTGGACAACTTGTACGAGATCGACCAGACCCGCCCCATCCTGGACCGTGCCGCTGCCCTCACGGGAAAGGTTTACGGCGCGCACTCGGGGCACGCCGCAACGCACTCCGCGCCCGAGGACGTCCGGCTGCGGGTGATCGCCGATCACGTCCGCACGGGGCTGATGCTCATCGGCGACGGCGTCACGCCGAGCAACGAAGGCCGCGGCTACGTGCTGCGCCGAATCCTTCGGCGTGCTGTGTACTCGATGCGCGCGCTGGGGTTCCGTGAACCCACGCTTCCGGAGCTGCTGCCGGTTGCCCGCGATTGCATGGCTCCGTCCTATCCCGAGGTCGGCGAGGATTTCGAGCGCATCTCCTCCTATGCCTACGCCGAGGAAGAGTCTTTCCTCTCCACGCTGCGGGCAGGCACGACGATCCTCGATCTCGCGGTGGCTGACGCGAAGTCCGCGGGCGCCCACCTGTCCGGCGCCCCCCAGCTGTCCGGCGATAAAGCCTTCCAGTTGCACGACACCTACGGGTTCCCGATCGACCTCACCCTGGAGATGGCGGCCGAACAGGGCATCTCCGTGGACGAGGCCGGGTTTCGGCGGCTCATGGCGCAGCAGCGCGAGCGGGCACGCGCGGATGCGCAGGGCAAGAAGACATCGCACAGCGATCTGTCGATCTACCGTGCGGCGCTCGCGGCTGGCAGTGTCGAGTTCACCGGATATCTCGAGGTCGCTCGCGAGGCAACCATCACGGCGATTATCGGCGAGTCGGGGCTCCTTCCCGCCGCCGGTGAGGGCGACGAGGTCGAAGTAATCCTCGACGTCACGCCGTTCTACGCCGAGGGCGGTGGTCAGCAGCCCGACCAGGGCCGGATGAGCGTCAATCCTCCCGGGCGTGAGGCGGAGCTGACCGTCCTCGACGTCCAGTCGCCGCTGCCCGGCCTGGTGTCCCACCGGGTCACCGTGCTCTCCGGCGAGATCCGGCCTGGTGACGTCGCGCTCGCCCAGGTGGATGTCGATCGCAGGGCGTCAATCTCGCGAAGCCATTCGGCCACGCACCTGCTGCACGCCGGCCTGCGCCGGTTCCTCGGGGAGACGGCGGCTCAGGCCGGCTCGCTCAACGCGCCGGGACGCCTGCGCTTCGACTTCAAGACTCCTGCGGCGGTGCCGGCCTCGGTCCTCACCGAGGTCGAGGACGACATCAACGACGCGCTGCTGCGTGACCTCCAGGTACGGTGGTTCGTCACCGACCAGGCGCAGGCCCGTCGGATCGGCGCCATCGCGATGTTCGGCGAGAAGTACGGTGAGCGCGTTCGCGTCGTCGAGATCGGTGACTATTCGCGCGAGCTCTGTGGCGGCACGCACGTGCAGCGCAGCGCCGTCATCGGCTCGATCAAGTTGCTGGGTGAGTCATCGATCGGCTCGGGGGTGCGCCGGGTCGATGCCCTCGTCGGGCTGGATGCGTTCCGGTACCTGGCCCGTGAGCACGTCCTGGTTCACCAGCTGGCGGGTGAGTTGAAGGCCCAGCCCGAGGAGCTGCACGAACGCATTCACACCGTCCTCGAGCGCCTCAAAGCGGCCGAGCGGGAGCTTGACAAGCTGCGTGCGGCCGCCGTGATGTCCAGTGCCGCCTCCCTCGCCGAGGGGGTGCAGGACGTTGATGGCGTGCAGTTCGTCGCGGCCGAGGCGCCCGCGGGAGTGTCCGGCACCGACCTTCGCGCGCTGACCCTCGACGTGCGTTCTCGGCTGCCGTCCACCGCTCCCGCCGTCGTACTCATCGCGTCCTCCGACGGCTCGGGCGCAGCGAGCTTCGTGGTAGCCGTGAACAGCGCAGGACAGGCGGCCGGGTTGTCGGCCAATGCGGTCCTCCGGGCGTTCGCGCCCGTGCTGGGGGCCCGCGGAGGAGGCAAGGCTGATCTCGCACAGGGAGCCGGGGGCGACTCGAGCAAACTGGCCGAGGCCTTCGTCGCCGCCCGGGAGGCTCTGCGCGGGTGAGCGGGACGTGGCTGGGCGTGGACGTCGGAACGGTCCGGGTCGGCGTGGCCCGCAGTGACCCGAACGGCGTGCTGGCGACCCCACTCGTCACGCTCGCTCGCGACCTACGGAACCGAAGCGATATCGTCGAATTATCCGAATTGGTGCGGGAGGTCGACGCCGTTGGGGTCGTTGTGGGATTGCCGCGAACGCTTGCCGATCGAGAGGGCGCATCGGCGGCCATGGCGCGGGAGTACGCCGCGGCACTCGCCGCGGCGATAAGCCCGGTGCCGGTGTGCCACGTTGATGAGCGGCTCACCACCGTCAGCGCGGAGCGTAAGCTCTCCGAGGGCGGCGTCCGGGGGCACGCAAGGCGAGCGGTGATAGATCAGGCCGCGGCGGTTGAACTCTTGCAGCACTGGCTCGATACCCAGTTCCCACATGGCGGACGGAGTCTGTAAAGGTGGTGCACAGCGAGCGCGAATCGCTGACCGAACAGGATCCCCACTCCCTGCTGTTCGGGCGAGACGACGAGTACGGCGAGCACGACCCGGCGCCTCGGCTGTCCCGCCGGGCCATTCGCGCCGACAATGCGACTCACCAGCGGGTGCGACGCCACCGCCGAGCGTTCTTCGTCATGACGGCCGTCGTGGTTCTCTTTCTGGGTGTGATCGGATTCGTCGGGTATTCGAAATACCAGAATCGATACCACCCGAAGGATTTCTCCGGCGCCAGCGGCGCGGCAGTGCTCGTGCGAGTTGCCAACGGCGACGGCGCGGACGCGATTGGCAAGACCCTTGTCAAGGACAACGTCGTGGCGAGTGTGCGCGCCTTCGCCAACGCCGCCGCCGGCAATGGCGCTTCCGCGGGTATCCAACCTGGTACCTACCGGTTGCGCGCACACATGTCGGCCAATGGCGCGCTGGACGCCCTGTTGGACCCATCCACTCGCTTGGCCAACGGCGCCACCGTGTTCGAGGGCGCGACCGTCTTCGACGTCGCGCCGGCGCTGGCCAAGGCACTCGGGGTCAGCGTTGCCAAGATCACCGCGGCGATCAATGATGTCGCGTCGTTGAACCTGCCGGCCGGTTACTCAGGTGGTGCGGCGCCACCGTCGTCAGTGGAGGGCTTCCTATACCCGGCGACCTACACCTTCGACGCGGGCACGAGCCCCGTCGAAGCGCTCACGCAGATGATCAGCAAGTTCATCGACGAGGACCGGACCACCGCCTTCGCGACCAACGCCAAGGCAGACCAGATCACGCCGTACGACGCACTGATCATTGCCTCGATCGCCGAGAAGGAAGCAAAGGTGGCTGCCGACTATCCGAAGGTCGCGCGGGTAATCCTCAACCGGATCGCGGCCGGTATGCCCCTGCAGATCGATGCGACGAGCGCGTACGCGGCGAAGCAGCGAAACCTCGACCCGACAACGGTCATCTACGCGAAGATCGACTCGCCTTACAACACCTACACACACAGCGGCCTGCCGCCGACACCCATCTCGAACCCAGGCAGCCAGGCGCTAGACGCCGCGGTACATCCGGCCAGCGGCAACTGGCTGTACTACGTCAACGGTGACAAGGCTGGCGACCTGTTCTTCACCAACAGTGCCGCGGCTTTCGAGACCGCCGTGCAGGCGTGCCGAACAAATCATTGGGGTTGTGGCTAGCCTGTCGCGCCGGGCCGCGGTACTCGGCCGGCCGGTTGTCCGGTCACTCTCGCCGGTACTGCACCGCGCTGCCTATGCTGCCCTGGGACTCGACTGGAGCTATGAGGCGATTGATTGCGGTGTCGCCGAGCTGTCGCCGGTGCTCGGAGAACGCCAGGATTGGGGCGGGTTCTCCTGCACCATGCCGCTGAAACATGCTGCCCTCGCGCTCGCCGATGAGCGAAGCCCAACCGCGCAGGCTGTCGGGGCAGCGAACACGCTACTGCCCCGTGCGCACGGCGGTTGGCGTGCGGAGAACACGGATGTGTTCGGCATCGCTGCCGCACTGCAGGAAAGGTCGGTCCGCCCGAGGAGCGTGACGATCCTGGGCGCCGGTGGTACGGCTCAGGCCGCGGTGCTCGCGCTCGCGCAGTCCGGGCTGAGGCGATGCTCGGTGCTGGTGCGCGATGTCGCTCGCGCCGAGCGGCTGTCGGCGGTGGCATCGACCGCGGAGCTAGACGTCGACGTGGGACTGCTCGCACCGCAGGCGCCCGAATTGGGAGCCGATCTCATCATTTCTACCTTGCCCCCGGGAGCTGCCGACGCCGTCGCCGGTCAGGTCTGGTCGGCCGGTCAAGCGCTGCTCGATGTCGTCTACGACCCGTGGCCTACGCGGATCGCCGCTTCGGTGCGAGCCGCGGGCGGCGCCGTGGTGAGTGGGGCGCTCATGCTGTTGCACCAGGCCGCCGCTCAGGTAGAACTGATGACCGGCTCCGCAGCGCCACTCGAGGCGATGCGCGCCGCCCTACTCGAGGCGTCGCCGGACTGCGGGATCTGAGCCGCTGCGGCGGCGCCGCGCTCAGGCACCGCGCATGGCGAGTTCAGACACCGCGCGTGGCGAGTTCAGAAAACCACCACGGACCGGAGTACGTCGCCGCGCTCCATCGCCGCAAACGCGTGCTCCACCTCAGCCACCCCAATCGTCTCACTGACGAATGCGTCCAGGGGGAGCCTGCCTTGCAGGTACAGGTCGATCAGCATGGGGAAGTCCCGCGACGGCAGGCAATCTCCGTACCAGGACGACTTGAGCGCACCCCCTCGCGCGAACAGGTCGAGCAGCGGCAAATCCAGTCGCATGTCCGGTGTCGGTACGCCGACCAGGACCACCGTCCCAGCGAGGTCCCGCGCATAGAACGCCTGTTTGAACGTCTCCGGGCGTCCGACCGCATCGATCACGACATCCGCGCCGAACCCACCGGTGAGATCCCGAATCGCGTCGACCGGATCGTCTGAGCGAGAGTTGACCGCGTGCGTCGCGCCGAGCGTGAGCGCGCTCCGCAGTTTTCGATCGTCGACATCCACGGCGATGATCGCCGCCGCCCCGGCGAAACGCGCGCCGGCAATGGCGGCCGCGCCCACGCCGCCGCAGCCGATGACGGCGACGCTCTGTCCACGGCGAACCTTGCCGGTGTTGAGGGCTGCACCTAGCCCGGCCATGACTCCACAGCCGAGTAAGCCGGCGACGGCCGGCGCTGCCGCCGGATTGACCTTCGTACATTGCCCCGCGTGGACCAGCGTCTTCTCGGCGAAGGCGCCGATGCCCAGCGCCGCGGTGAGCGGCGTTTCGTCCTCGAGAGTCATAGCTTGGCCAGCGTTGTGAGTGTCAAAGCAGTACCAAGGTTCTGCGCGCAGGCAGGCCCGGCAATGCCCGCACACCGCGCGCCAGTTCAACACCACGAAATCGCCCGCCTCGAGATCGGTGACCCGCTCGCCCACGCTCTCGACGACTCCCGACGCTTCATGGCCCAGCAGGAAGGGGAACCGGTCGCTGATGCCGCCCTCGCGGTAGTGCAGGTCGGTGTGGCACACGCCGCAGGCCTGGATCCGAACCAGCGCCTCGTCGGGGCCAGGGTCGGCAACGATCACGGTGGCGAGCTGGACGGGCTCGCCCCTGACGAGACTTACCACTGCCTGGACTTCATGGGCCATTTCTGAACAGTAGGCTGGATTCCAGCCGGATGGCAGGGGTTGATCATGGCGGTGACGACGACGCGACGCTCGGTCGTGCGCCTGCCCTCGGGGGGCGACGCGGTCACGACGCCTGATGACGTGGTCGTCGAAGCCCCGCTCGTCCTCGGGCTCGACGGCGAGGCGATCGCGACACTGATGCGCACCCCGGGTCATGACCTTGAGCTGGTGGCTGGGTGGCTGGTCGTCGAGTCCGGGGTCGGCCGTCATGACGACATCGTCACGTTGGCCCAATGCCGGCAGGACGGGACCGACCGCGTGAACCTGCGGCTTCGGGAGGGCGTCCGGCCGCCGCGACCGCGTGCCTTCGTGACCTCGGCCGCGTGTGGCGTCTGCAGCGCGGACGTCCTCGATCTCGCGTTACTGGCCACCGCGGCTCCGCACACCGCAGGCTGGGCAGTAGCGCGCGATGTCCTAGCCGCTCTGCCTGGACAGATGCGCGCGCGGCAACGAGCCTTTGACCGGACCGGAGGAGTGCACGCCGCGGCCCTCGCGGACGCTTCGGGTCGTTTGCACGTGGTCCGGGAGGACGTTGGCCGCCACAACGCAGTCGACAAGGTTGTCGGCTGGGCGCTGCTGGATGGGCACCTGCCTGCTACTGACCAACTGCTCGTGGTGAGCGGCCGCGTGTCTTTCGAGATCGTGCAGAAAGCCGTAGCCGCCGGGGTTGGCGGCATCGTCGCGGTGTCGGCTCCGTCCAGCCTCGCCGTGGATTTGGCCCGTGAGCACGGCCTTCTGCTCGCCGGAATGGTCCGGGACGGCCGGCTCAATCTCTATGCCGGCCCCGAACTCGTGCGCTGATGCCGCGGTTTCGTACTTGAAGATGCGCGCGGTGGCCTACGTCGCCGCTGCGGGAAACGAGACGAACAAGGGCACGTTCGAGCGCCTGCTCAACGTTCGAGGCGGCGCGCAGCAGAGCCGCCTCATCGGCGGTCCGCAGCTGGTCGCTGCACGAGTCGCAGCCGTGCTGGGCTCGAGCGTGCAGCTCAGCTCGCCAGTGCGCCGCATCATTCAGACTGGAGCCGTGTCACGGTCGAATCCGACCTGCTGAGCGTCAACGCCAAGCACGTCGTGGTCGCCATCCCGCCCGCGCTGGCCGCGCGCGTCCGCTACGAACCTTTGCTTCCGGCCGCCCGCGACCTGCTCACCCAGCGCCTGGCCATGGGTGCCCTGACGAAGGTGGAGGCGGTCTACCCAACGCCTTTCTGGCGTGACGAACGGCTGACCGGAGTTCTTGACCACGTCCGGAGCGGCGGGCTACGCATTCGACAATTCGCCGCCGGACGGATCGCTCGGCGTGCTCGCCGGCTTCGTGGGAGGCGCGCAGAACCTTCTGTACGGGCCGATGTCCCTTGGCCAGCGCCGCACCGCCGTTCTCCAGCATTACGCCTCGGTATTCGGCGACAACCGCTTTCTGGCGCCGGTGGAGTATTTCGACATGGATTGGACCAACGAGGAGTGGAGCCGCGGCGCGCCCACTGCCCTCGACCGGGACCGGGACCGGGACCGGGACGCTGGTCGCCTTCGGACACGCCCTGCGGGAACCGGTTGGACGGATCCACTGGTCTGATCGGTGTGCGCCGCGTCGGATGCCTGGCCCGCCACGCAACGGATCATTGAATCCATTGACAGCGGTGGCTCGGCTGGCAAGTGTCGGCTGTGCCTTCATCTCGGGCAGACTCTCGCTCATGACGACACCGCTGTCTGCGTATTCGAGTGAAATCTATCTCCAAGGCGTGGCCGGCATCCGTCCGGCGATCAGCACCGATATCGGGGCCTTGGAAGACGACGCGCGAGCGGTTATGAAGCCGGAACCGTTCTGGTACGTCGCGGGCTCGGCGGGCTCCGGGGCCACCGCTCGCGCGAACCGCGCAGCCTTTGATGCGTTGCGCCTCGTGCCGCGGATGCTGAACGGGCCGGGCGCGCGAGACCTGTCGACGAGCGTCCTGGGTACCACGATTCCCGCGCCGATCATCACGGCGCCGGTGGGGGTGCAGTCGATTGTGCACCCCGACGCGGAACTCGCGGTTGCGCGTGCAGCGGCCGATCTAGGGCTGCCGATGACGTTGTCTACGGTTTCTTCGTTCCCCATGGAGCAGGTCGCCGACGCTAGCGGTACCGGCCCGCGGTGGTTTCAGCTGTACTGGCCCAACGAGGACGATGTGTGCGTCAGCTTCCTTGATCGGGCAAAGGCGAGCGGCTTCTCCGCCCTGGTGGTCACGCTGGACACGTGGATGCTTGCTTGGCGCCCGCACGATCTCGATCAGGCCTACCTACCGTTTCTCACCGGCGAAGGTCTGGCCAACTACTTCACCGATCCAGCGTTCTGCGCCCCGCTGGCGCAACCGCCCGCTAGCGACCTTCCCGCAGCGCTGATGCGGTGGCTGCCCATGTTCACCGGAACCGACCACAGCTGGGAAAACCTGGCGTTCCTGCGTGAACATTGGGACGGTCCCATCCTGTTGAAAGGCATCCAGCGGGTTGATGACGCCCGGCGCGCGGTCGATGCCGGCGTGCAAGGCATCGTCGTGTCCAATCACGGAGGCCGACAGGTGGACGGTGCGATCGCCTCGCTCAATGCGCTTCCCGCGATCGCGGCGGCAGTGGGCGATCGGGTCGAGGTGCTGTTCGACTCAGGAATTCGCAGCGGCGCCGACATCGTCAAGGCTCTGGCACTCGGGGCCAAGGCGGTCATGATCGGGCGACCGTTCGTCTACGGCCTCGCGCTCGGGGGACAGGACGGGGTACGACACGTCCTTCGCAGCCTGATGGCAGACCTCGATCTGACCCTCGGACTTTCCGGTCACCGGCGCGCCGCCGACTTGACCCCCGCCGACTTGAGCGCCGCGCACTTGGGTACTGTCGCGGGCCGCCCGTCCGTGAGCGCGCACTAATCGCCGCCACGGCTGCATCCAGGGCCGGCACCCGGGCGGCCGTGCGGTGGTGGGGGTTGCTCTCGGCGGCCGGGACTCCCGCCGCCCTCATCGGTGGCTGGCTGGTTGCGGCGCAGCGGCAGCCGCGTGGCTATGACCCGGTACACCAAACGATCAGCGCTCTGGCTGCGCACGGTGCCACGGACCGTTGGGTCATGACCGGCGCCCTGTATGCCGTGGGGCTGGGCAATGTGTTGACCGCGAGCGCGCTATGCGGTTTGCGCCGGTCATCGCGCCTGCTCCTCGCGGCCGGTGGCCTGGCGGGGATCGGTGTCGCCGTCTTTCCGCAGCCGCACTCGGGCTCGTCTGCACTGCATATCGGCTGCGCCGCGGCAAGCATCGTCATCCTGGCGATCTGGCCGGCGACGGTGCGCGTGGATGAGCCCACGACGTCACCCACGGATGGGCTCTCGACGGCACTCACGGATGGGCACGCGAGGTCAACGCTGCTCAGCAAGCCGCTTTCGTTGTTCGTGGCCGCGGCACTTCTGGGCCTTGACACCTGGCTGTTCGCCGCCGGTCACGGCAGTGGGCAGCTTGGGGTGGCGGAGCGGGTCGCGACCGGGGCGGAGAACGTGTGGCCACTGGCGGTCGTTGTCGCACTGCGTCGCGAGCCTGCGAGGATGCACGGGTGAGCGACCGGCGGCGTGTGACGATACTGGGATCGACCGGCTCGGTCGGCACCCAGGCGATCGACATCGTCAGGCACGCTAGAGATCGTTTTTCTGTCACCGGAATCTGCGCCGGCGGCTCCGACGTCGACCTGCTGGCGCGACAGGCAGCGCAGCTTCGTGTTGAAGCGGTGGGAGTAACCCGGGCGGAGGCAACCGACGAGCTTCGGGCGCGCCTTGATGCCTGGTGGCCGCGAGAGCTCGCTCGACCGCAGATCCACGCGGGCGCTCGGGCGACCGAGGAGATTGCCAGTCGCGAGGCCGATGTGGTGCTCAACGCTGTATCGGGCGCCCAAGGTCTGCGGGCCACATTGGCCTCGTTGGACGCCGGCTTGACCGTCGCCCTGGCCAACAAGGAATCGCTGGTTGCCGGGGGCCCGCTGGTCACCAGTCGCGCCGCGCCAGGCCAGCTCGTTCCGGTGGACTCCGAGCATTCAGCCCTCGCCCAGTGCCTGCGCGGCGGCTCCCGGGATGAGGTGCGTCGTCTGATCTTGACTGCCAGTGGCGGCCCGTTTCGCGGTCGGCAGCGAGGTGAGCTCGCGGATGTCACTCCGGCGGCAGCGCTGGCTCATCCCACCTGGGACATGGGCAAACTGATAACCACGAACTCAGCGACGCTCGTCAACAAAGGACTGGAGATGATCGAGGCGCATCTGCTGTTCGACATTCCCTACGATCGCATCGACGTCGTCGTCCATCCGCAATCGTTCATCCACTCGATGGTGGAGTTCGTCGACGGCTCGACCATTGCCCAGGCGTCCCCCCCGGACATGCGCCTGCCCATCTCGCTCGCCCTGGACTGGCCGCACCGAGTACCTGATGCCGCGGCGGCGGTCGACTGGACAGCGGTCCAGCGCTGGACGTTCGAACCGCTCGATTCCGGAGCGTTCCCGGCAGTCGCCGTGGCCCGGGCGGCCGGTGAGGCGGGGGGCTGCGCTCCCGCGGTGTTCAACGCCGCAAATGAGGAGATGGTCGCCGCGTTCCATGACGGTCATATCGGATTCCTTCAAATCGTCGATACCGTGGCGGGCGTCGTCGAGGAATGGCTGAGCAGCCGCCACGCGGCGGCAGGAATCCCAGGTACCGTCGAGGACGTCGAAAACGCCGAAGCGTGGGCCCGGGCC
>JALYIL010000037.1 GCA_030775825.1 Actinomycetota bacterium
GGGCCACCCGGGCCACCGACCCCACTACTGGCAACCGCGGGCCCCGCGGACGGGATGGCGCCGGTCTGGGGCCTGGCCGCGGTACTCAACGCGTAGGCTCCGGATCCACCACCGAGCGCGATCAGAGCACAGATGGCCGCGGCGATGCCGGCTCGACGACCGCCCAGGGCTCCTCGGGCACCCGCGACTGCCACCGCAAGAGCAGCTAGCCCGGCGGCGGCGAGGACCACGTCAGCAACCCACGGGTGCCAACCGGGTGTCCGCCGCAGCAGCAGGTAGCTCCAGGTGCCGGTCACCAGGACGCCGAGGGATAGGGCCCACCGCGCCGCGACCTCGGCGCGGCGACGCCACAGCAGTACCGCGGCGATGGCCACGAGTGCTGCCACCGCAGGTGCCAACTCGACCGTGTAGTAGGTGTGGATGATGCCGCTGGCGAAGCTGAGCACGACGCCGGTCACGAGCAGCCACCCGCCCCAGATGATCAGCGCGGCGCGGGTCCGGTCGACTCGTGACGCACGCCGGGTGAGAGCGGCCAGCGCCACGATCGAGAGCAGCGCGCTCGGTAGCAGCCACGCGATCTGACCGCCGTTGAGGGAGTTGAACAGCCGCCCGATCCCCGCCGGCCCACTAAAGCTCGCGCCGCCGCCGCCCCCTCCGCCCGGGGCCGCCGAACCACCCGTGATCCGGCTCAAACCGTTGTAGCCGAACGCCAAACCGAGGGCGGTGTTGTTTCCCGAGCCGCCGATGTAGGGGCGGTCGGCCGCCGGCGTCAGGTCCACCGCAAGCACCCACCAACCCGCGCCGGTCACCAGCGCCGCGCCTGCCGCGACCAGCTGAAGGATCCGTCGCCGCAGTGTGGTGGGCGCCGCGACGAGGTAGCCGAGCGCGAGCGCGGGGAGCACGGTGAACGGCTGCAGACCCTTGGCGAGGAACGAAAAACCGACGACCAGGCCGGCCACCATCAGCCACTTGGTCGAGGCCACCTCGATCGCGCGGGTCACGCAATATGCGGCGGCGACGATGAGCAGCGTCATCAGCGCGTCCGGATTGTTGAACCGGAACATCAGGACCGCTACCGGGGTGATCGCCAGGAGCGCTCCCGCCAGGAGGCCCGCGGTAGCTCCGAACCAGCGCCGGACCGTCGCGTAGAGCAGCCAGACGGCCAGGACTCCCTCGACGGCTTGGGGGAGCAGCATCGACCACGAGTTGAACCCAAAGATCCGCGCGGACAGTTCCATCGGCCACAGCGAAGCGGGGGGCTTGTCCACGGTGATGAAGTTCGACGAATCGAAAGACCCGAAGAAGAACGCCTTCCAGCTTTTCGACCCGGCTTGTACCGCCGCGGCGTAGAAGTCGTTCGCATACCCGGACGCGCCGAGGTTCCACGCGTACAGCACGGCCGTAGTCACCAGCAGCCCGGCGAGAGCCATCCGTGACCGGGTTCGTTCCCCCAGGCGCCGGGCGCTCTGAGGCAGGTGCGCGCCGCTGGGGGGTCCGCTGCGCTCCGCGGGCGTGGTGGGCGCGGGCGTGGTGGTGGTCATCGAGTTACCTCCAGAAGGGGACGCGCGGTGCTGTGGCGGGCCCTGAAGACCCACTCCCGTAGCAGGACGAAACGCAGGACGGTGGCGGCCAGGTTGGCGGCGACGAGCACCGTCAGCTCGACAGCGCGCGCCGGGTGATCGAGGAACGCGGACAGAGCGGCGAGCGAGCCACTGGTCAATGCCAGGCCGAGGGCGAACACGACCAGGCCTTGCAGCTGATGGCGGGCTGCTCCCGGGCCTTGGACCCCGAATGTGAAGCGACGGTTCGCGGCGGTGTTGGCCACAGCGGTCACCAGCAGCGCGACGAGGTTCGCCGGCTGCGCGCCCAACGGGCGAGCGATCAGGAACAGCACCAGGTAGGCCAGCGTGCTCAGCACACCGATCGCGCCGAAACGCAGCGCCTGCCTGGCGAACGATGCCGGGACGCCAGGCACGACGAGCGGTCCGCGGCCGAGCTGTTGCCCCAACTCCCGCACCGGCAGGTCTCCGCGGACCAAGGCCCGACCCACCCGGGCAACCCCCCGAAGATCGGCCAGCGCAGTGGCGACAATATCGACTCGGCTGTCCGGATCATCGATCCAGTCGACCGGCACCTCGGCGATGCGCAGGCCGCTTCGTTCGGCCAGCACGAGCAGCTCGGTGTCGAAGAACCAGGCAGTGTCGCGCACGTGTGGCAACAGCGCGCGCGCACACTCGGTGCGCATCGCCTTGAACCCGCACTGGGCGTCGGAGAATCGCGCCCGCAGCGTCGTGTGCAAGAGGAGGTTGTAGCAGCGGGAGATGATCTCGCGCTTCGGGCCGCGAACGACCCGAGCGGTACGCGAGAGGCGATTGCCGATCGCCACGTCGCTGTGCCCGGAGATGAGCGGGGCCACCAGAGGAAGCAATGCGGCCAGGTCGGTGGAGAGGTCGACGTCCATATAGGCGACGACGCGGGCCGTGCTCGCCATCCACGCCTGCTGCAGCGCGTGACCGCGCCCCTTCGCGTCCAGATGCAGCGCCGCCACGCCGTCGAGCTGCTCGGCCAGTCGCGTGGCTATCGACCAGGTGGCGTCGGTGCTCGCGTTGTCGGCGATCGTGATCGATGAGCTGAACGGGAACTGCGTATGCAGAAAGCGATGCAGGCGGCGGACACCTGGTTCCAGCCCGTCCTGTTCGTTGAAGACGGGGACGACGATCTCGACATCTAGCCTCGGGGTCGCTTCGGCGGCGGTGGGGCCGACCGTCAACGTGCTCGTCGCTTCAGGGTCGCGGTTCATGCCGGGCTGAGCCTGAGTGCGAGGGCTGGGCAGGCGGCGACCACGCGGCGCAGCTGCGCCGTGTCTCGCGCCGCACCGGGACGGGGGTCGAGCAGCGGGAATCCCCACTCGTCGAGCGTGATTCGATCCGGCAGCAGTGCGGCGCACAGCCCGTAGCCGTCGCAGCGGGTCCAGTCGATCTCGAGCTTCATGACCAGCTCCCGATCGGTAACTGGCCGGCGATCGGCCGGCCGCAGCCACCGTGGAGATGCAGGTATGTCTCGTCCTGAAGCAGGTGCAGCGCCGAGGTGACGAACCGCGCGGTCCCATCCGGGTGAGCGCAGGCTCCCCGCCCGGTCACGGCTTGGGCGTGTCGGTCCGCGATCTCGACCGCGGACCGGTCCCCGCGCCGCAAGGCCTCGACGTCGCGGGCGAGCGCGGGCAGGCCGAACATGCACGGGCCGCACTGCTTCGCAGATTCACCCGCGAGCCACGACGTCACCGCGGCAAGTTCACCGAGCGCGCACGTGTCGTCACCGACGACGAGCAGCACACCCGCGCCGAATGTGCCACCTGCCGAAGCCAGACCGGCCCGTGACATCGAGATCGCCGGGATCGGCGCCAGCCAGCCGCCGTGGTATCCGCCGGTGACGACCGCTTGCGGCGACCGCGCCCCCGCAGCCGTGAGCACTATTCCCAGCGGGGTACCGATCGGGATCTCGACGACACCCGGACGATCGACGGCGCCGCCGATCGTGAGCAGGGCGGTGC
>JALYIL010000038.1 GCA_030775825.1 Actinomycetota bacterium
CACCCAGCCTCCCCCGCGGCCGCCGGCCCGGCGGTCGAGTTCGCGCACGGCCCGCGCAGCCGGATGGAGGTTGCCCTGACCTTCCACGGCGCCGGCGACCCGCAGATCGCTCGCCAGCTGCTGGCAGTCTTTGCCGCCAACCGGGCGAAGGTCACCGTCTTCGCCGTCGGGACCTGGCTCGCCGCCAATCCCCAGATCGCGCCCGAGATCGTGGCGGCCGGCCACGAGCTCGGCAATCACACCTACAGCCACCTCGACATCGACAGTCTCCCCGAGGCCGCGGCCCAGCAGGAGATCGTGCGCTGCCGCGACCTGCTCGTCGCTCAGGTCGGCTCGGGCGGGACGTATTTCCGCCAATCTCAGGCGCAGACCGCGACACCCTTGGTGCGGCGGCTGGCCGGCACCGTCGGCTACCCGGTGTGCCTGTCCTATGACATCGACTCGCTGGACTACACCGACCCCGGTCCCACGGCCGTCCGCCAGAACGTCGCCACCGCGCAGCCAGGGTCGATCGTCAGCATGCACTTCGGTCACCAGGGGACGGTGGACGCGATGCCCCAGATCCTCGCCGACCTCACGCGCCGGGGCCTCGCGCCCGTGACGGCCGGTACGTTGTTGCGGCCATGAGGACCTTGTTGCGGCCATGAAGAGGCCCCGAAGCAAGCGGACGGGGCCGCGCGCGCTCGTGGCGTGCCTGCTGCCCGCGGCGCTGCTCGCCTCCTGCACGTCCAGCGTTTCCGGCCACGGGACCAGCTCGGACACCCCGGGCAGCCACGCGAGCGCTACCCACTCGGCGCGTTCGGCCTCGCCTCGCACGAGCACGAGCACGAGCACGGGCACGGGCACGGGCACGGGCACCGGCACACCCGGCGGCGCGGGGCTGCCCGGCATGCCGCCGTTGCTCAACCAGCACGACGTCTACGCCGCAGACCGCGCCAACCTGGTGAGCCCCGCGATCGCGACTGACCCCGCCTACGTCTACGTCCCGGATACGAACAGCAACGACGTGTACGTCATCGACCAGCACACGATGAAGGTCATCTCGATCTTCCCGGGCGGACACGAGCCTCAGCACATCGTTCCCGCCTACGACCTGAAGACGCTATACGTCACCGCTGACAAGCCGGGCTTCGGCAGCCTGACGCCGATCGATCCCGCAACGGGCAAGCCGGGAGCACAGATCCCGATCGACGACGTATACAACATGTACTTCACCCCGAACGGCCAGTACGCCGTTGTGGTGCAGGAGTACTTCCGGCGGCTCGCGTTCTACGACCCGCACACCTGGGTCCTGCACGATTCGCTCACCATCGGCTCGTGTGAAGGCATCGACCACCTGGACTTCACGGCCGACGGCACGAAGATGCTCGCCAGCTGCGAATTCGCCAACCAGATGGCGGTGATCGATGTCGCGACCCACAAGCTGCTGCAGAACGTCCCGCTGCAACACGTCTCGCACGGCATGCCGCAGGACGTGAAGCTCTCCCCCGACGGTAAGACGTTCTACGTCGCCGACATGGTCGCCAACGGCATCTACTCGATAGACGCCCGGACCTTTGCCGTGATCAGCTTTCAACACACCGGCAGCGGCGCCCACGGGCTTTACATATCCCGGGACTCCAAGCGGATGTTCGTGACGAATCGCGACGGGGGCGCGATCAGCGTTATCGACCTGGCCACCGGCAAACCGGAAGCAACCTGGGCCCTGCCGGGCGGCAGCCCCGACATGGGCAACATCTCCGCCGATGGCACCGTCTTGTGGCTGTCCGGGCGCTACAACAACGTTGTCTACGCAATCAGCACCGTCGATGGGCACCTGATCGCCCAGATCCCGGTTGGCTCCGGCCCCCACGGCCTGTGTGTCTGGCCCATTCCAGGCCGGTACTCCCTAGGCCACACCGGCATCCTGCGCTGAGCCCTCCCCAGCAAGGCCACACGCACCTAGCGACACCGCGAAGCACCCGAGCCAGACCGCGCGCACCTGAGCGACCAGCCAGCGAGCTACCCGGATGTCTCAGCTACATCGTGGATAATGGGCTACCAAAGATCACGGACGGCAACGCAGCCGTCATCGCGTGATGTGTGTGAGGGCGTGGATCGTTGGCACTAACGGGACCATGGACGGTGCTGATCGCATTCGTCCTGTGTTTCACGATGCCGATCCTGGCGCTCGTGTTCTGGAATCGTGTCGGTCACTCGGCCTCGAGATGGGCGCCGTGGCGGCGCTGGACCCTGCGGGGCATCCTGGTGTTCGGCTCCCAGCTGACGGCCGTGGCCTTGGTGGCGGTACTGGTCAACGACTCCGGCCGCTTCTACTCCTCGTGGCTGGAGTTGCTCGGCGAGAAGCACTCGGTCACCCACACCGCGCAGCTGCCCGGAAATCAGGATCAGATCTTGCAGCGCCAACTGGCGGCAGCCCGGGGTAAGGGCGTCCTGACGAAGGTCACGATTCCCGGAATCCGCAGCGGCATCGGCAACGTATCCGCGCTGGTGTACGTGCCGATGCAGTACGGCATGCCCTCCTATCAGCAGCGCAGTTTTCCGGTGGTCGAGCTGATCGCCGGCTCCCCCGGCACACCCCAGACGTGGACCGACTCGTTGCACGTCGCGCAGATCCTCGACGCCGAGATCGCCGCGGGCCGCTCAGAGCCGTTCATCGCCGTGATGCCGAGCCAGGACGTTGCCGGGCCCCGCGACACCCAATGCGTGAACGTCGTCGGCGGCCCCGCGGTCGACACCTACCTGACCACCGATGTGCGCACCGCAATCACCCACGCGTTCCGGGCGACCACCAATCGCGCCGGCTGGTCGTTGATGGGATATTCCAGCGGCGGCTTCTGCGCCACCAATCTCGCGATGCGCCATCCGGACGTGTTCTCCTCGGCGGTGTCGATCGCCGGTACCGCGAAACCCGCGCACGACCACCAGACCGGTGACCTGTTCGGGCACAACGTTGCGCTTCAGAACGAGAACACGCCGATCTGGCGCGCCGAGCACCTGCCCCCACCGAACATCGCGCTGCTGCTCATGTCGAGTTCGGAGGATCCGGCCACGCGCCGCGACGCGCAGCTGATGGCGTCGGCGGCGAAGTCTCCGCTGTCGGTCACGCTGATCTCGCTGAGCCACGGCGGCCACAACTTCGAGGTGTGGCAGGCCGAGGAACCCGTCGCGTTCGCCTGGATATCCGCGCACCTGATCCCGCCGCTGGCACCGCCACCGGTCATCGACCACATCGCCCCGGTTCAGGTCACGTCCTGAGCGTTGACGAATCCGTCGTCAGCGGACTCGCTTGCGGCCCCCGGCCATCCATGCCCCGGCCAGTGCCAGCACCGCGACGATGATGGCGGCAATGCCGTGCTTGGTGTGCTTGTGGGCGCTGCCGGCCTGGTGCCCGGGAAAGAACGAGGGCAGCTTGCCCGCCGTGTCGGCGAAGTAGATAACGCCTACCACGACCAGTACCACCGCAAGCACGAGCAGTAGCGCGCTCACCCAGACGGGGGCGTTGCGCGTCGGCGAGGAATTCGTCATCTGGACCGCTCCTGGAAGGTGAGTAACTCCGGCGTATACCGGCACTACCCTAATGGCAACCCGACCGGTCGGATCCGCCACCGCGCCAGGGCACGCACCAGCAGGGCGCCGAACACGGCCGTTGCCACGAGCGCCCCCACCAGGAACCCCGAACCGGCCCGCGCGACGGCGTCGTGACCCAGTGCGGTCC
>JALYIL010000039.1 GCA_030775825.1 Actinomycetota bacterium
GGCGGGCGATCTCGCGAACGCCGTTGCCCTGCGCCCGCAGCAACGCGATGCTCTCGCGCTCGGCGAAGGACAAGTAGCGGCCAGACACGGTCAGCGGCAAACACGGGTTCACGCCGCCAGCGTGGCGAAACCAGCGGAACCCGACCGGCCCCGACACGCGCGCTGCACTGCATGCGTCCTCAGTCCGCGCGCCGCGGGCGATAGCCGTCCAGAACCTGACCCGATCCTCGCGCCAGGCCACCGTCGGCGCCCCCGGCGACGGGATCTGCCCTCGATACGCCCGAGCGCGCGCTTGCTTCGCACCGATACCACTAACCACGCTTCCACCTCTCGATCGAGGTGTTGCGACGGGCAGTTGAATCCGCCTTGCGACCCGGCATCGGAGTGTTGAATCAAGCCCTCGAGACGACCGTTGTCGTCAGTCACGCCTTGGCGTTGCCGGGTCCACAGCGCCATCTCCAACGCATCGAGGGGAAGGTCGGTCGGCATCCTGCTCGCGGTGCGCCAGCCCACGATCCGGCGGCTGAACACGTCGTTGACGAACGCGGTGAATGCCATGCCCGACCAGGTCGGCACGTAGGTGAAGTCGACTACCCACAACCGGTTCGGCGCGAGGGCGGTGAACGCGCGGTGCACCCGATCCGGCGGACGCGACGCGGCCTTGTCCGCCTTGGTGGTCACGAAGCGCCGACCGCGCCGAGCGCCCTGGATACCGGCGCTATGCATCAGCCGCTCCACTAACCGCCGCGACACCGGTGCCTCGTCGACGCCGCCTTGCCGACCCAACGCGGCGTGCACCTTGCGCACCCCATACAGGCCGCGGCCCAGCTGCGGGTCGGCGTGCACCCGCTCGATCTCGGCCAGCACCCGCGCATCACGCGTCGACCGGCGCGAGGGAGCACGGGTCTTGTGAGCGTAGTAGGAGTCCGACGCGATCGGCACTCCGTGCTCGGTGAGCACACGGCAGATCGGCGCGACGCCGAACCGGTCGCGGTGATCGTCGACGAAGGCGATCACCACGGCAAACGCGGGTCGAGCTCCCGCGCGAAGAACGAGCTGGCCGCCAACAGGATCTCGTTAGCGCGTTTGAGCTCGTGATTCTCTCGCTCCAGCTGCTTGATCCGCGACGCGTCGCTGCTCGTCGTCCCCGGCCGCTCACCACGATCGATCGCCGCCTGCTTGATCCACCCCCGCAGCGTGTCCGCGTTAACCCCCGTGCGCTGCCCGATCCGGATCACCGCCTGGTTCAGCGACAGATCCGGATCCTGTTCGCGGGCTTCCTGGACCAGCCGCATCGCCCGCTCACGCAGCTCGGCCGGATACTTCCTCGGTGCTGGCACGATAACCACTCTCCCGTGACTTCAGACCAGTCGCCAGACCGGGGACGGTTCACCCGGGTCAGCAACGGCCCGACCGAAGCACTCAACAACCTGATCAAACGCATCAAACGAATCGGATACGGGTTCCGCAACTTCGACAACTACCGCATCCGCGCCCTGCTCTACGCCGGCAAACCCAACTGGCGCGTCCTCGGATCCATCGTCGTCCAGTGACCACCAGACCCCGCCAGAATCCGAAGAGCCCTCAAACTATGGAGCGGGGGCCGCTACCTGCGAATTGGCGGGTCGATCCGATGGACGTGCTCCATAGCTCACCGCTTCGTACGGCACTCCTCGAGGGCACATACAACTATGGAAGGTTGAATTCCCGGTTGATCGCGAGTTCGCGTAGGAACTGGTCCGTGTCCGTGTCCGTGTCGGTGTCGGCGTCGGCGTCGGTGTCGGCGATCGTCTACTTGTGCGTGGTCTGGGGCCGCAGCTCGAGCCCGTAGGAGGCGTATGGGTTGAGGATTTGCCGACCGAACAGGATGCCTTTCTCGACCCTAGTGAGACGCGATAGGTCGGCCACCTCATCCCAGTTCTCGCGGATGGTCGTGACTTGGTGATCGATGATGTCACGGGCTTCTTCGCGAGATAGTCCGTAGTCATTCGCCGCTTCGACACAGACCGAGAACTGGCTGTTACGGCTTCCGTTACGACCGATGTCCATCGCCTGGCGCGCCTCGGTGCCTGAACGTGGTTGCGGCGCGAGGTCGTACGCGGGAGTGAGCTCGAGGTGGCGCCCGTCCCAAAAAGCGGCGTGATTGCGAGCATGATCATCGATGTTGCCTATGGCGACGTTGAACACGATGCGCTCGAATATCTGTCTTCCAAGACGCTCGCCGTTCGCGCTGCGCTGACGCAGGACGTCAAGCATCTCTGGATAGGAGGAGTAGCGCGCGCCGAGGAAGTCTCCGTAGCCAAGCATCGTCAGTCCGGACACGACCATTCGCCGCGTCCCGTCGCCAGGCCGATCGAACCGCTCGACGAGGAGAACGTCACGCCCCAGTGAGGTGATGATGCGTGATTGGGGCACGTCGATGCCAACTCGGCGCGCAAGTTCCAGGCCGGCGGCCTCAGCTTTGACCATCGGGTAGGTGTCGGTGGACATGGTGAATTTGGCAATGAACTGCCGGTCGCCGTCGACGAGCGTGACCTTCGGGCGGGCGCCACCAACGGACGTGCCGTGCACGAGCGCGGATGCGAGTGCCGGGCTCAGTTCTCCCGCCTCAAGGGCCAGAGCTGCGGTGTGCATCTCGTCGAGAGTGGCGCCGTCGTTGCGGGCGACGTACTCGGCCGAACTGGCTTGAAAGTCGAGCGCGCCGATACGGTTGGACCCCGACTCCAGTAGGAATGTCATGCGATCGAGACTCACGGCCTCGGCTTCGCGTCCTTGCTTACCGGTGAGACGCGCAATGATCACCCGCTGGCCCCACGAGTCTGGGCTGGCATCCCACAGACTGCCTGCCATCTCCATGCCTTCAGGCGGGTCTATCCAGCCTGGTCTCAGCGGCAACTCTGGCGCGTACAGGCTGATCGCCTCCGGGCGAGCACGGTAGCTATCGCCGTAGAGGAAGCGGTAGTCGTCGCCAATCCGATTTATGCGTCCCGCGACCACAGGTTGGGTCTGTCCTGGCAGCCACACCCACACGAAGGCATTCTCGGGGGACCTGCCATCAGAAGGCCGAGTCATCGGCGTTCTCCTTCACGATCGGCCTCCGGACACGCTCGGGCAGGAGCGCGAGAGTGTCCTCGCCTTGGCGGCGCGCGCGCGCGAGGTCCGCGCCTTCAAGGCCAAACAGGTTCACGCCGACAGTGAACGCCGCGTTGAAGACACTGCCGATTGACACCGACGGCGAGCCAGACTCAATGGCGTACATCGTCTTCTGGGTAATCCCGACCCGCGCAGCGAGGTCAACCTGCGTCCACCCGCGCGCTGCACGAGCGGCCTTGATCTGGTTGGCCAGCACCCCAAGCGCGTCTTCAGACGCGCGAGTCACAGCCACCATCCGCCGAGCCATGCTAAACCTCCTTACAATACTGCTTAGATGCCTTTAGAAGGATTCTATTACGTACACGCGGAGAGTCAAGCAAGCCGGATCTCTGCCGACCATGCCTCACTCGCCCGCGAACAGGCGGAGCACTCACAGCGCGAGACGCAGCGAGCCCAGGTGAGGTCCGAAAGGTGTATCGTTTACCCAGGAGGTAAAGGGTATGGAGGTGGGTTCGCGACTGGGACCTCGCCCGAATGGTCGCCAGCGAAGCTGTGCTGCGGGGGAACTACGGTCCGCAGCTCGCCCGCAAGATCACGTCGCGCATCGCGGCCCTGCGCGCGGTTGATCGTGCCAGCGACCTGTTCGTGCTGCCTGGCCGATGGCACGCCATGACAGGCGACCTGAAGGGGAACCTGTCCGCCGACCTCGTCCATCCGCAACGCCTGCTCGTTCGCCCCCAGACCCCAGCGCAGCTCGACGAGCACGGCGGTATCGATTGGACCGCCACTACAGCAGTCACCGTCGCCGGAATCGTCGATACCCACCGAGCTGAGGAAAGGAGGAGGACATGAATACCAACACGACCAGCGACTCGACGATCCCAGGCTCGTTCCAGCCGGACTACGCAGTCGCCCCCGGCGAGACGCTGGCGGAGTGGCTCGACGAGCGCGGAATGCGTCAATCTGAACTCGCGCTTCGGGTGAACATGAGCGAGAAGGCTCTGAGCCAGGTCATCACTGGCACTGTCCCTCTGACGCGAGCGACCGCAGCCAAGCTCGAAATCGTCACCGGCATTCCGGCCCGAACCTGGAACAACCTTGAATCGCTGTATCAGGACGACCGGGAACGTGTCGAGCGCGCCAAGGAAATGGAGGCACAGAGCGAGTTCCTGACCGAGATGCCAGTCAAGCAGCTGCGCAAACTCGGACTGCTCACAGCATCGTCGCGCGACAAGGCTGGCGTGATGCGCCAGTTCCTGGAGTTCTTCGGCGTCTCAGACCCGGCAGCATGGCGGCGGCTCTGGCTTGGGCCGCAGGCAGCTGCTCTCAAGCAGTCCCGCGCGTACCAAGTAGATCCCGCGGCTGTGGCGGCATGGCTCCGGATCGGCGAGCTGGAGGCTGACGCGCTCAACGTCGCCCCGTTCGACGCCTCTCGGCTGCGGGCGACATTGCCGCAGCTCCGCGTACTCACGCGCGAAGATGACCCCGAGGTTTTCGCCGAACGCCTGGTGAGCCTTGTCGCCCAGTGCGGCGTCGCGCTCGTCTTCGTTCCCGAGATCACTGGTGCGCGGTGCTCAGGCGCCGCCCGATGGGTCCACGGCCGACCAGTAGTTCAGCTCTCACGTCGATTCGGGACAGACGACCAGCTGTGGTTCGCCGTGTTCCACGAACTCGCGCATGTCCTGCTGCATGGCAGGCGCGACGCATTCATCACCGACGGACAGACCGACCACGAAGCTCACGGCTCCAAGGAAGCTGAAGCGGACCAGTTTGCCCGTGACCTATTGGTACCGCCGCGATACGCCAGCGAACTGTCGACCCTGCACTCCCTCGACGCCATAAGCGCCTTCGCTGAACGGATCGGTGTCTCCCCAGGGGTCGTCGTCGGCCGCCTCCAGCGAGATGGCCATCTCAAGCATCCAGTCGGAGATTCGCTCAAGCTGCGCTTCACACTCGGCGAGTCGCGGCAGGAATGACGTACGACCAGTCGAGCGCTCAAGCGCTTCACGATCATGTTGCATCTGCCGGAAGGGCGGCACACCGCCGAGGCGGTCCACGACGCACCTGTCCAGGCGATGAGCGTGGTGTCGACGCATCTGCGCCGGTCGCTGACCTGGGATCAGGGGTAGGAGATGACGCTGCACGCCGACGTCGCCGATGCGCTGGGCATGCCGGTGTTCTTCTGCGAGAAGTCCTCACCGTGGCAGCAGCCGGCGGTCGAGGTTGCCGCGGGCGGCGGTTCGTGGGTGGCCCTCAGGGCGTTGGCTTCGAGAATCCGTTCTCATAGGCGAAGATGACGACCTGGACCCGGTCGCGCAGACCCAATTTCGCGAGGACTCGAGCGACGTGCGTCTTGACGGTCGTTTCGGAGAGCGTGAAGCGCGCGGCGATTTCGTGATTGGTGCTGCCGGCCGCCAACTCGGTGAAGATTTGCCGCTCGCGTTGGGTCAGCCGCGCGAGAACATCCTGCGGCGGCGCGCCCATCGCCCCGGCCTGGAAGGTGCCGGCGTAGGTGTCGAGCAGCCGGCGGGTGGTGCTGGGTGCGAGCACGGCGTCACCACTAGCCACCGTGCGGATGCCCGCGAGAAGTTCCTCGGTCCGCACGTTCTTGAGCAGGAATCCGCTGGCTCCGGCACGCAACCCATTGAAGGCGTACTCGTCGAGATCGAACGTGGTCAGGATCAACACCTTCACCTCCGGCTGCTGGGCGGCGATGTGGCGGGTGGCGTCGATCCCGTCCGTGCCCGGCATCCGGATGTCCATCAGGACAACGTCCGGTTTCAGCGTTGCCGCCCGAACGATGGCTTGTGCCCCGTCCGCCGCCTCTCCCACCACGTCCATGTCGGGCTGCGCATCGATGATCAGCTTGAAGCCGTGGCGCAGCAGCGCCTGGTCGTCGGCCAGCAGAACCCTGATGGTCATGCCGGGACGGCGGGGTCACTGAGCCGTAGGTCGGCGAGGACCTCCCAGCCGCCGCTGCCGATCGGGCCGGCGTGGAACTCGCCGCCGTACAGGGCCGACCGTTCGCGGATGCCCGCCAAGCCGTGTCCGAGTGGCGCACCTTCCTGCCGGGCGCCGGGTTCGCCGTCGTTCGTGATCCGGACGCGGACGTGATCATCGCGGTAGGTGATCATCACGGCCACTCGCACGACCTTGCGGGCGTGTTTGAGCACGTTGGTAAGGCTTTCCTGGACGATCCGGTAGATCGCGAGCTGGGTGGTCGGGGCCAGTTCGGCAGGGTCGCCGGAGATCGCCAGTTCCACGGACAGGCCAGCCGATCTGACGATGGCGATCAGGTCCGCCAGCTGCGCCGTGCCGGGCTGGGGCACCAGATCCGCCGGCCCCGCACCGCGCAGCACTCCGAGCATCCGCTGCATCTCGGCCAGCGCTTGACGCCCGACGTCGGAGGCCTGGGTAACGGTGTCGCGGACCGTGCCTGCGACGGCCAGAGCGGCGGCGGCGTCGTTGAGGGTGATCATGACCGCCAGGCTGTGGGCGATGACGTCATGCATCTCGCGCGCCATCCGGGCGCGCTCCTCGATCACGGCGATCCGGGACTGACGGTCCCGGTCACGTTCGGCGGTCTCGGCGCGCTCGATCATGGAGAGCAGGTACGCCCGCCGGGTGCGCACGTAGAGACCGAGCACCAAGGCGGCGGTGACGGTGCCGGTGGCCATCAGGGCCGCCAACCACTGGTGGGTTCCCGGGGCCCATCGCACCACGGCCATGAGGACGCCGGTCTCGGCCACGACGAGGGCTGCCGCAAGCAACCAGCGGCGCCGCTCCCAGGCGCCCAGCGAGTACAGCATGATCAACACGACGAGATCGCCGTTGGCCGCGACGTCGCTGAGCCACTGCGCCAGGCAGATGGCGGCGATGAGGGCCGCGGCGGTGGCTGGCGCCCGGCGCCGAAGGGCCAGCGGCGCGGCAAGCACCACGTCCCACAACGGTGCGGCAGCGCTGCGGTAGTCGTGGCCGAACGTGTCGAACAAGACCGCCGCCACGACCATGCCAAGGGCCAGCAGCACGTCCGCGAGAAGCGGACGTGCTGCTGGCCTCACGGGGGTGCGGCGCGGGCACATGCCATCAGCCTGCCAGCTCAGGCGTCGCGGCGGCGCAACGAGCCTGCGGCCAGGATGATGCCCCCGCCGACCCACCCAACGAGCACGAGCAGGCCGGCCCCCGCGCTGAGGCTCGGGGACGCTGGGTTACTGCTGATGAATGCCGCGCCGGCCCGCGACGGCAGGAACTGCGCGACATCTTTGCCCACAGATCCGAAAATGCTGCCGAACACCGGCAGGACGAGGAAGAGCGCGAAGAAGGTGACCAACGCGCCGGGGGTGGACCGCACGAGCCAGCCGATCGTGCCCCCGATCACACCGACCAGCGTCAGGTACAGGCCGGTGCCGAGGACGATCCGCCACACACCCGAATCGGACAGGGAGTACCCCGTGCGGTAGTGGCCGATCAGCGCTTGCGCGCTGACGAACGTGACGACGGTGATCGCGGTCATCGCCACCGCGGCGACCGCGGCGAACACCGCGAGCTTAGCCCACAGCACCGGAAGACGCTTCGGGACCGCGGCGAGGGTCGAGCGGATCATCCCGGTGCCGAACTCACTCGACACGAACAGCACGCCGAGGGCGCCGATCAGCAGCTCACCCAGCAGGTAGCCCTGCAAGGTCGCAGAGGGGGCCAAGTCAACCGGATCCTGGTTCGCGGTGACGTTTCGGGTGTTGTAGGCCACCACCAGTCCGATGGACAGCACGCCGAGAACAGCACCGCCCAGCACCGCCCAGCTCGAACGCAGACTGCGGAACTTGACCCATTCCGCCTTCGCCGCGCGCGCGAAGGTCACGGGCTTGCTGTCCACGCCCACCCGGGTGTTCAGGGCAACGGTCGCATCGATCGTGGCAGTACTCATGCGGCATCCTTCGTGAGCGCGAGGTTGGATCGGTAGTCCATCGAGTCCTGGGTCAGAGCCATGTAGGCCTCCTCCAGCGAGGCTGCCTGGGTGGCCAACTCCCACAGCGTGATCCCTGCGCCGGCGGCCGTCACCCCGATGCGGTCGCTGGTGACGCCCTGCACGTCCAGCGTCTGCTCCGCGATGTTGCGCACGGTGACATCGGCACCGGCCAGCAGCGGCGCGAGCTGATCAGCTTGCGGCGAGCGGACCCGAACGACGTCCGACGACGCCGCCGCGATGAAGTCGGCCATCGACTGGTCGCGCAGCAACTTGCCCTTGCCCACCAGGATCACGTGATCGGCGGTCAGCGCCATCTCGCTCATCAGGTGCGAGGACAGGAACACGGTGCGGCCTTCGCCAGCGAGTCCCTTGAGCAGGTTACGGATCCACCGCACGCCGTCGGGATCGAGCCCATTGACCGGCTCGTCGAGGATCAACGTCTGCGGGTCGGCGAGCAACGCCGAGGCGATGCCCAGCCGCTGCCCCATACCCAGGGAGAATGCGCCCGCGCGGCGGCCCGCGACGTCGCTGAGTCCGACCATGCCGATCACCTCGTCGACCCGCTTCACCCCGATGCCGGCCGTGGCCGCCATCGCCAGCAAGTGGTTGCGCGCCGAACGTCCGGTGTGCACCGCCCGGGCTTCCAGCAGCGCTCCGACCTCAGCAAGCGGGCGTCGGTGCTCGGGGAAGGGCTTCCCGTTCACGGTGACCGACCCGGAGGTGGGGGAGTGCAGCCCCAGAATGATCCGCATCGTCGTGGACTTGCCGGCCCCATTGGGACCCAGGAAGCCGGTGATGACACCCGGGCGCACGGTGAACGACAATCCGTCGACAGCCACCTTGTCCCCGTAGCGCTTGGTCAGATTCTCGGCCTTGATCACGCGTCCTCCAGTTGATTAGTCACCAGTTCAGCCTAGGAAGCTCGGCGCGTCAGCGCGTCCTCCCGCCGAGGTGTCTCTGCGGGGGGGCCGGTCATCCGCTGGGATGACGAACCGGGCGCCGCGTGTCGGCGTACCAGGTGCCCGCGAAGAGCAGCCAGCCGATGGCGACGATCAGCACGAAGCTGATCAGCCGGTACAGCAGCACCCCGCCGTCGCGGCGGAGGTGCTCAGGCCTCCGTGGGTGAAGGTGGGGATCATCGCGAAGTCAGCGAGTCCCAGGCCGCCGGGTAGTGACACGCTCGCACTGGCCTTTCCTGCCACGAACGCAACGCGGGCGAGGGTGAAGGTCGCGGCGTTGGCGCCCACCGCCTGCAAGCACGCGAACAGACACACCAGATCGGCGATCCAGTTGCCGGCGGCGAAGGCCAGGCCGGAAATCAAGTCGCGCGGACGGCCCCGATGGCGCTCAGATCGTGGACGAGCGACTGCACGCGGCTGGGACCGGAGGAGGCTTTGCGATGCAGCAGCCCGGTCAGTCAGCCGCACGACTCGCGCGTCGACACGCTCCTCGGGATCCGTCGCATCGCACGCGGCTATGGGGGCCTCCAGGAGTTGATCGCCCAGAACTTCCGAGCGGAGGCGGCGGCGTTCGAGGGCCTGCTCGAGAAGTCCGCCGCCGAGCGCAAGAAGGAGGCAGGCCAGTACTTTACCCCGCGCCCGCTCCTCCGTTCCATAGTCCGGCTAATGAAGCAAGACCCGCGCGGGCACAAGCAGGTCACCATCATGGACCCTGCCTGCGGCACCGGCGGCTTCATTGTCGAGGAATATCAATGGCTTGATAAGCAGTCGCACGGCGCGTACGACCGCGCGACTGCCAGGCGGGTCAAGACCGCGACCTACTACGGCGAGGAGCTGGTCGCCCGACCCCGCCGCCTGGCACTTATGAACCTCTACCTGCACGCACGCGACGGGCAACGCCCGACGTCATAAGCCGGCAGTCCTGACAGCCGGCCTGTACGCGGGTTCGGCGCACGCTCAGGCTGGGATCGAAGAACCCGACTTGACCGGTCGCCACGAAAGTCCTGCTAGTCTGCATAGCCCACGGTTAACCAGTATCCCGGTACCGTCGCGCCCATGGCACAGGTGCTGCTCGTCGAGGACGACGCGGCGATCCGGACCGCGCTCACCCGCGCCCTTCGGGACCAGGGGCACGCGGTCTCAGCGGTCGCATCGGGGATGCCCGCGCTCAGCGCCGCGGTCGAACAGAAGCCAGATGTGGTGCTGCTCGATCTGGGCCTACCTGACATCGACGGGGCCGACGTGCTGTCGATGCTGCGAGCCGTCAGCGACGTCCCGGTGATCGTTGCCACGGCCCGCGACGACGAGTCAGAGATGGTGCGCCTGCTCGATCTGGGAGCCGACGACTACATCATCAAGCCCTTCACCGCAGCGCAGGTGACCGCCCGGATCCGGGCCGTGATGCGGCGCACCGGCCGAACCGACGAGGACCCCGTGATCACCGTCGGCGGCCTGGTCATCGATACCCGTAGCTACGAGGTGTCGGTCGACGGCAAGCCGGTCGAGCTCGCGCGCAAGGAGTTCGAGCTGCTACTCGCCCTGGCCCGCCGCGCGGGCGACGTGGTCACCAAGCGCGACCTCCTCGCCGAGGTCTGGCAACTGGCGTGGGGTGGCTCGGACCGCACGGTGGACGTCCATCTGTCCTGGCTGCGCCGCAAGCTGGGCGAGACCGCGGCCGCCCCCCGCTACCTGCACAGCGTGCGTGGTGTCGGCGTGCGGATGATGGCTCCGCCCGGCAGTCACCACCGCGACCAGCTGGCACAGGATCCGCAGTGAGACGTCGCATCCTGCTGCTCGTCGTGGGGGTGACGACGGTCGTCGTGCTGGCATTCGCCATTCCGGTGGGGGTATTGCTCAACTCAGCGGTGACCCAGCGAGCAGAGCACGCGACGCTTGACCAGGCGCGCGCCGCCGGGTTGTACCTCGCCTCCGGGAACCTGTCTGCCGCGGCCATCACGCAGTATGTGAGTTCGGTCTCGGCAGCCACCGGACGGCCGACCTCGATCAC
>JALYIL010000040.1 GCA_030775825.1 Actinomycetota bacterium
TGGTGAAGGTGTAGCTGTCGCCGTTGGTCAGGCCGGTCACGGTGATGGGGCTGTTCGAGCCGGTTGCGGTCTGTCCGCCGTGAGCGGGGTTGGTCTGGTCGGCGGCGGTCACCGTGTATCCGGTGATGGTGCTGCCCCCGTTAGATGCGGGCGTGGTGAATGCCACGGTTGCGCGTGCGTTGCCGGCCACCGCTGAGACGCCGGTCGGCGGCCCCGGCGGGGCTGCGATGCTAACGGCGTTGGTCGTTTTCGACGCTGGGCCCGTGCCTTGGGCGTTGGTGGCGGTCACGGTGAATTGGTAACTCGGATTGGGCGTTGCGAGCAGGCCGATCGTGACGGTAATGGGACTGGTGGCGCCAGTCGCGGTGTCAGGTTGGTTGTAAGGCTTGACCTGTGATGGTGTGGTCGACGACACGGTGTAGCCGCTGATGGGGCTCTCACCGCTGGATGCTGGAGGGTCGAAGGTGATGGTTACCTGGTCAAGGCCTGGGCCGGCCACTGCGACTGGATTGCGAGGAGCGCTGGGCGCTCCGGGCAGGCTGAGCACCACGGTAATGGCATTTGATGCGGGGCTGGGGGCGCCGACCGCGTTGGCGGCCGTCACTGTCACCGAGTAGGTGTCTCCAGCAACGAGGCCGCTGACGGTGATAGGGCTGGCGGTACCGGTTTGGCTCACGGGTCCGGGTGGTGCAGGGCACAGTAAACACCGTTGCGGTGTGGTGTTGGTCGCCGTGAGGGTGTAACTGCTCGGCGTGACTCCTGACGTCGCGGCGCTGAAAGTGGCGGTGATGCCGGTGTCGCTGGAGGTCGAGATCGCTGTGAGCAGCGTAGGCGCGTTGGGGGCGGCCGGAGGCGGGGACACCGACGCCGTGTAGTCGTTACCGTCTGTACCGACATAGTCGATGCTCGTCGCCGAGGCGCACGTGCCGTTAGCTTTGCAGGTGCTGGGGTCGAGGCCCGTCGCTTGTTGCTGCACCGTAAGGAACGAATAGCTCCCGTTCTGGTCGATCAGCCAAGCCGTCTGTTCGTGGCCGTTCCAATCGGTGTAGGTGATCTCCAGATCCTGGGTGGTGGTGCTTGCGCCGCCGGCCTGCGGCGTGGAGCTGTCGACGAACCAGTTCCCACTCAAATACGCGGTGTTGTTGGATTTTCCGCCGGCGTCGGCCCAGGAGATCGTGGGCGTCACGTCCGTTGTTTGACTGCCTTTGCGCGTGACGTTGAACTCAGGATCTGAGCTGGCCTGGGCCGGGATCGCGGTCGCGTTCAGGCATGGCACCGGAGGCACCGCGCCGCTGCCGCCTACGGTGACCGAGTCGTTGTTGCACGTCGACAGGGACGGTTGAGGCAGAGTGGCCGAGAGGAATAACGACAACAGTTCTGCCGCCCCGCCCTTGGTATCACTGCTCATCGCCTTGAGGTCGGGCACGGTCGTGGGGGCCTGGGCGATCAAGGTAGCCAGTTGCCCCGGCAGGGCCGCCGCCTGGAAGACATTGACGGCCTCGACGACGGCCCCGGCGAGAGCGGCGATAACAAAGCCTACGATTGAGCCTTCGATCGAAGCGAACACTA
Organism: Actinomycetota bacterium; assembly: GCA_030775825.1. Classification (GTDB taxonomy): domain Bacteria; phylum Actinomycetota; class Actinomycetes; order Mycobacteriales; family Jatrophihabitantaceae; genus JALYIL01. Next base: position 1,570 of record JALYIL010000040.1, read on the forward strand.
AGGGCCCGGCGGCAGCCTGGACGGCATCGAGCGTCTCGACGGACAGCGTGGACAACGCTCCAGCGGTGAGCACGGCGCCGTCTCCGAATGCCGCGGCGGGGACGCCGAACTGAAGCGAGGCGCTCATCCCGACCGCCGCGCCGGGCAAGTTGGCAGCGGACGAGCCGAGCAGGGCGTCGTCTGCGTCGGCAGTGCCCCAATCGACGAACTGGCCGTATGAGGGTGCGGCCGGCTCGCACACGGTGGGGTCGCTGCAGGGCGTATAACAGGTTTGGCTGGCGGTACTGCCGTAGATATTGTCAGCGTAGGGAGACGACGCACCTGACGGCGACACGTAGACGCAGTATCCCTCGTTGCGCGTCGACGATGGCGTGTTGAGATTTTCGCCAGAAGTGAAGGCCCGCGGGTTGGGGGACAGGAACGCTTGTAGTTGCGCCTCGGTCGGATTGGTGGCTAGCAAGTCCTCGTAGTTCGTCGCGCCTAGCCCCGCCCACTTTGCGTACTCTAAGCCGGCATTGTTGGCGGACTGGACTTGCTGCCGCTGAACGACTGACGTGAACCACGCAACGGCCCCGGATTGGTCGGTTGTCCGTTGGCCTACCGGCGTATTGATGGCATCCAGGATCAAGGCATAAAGCTCGGCGAGGGCGTCGTTGCGGCCCCAAGTTTGTGCGGCGGCGGCATCGCTGTCGGTCAGCCCATGGTCTTTCAGAGTGTTGGTCACCGCCCGCTGCTCAAGATCGGTGAGCGCGGTGTGCTCGGTGGGTGTGGCGGCGAAGATCCCGGAGTCGAAATTCAAGAGGGCGCTTGCAGTGGACAGCAGGTCGGCGTTCAGCAGTGGCGCTGGCGGATAACTGACGGCGGCAGCGACCGGGTCGCTCGACAGCGCCAGGACGGTTCCCACCATGCCGATGACGCAAACGAGCGCTACGCCCGGCCTCGGAAGCTTCCGTCCTCTCAGCCTTATGCGCGCGAGAAACCTTACAAGGAGATTTATCATAGATTGTCCTATATATCATACTTCGTCGTTCCGACCAGAACGGATGGTCAGCGATCGCAGAGCAGACCGCAGGCGTCCCGCGGGATCCAGTGCCAGCGACAGAATCGGAACCACCACTGGTCATAGCCCGGCTCCTCGGGCCGTCCCAATCATCGGTAGTGCCTTTCGAATCGGTTGCGGCGGCTCCTTGCACTAGTGCAGCATCGCGCCGCGGCGGCGATGCAAAGGTGTCGTCAACCGGACTAGTCGGGTTCCAAACCGTCGTCGCACCGTTCGGGCTCTGCCGCGAGATGGCATTCGTGGAAGGGCCGCCGAGGATCGGATGACGGGCAACGGTTGAGTCGCCGCGGTCGGTGCGGGCTGGCCCGGGAGACGGAGGCCGCAGATCTCTACCTCGGTGTAGGCGCTGCTGGGTCTAGTGGGAGACGTAGTCCTCGAGAACTCGTAGTAGCTGGCCTTGTCCGACGATCAGCGTGCGGTTGGCCTCCGGACACTCGCGACTACCTACGAGGCGTATCCGGCGAACAAGATCCCCGAGTCGTATTGCCTCGACCAGCTCGGCGAGCGCTAACGGGCCGGCAGAGCGTGCGACCAGCCACGACGCGAAGCTGACCTACCGGCGATGCCGCAAGACATCGAGGTTGTCAGACCCCCGAGATACGGTGCCGCCATGGACTGGAAGATTGAACTCATACTCATCCCTGTGACCGACGTCGACCGGGCCAAGGCGTTCTACGTCGACCAGATCGGGTTTCATGCCGACCACGACCAGCAGGTGAACGCAGAACTTCGGTTCGTCCAGCTGACTCCGCCAGGTTCGGCGTGTTCGATCGCGTTCGGCACTGGCATTACCCAGATGGAGCCGGGAACTCAGCGCGGCGTTCAGGTGGTCGTCCCGGATGCGACCGCAGCCCGGCAGCACCTGCTCGATAACGGGGTGCAGGCCAGCGAGGTCGACGTTCAGCCGTGGGGCTCGTTCGTGACCTTCGACGATCCCGATGGCAATGGATGGATCCTGCAGGAACTCACGAAGCGTTAGCGGCGAGATCGAGTGTCAGTCGTCGTCGCATCCTCCAGGTCGGCCCCTGGGGGCGCTTGGCGTGACACTCGGCGACTGAGTCGGTGAACGGTGGGGAGCCGGCGCGTCACGTAGGGCCGCCGTTCGGCTTAATGATCTGCAGTGGCGGGTATCTCTCCGGCATGACGATTTTGGGGAGTCGCCGCCGAGGTCGCTCGACATCGGGATTGATAAGTGTTGTGCTCCTGATTTGGCTGGTGATCGGCGTGATCGCGACGGCGCAGCGGCATTACTTCTCCGACTCGAGCACGTCGTGCGCGAAGGCTGGGACGATTGCGGTGACGGTCCTCGCCGGGCCGCTGAATTACGCCGGGGTCAATCCGAAGATCACCTGCCACGTACCGCAGCCCAGCAAGTAGTAGCACCTCGGCAGGACGACGGCAGAGCGCGTCACTCGTGCGCCCCCGCCGGGCTCGCATGGACTGTTGCGGCCGTGAGCCTGCTGACGTAGTGCAGCAGGTGCGCTTCGGCGTGGTGCGCAATGTCGTGCGCCTGGGTCAGCGTCAGGCCGGGGTCCACGCTGGCGTCGACCTCGGCGCGAAGGGTGTGGCCGATCCAGCGGATGCGAAGTTCACGGACTTCCTCGACGCCCTCGACACTAAGCACTGCAGTGATGGCTTCGTCGACGAGGCCTGGGTCGACTGCGTCCATGAGTCGCGCGCCGACTTGGCGAACGGCGGAGCGGAGCACGCCCAGGATCGCGACGGTGATAAGAAGGCCGATGATCGGGTCGGCGGTTCGCCACCCCAGAGCGACGCCCCCGGCGCCGAGCAGGACGGCAAGGCTGGTGAATCCGTCGGTGCGGGCGTGCAGTCCGTCGGCGACGAGCGCGGCGCTTCCGATCTGTCGTCCGACCCGGATGCGGTAGCGAGCGACGGTTTCGTTGCCGAGGAACCCGACCAGGGCGGCTCCGGCGACGATCCAGAGATGCGTGACAGCGCGCGGGTGAATGAGACGATTGATCGCTTCATACGCCGCAAGTGCGCTGGACATGGTGATCATCGCGATCACGAACAAGCCGCCCAGGTCTTCGGCGCGACCGTAGCCGTAGGTGTAGCGCTTCGTCGCCGGCCGGCGGGCGAGGGTGAACGCGACGAGCAATGGCACGGCGGTGAGGGCGTCGGCCACATTGTGCATGGTGTCGCCGAGCAGAGCGACGGACCCTGACATGACGACGACGAGGGCCTGGATTGCCGCGGTCAGCCCTAGGCCACCCAAGCTGATGAACAGGGCACGTCGCCCGGCAGAGTGGGCCTCCAGCGCGTCGTCGATCTGTTCGGCAGCATCGTGGGAGTGACCTCCGAAGAACTCCGAGACTTCGTGCGAGACCTTGGAGAAAATGCCAATGTGCTGATCGAGGTGCTCATCGACGCGATGGGCGTGGCGATCGTCTTGCGTTAGGTGACCCATGGCCCCTCTCGCTTCGATCTCGTCAGTAACCGTCCCAGTCTATGGAGCGCTCCCGCCGCGCGCGTCGACATCTGCAACGTGTAATTGCGCATCGGTTTTCGGAGTCTGCCGAATTCAGGGTCGGCATCAGGGTAGCCACCGATGCTGCGCCACCGTGGGGCGCGAAAGATGTGCCCATGCGAGCTAATGACTTCCTGGTGCGAACAATGCGCGGCTGTGCTTCCGCAGTGAAGATCCGAAGCACCCCCGTGGCGGCAGTTATGGTCGAGCAATGATCAGGTGGCTGGGTATTGCCGTGCGGCGGGCGTCATGATCGAAGCCAATGGCTTGACGAAGCATTACGGAGCGAAGACGGCAGTCGATGACCTAACCTTCGTGGTGCGGCCAGGGGCGGTGACGGGGTTCCTCGGCCCGAACGGGTCGGGGAAGTCGACGACGATGCGACTGCTGCTGGGCCTGGACCGGCCGAACGCCGGCGGATCGTTGATTGACGGCAGGCGGTATGTCGATCATCCCGCGCCCCTGCGTGAGGTCGGCGCCCTGCTTGAAGCGCGTGCGGTGCACACCGGTCGCTCGGCCCGCAACCATCTCCTGGCGATGGCGGCTACCAACAACATTCCGCGCCGGCGGGTGAACGAGATGATCGCCATGGTCGGTCTGGAGGACGTTGCAGGCAAGCGGGTCGGCGGGTTCTCCCTCGGCATGGGCCAGCGCCTCGGCATCGCGTCAGCGTTGTTGGGGGATCCCGGCGTATTGCTCCTGGACGAGCCGGTGAACGGCCTGGACCCAGAGGGAATCCTGTGGATCCGCAACCTGCTCAAAGCACTGGCGGCTGAAGGTCGCACCGTGTTCGTCTCCTCGCACCTGATGAGCGAGATGGCGGTGACGGCCACCGAGCTGATCGTCGTCGGGCGCGGAAAGCTCATCGCTGCCGGCACGGTCGCGGATGTGATTCGCGGGGCCACCGCAGCAGCCGTGCTGGTGCGCACGGGAGAGGCGGACCGGCTGGCGTCGCTGCTGGCCGGTGCGGCCAGAGATGTGCATCGAATCGGGCCCGACGCCCTGCAGGTCAGCGGCATGGATAGCGCAGCGATCGGCCAGGTAGCCGCGCGAGAGGCAATCGCATTGATCGAACTAACTCCCCAAGAGGCGACTTTGGAAGAGGCGTTCATGGAGATGACCCGAGACGCTGTCGAGTTCCACGGCGCCACGCCTGGCAGCACCGACGCCGCGGCACAGCCTGCGGCCACAGGAGGGCCGCGATGACAGCGCCGACAATCCTGAGCCGGTCGGACTTGGGGCCAGGCCGGGTAACCCAGCTGGGCGTCATCCGCTCCGAATGGATCAAGCTCCGGTCCCTGCGGTCGACCTGGTTTAGTTTGCTCGCCGCAGTCCTGATCGTGGTTGGTCTCGGGACCCTGTTCAGCGGGCTGCACGCGCATCGGATGCAGGACAGCATCGGCCCGAACGGAAAGATCATCTTCGATGCGACTCAGATCAGCTTGCGCGGCGTCTTCCTGGCGCAGCTCGCGATCGGCGTACTCGGGGTACTGGTGATCGCCGGCGAGTACAGCACCGGGATGATCCGCTCGTCGCTAGCGGCTGTGCCGCACCGGTACCCAGTCCTAATCGCCAAGGCACTCGTGTTCGCCGTGGTCGTTTTCGTCGTCTCGGTGGTTGCGGCGTTCATCGGGTTCTTGCTCGGGCAGCAGGCGCAGGCGAGCACCCACGCCCAGGCGACGTTGAGCACCCCCGGAGCCGAGCGCGCGATCATCGGGGCCGCGTTGTATCTCACCCTGATCGGTCTGCTCGGCGTCGGGCTGGGATTCCTGATCCGCAACACCGCTGGGGCGATCGCCACCCTGTTCGGCATCGTGCTCGTCGCACCGCTGCTGGCCAACGCGCTGCCCACTCCGTACTCGACCGACATCAGCAAGTACCTGCCGCTCAACGCCGGCTCACAGATCCTGACCACCATCAATCCCGACCCGAACATGCTCAGCCCATGGGCCGGGATCGGCGTCACTGCCCTTTACGCAGTGGCGTCCCTCATTGCCGGCGCGGTCATACTCAACCGCCGCGACGCCTGAGTTCTGCCCGTCGAGCAGCCCGCGCTCCACTGATTTCCGAGGCGACCGGAATGCCGAGACGTGCGACAGTTCCGGGATGCGAGTCCACCACCTGAACTGCGGCACGATGATGCCACTGATCGTCGGACGAATCGTCTGCCACGTCCTGCTGTGCGAGTCGAACGACGGGTTGGTGTTGGTCGATTCGGGCCTTGGACTGGCCGACTGCGCAGATCACTCGCGGATAGGCCCGGCGCGGTTTCTGCTCAGGGCGCGGTTCGACGAGTCGGAGACCGCTGCCCGCCAGATCGAAGCGCTCGGCTATGCCCGCTCGGACGTGCGGCACATCGTCGTGACTCACTTCGACCTGGACCACGTCGGTGGATTGAGCGACTTCCCGCACGCCACGGTGCACACCACGGCCACTGAACTCGACGCCGCCAACGATCCGCCGACTCGCGAGGAACGACGTCGCTACCGCAGCATCCAGTGGAGCCATGGGCCGAAGGTGCACACCTACTCCGGCGGCGGCGAACCCTGGCAGGGCTTCCAGGTTGCCTATCCCATCGTCGGGGTGGACGGCGTGTCTCTCGTGCCCATGAACGGACACACACGTGGGCACGCGCTCGTCGGTGTCGACGCGGGCGATCGCGGCTGGCTGTTGCATGCGGGCGACGCGGCATTCGATCGGGGTTCGATCGCGATCGCGGCGGACTCGGCCGAGGACCGCGCGAGCCGTCGCACCATCAAGGCGTTCGAGTGGGTGGTCGGACAGGATCGATCGAGGCTTGCCGCTAACCACGCCCGCCTCACGGAGGTCCGCGCCGCGGGCGCCGCGATAGTGATGCCCGCGCACGATCCGGTGATCTTCGACCGTATGGTGGGTGCCTAAACGCCCTGGCGCCTAGACGTCGAAGTGGAGCCCGCGATGCGCAGATGGTGGCCGCTCGTTGCGATCTGCCTGGGCACCTTCATGCTCCTGGTCGACGTGACGATCGTGAACGTTGCGTTGCCCCGGATGGCCGTTGATCTGCACACCTCGTTTTCGTCCTTGCAGTGGGTCATCGACGCCTACGCCCTGTCCCTGGCAGCCCTGCTCATGGGCGCCGGGTCAGGCGCCGACATCATCGGCCACCGGCGCGTGTACATCGCCGGACTGGGCCTGTTCGCGCTGTCGTCGATCGCCTGCGGTGTCGCGCCCAATCCCGCTGTGCTGGTCACCTCCCGCACGGTTCAGGGAGTGGGCGCGGCAGCGATGTTCGCGACCACCTTCGCATTGCTGAACAGCGCCTATCGGGGGCGTGAACGGGGAATCGCCTACGGCGTCTGGGGAGCGGTCACCGGGGCGTCGGCGGCGCTCGGCCCGATCATGGGCGGCCTGCTCACGCAGGGTTTGTCCTGGCGATGGATCTTTTTCGTCAACATCCCGGTGAGCATCGCGGCGATCGCCTTGTCCTTGGCGGTCCTGTCCGGCGCGCGGGGATCTCTGGATCGCCGCGTGGATGTGCCTGGCGTTGTTTCATTCACCGTCGCGACAGCCGCGCTCACGTTCGCGATGATTCGGGCTAGCAGTGACGGCTGGGCGTCCGCGCGGGTGCTCGGCCTGCTCGCCGCGGGTGCAGTGTCCCTCGCCGCGTTCATCGCCATCCAGCGGCGCAGTGATCACGCTCTGCTGGACCTGTCGTTGTTTCGTAACAGCTCGTTCGTCGGGGTCATGATCGCGGCGCTCCTGGTGAACTTTGCCGCGTTCGCCTACTTCACCTATACCTCTATCTGGTTGCAGTCGCTCCTCGGCCTGTCGCCGATCGCCGCCGGCCTGGCCGGACTGCCGCTGTCTGCCTCCGCCTTTCTCGTCTCCGCGATGATCGGTCGATTCTTGCATACAGCTGCGCCCGGCCCGATCATCGGCGGTGGGCTGCTCCTCGTCGGCGGTGGGGCGCTGTTGTCGGCCCTGCTGCTGGGAAAGGGTTCGAGCTGGGCCGCCCTTGTCGCCGGGTTCACCGTGTGCGGTGTTGGTGTCGGCCTCGCCACCCCGACTCTCAGCTCTACTGCCATGGGCGCGGTCTCAGCCGACCGCGGTGGCATGGCCGCAGGGGCGGTGAACTCGGCCCGACAGCTTGGCTTCGCCTTCGGCATCGCCGTCCTCGGGAGCGTCTTTGCCTCGCGTGCTGCCCACAGCCTCCAGGCGGCGGGGATACTCGACCCTGCAACAGTGGCGCGCGCGCTGGCCAGCGGGCAGGCCCGCCAAGTGATCGGCGCCGCCCAGCCGGCTCAACGCGGCCATATTTTGGAAGCGGTTCATAGCGCCTTTGCTGCTGGCCTCGACGCGGCATTTCTCGTCGCCGGCCTCGCCGGCGTGCTGGCTGGCCTCGCCGCGCTGGCTCTCGTCCGGCAGCGCCACGCGGAACCTGCCGCATGGTCGAGCCAGTCCACCGACGGGAAGACGGCCGAGGGCGCCGCCGGGCGCCCCCAGCGGGATGGTGCTATCGGACCCTGAGCCGAGCCACCAGGTCGATGTCGGCCGCTCGGATTCGCGGCCGCTCACCTTGGACTACTTAGGTGGAAGGGACGTGGCGTAAGCCACGCCCAGTTTCACCCAGCCTTGGAATTCGGCATCGGTCGTCGAGTCGTCGACGTCGATACGCAGCCACCCGTCCATCTCCCGGCCGCGCATCTCGAACCGCCGTGCGCCGGGCTCCCGGACGAGTTCGTCGGTGCGCTGGGGGTCCACACGGAGCAACAGGCCGCCCTGGCCACTGGCGCTCACGGCCATGTTCCCGTTGATCAGGAACGCCAGGCCGCCGAACATCCGCTTCTCGCTCAGGCCGGCCGTGCCCTCGACTTCCTCTCGGATGCGCTCAGCGAGCTTTTCGTTATAAGCCATGACAGCAGTATCGCCCTCAGGGGTGTCAACGCGTCGGGCTCACCGCCCGGTGTCCGGGCGGGGCGGTGCTGTTTCGGATGATCAGCTCCGCGCGCATCCGCGGAGCCCGAACGGCGTCACCTGCGATCTGCCGGATCGCCAGCCGAGCGGCGATCCGTCCCTGCTCGAACAGGTCCTGCCGCAGGGTGGTGAGGGCTGGCTGGCTGGTGGCCGCCTCACCGATGTCGTCCAGGCCGATGATCGACAGCTCGCCGGGCACATCGACCCCCTGAGCGTGGGCCGCGTCGATCGCCCCGAGAGCCAGAACGTCGGTAACGGCAAACAGCGCCGTGGGCCGGGTCGAGGCCGGCATCCGCAGCATCTCGGCGATCGCCTCGGCTCCGGCCCCGCGAGTGTGCCCGGACGCGGCGTAGACCACGACGTTCGATGCATCGACGTCGACCAGTGCGTGCTGAAAGCCATTCGGCCGGTCCTGAAACCCCGGCCGCATTCGACCCGGTCCGGAAGCACCGGCGGTAAGGACGGCGAACCTCGTGTGGCCAAGTGACTGCAGGTACCTAGCGGCCATCCCCGCGGTGGCGAAGTTGTCGACCCCCACGACCGGGACACGAGCCAGTCGCGGCGCTCCCACGACGACCAGTGGCACCTGCCGTTGCTGCGCGGCGAGTACTGCGGGGTCGTCCGCTGGCAGCGAGCACAGCACGAGCGCATCGACCATCGCGTGCCGCAGGAGGGAGCCATCGGCGGAGCCGGATTCGGGAACGAGCAGCAACGACATGTGTGCCTCGCTGAGTTCGGTAGCGAGCCCGTGCAGGATCTCAACCATGCCGGGGTCGGTGAAAGCATACGGGAGTCGCTCCGTCAGAACCACGCCGACGGTTCCAGTGCGACGAAGGCGCAATGAAGCGCCGGTCGGGTCCGGGCCTGGGTAGCCCACCCGGCGCGCTGCGTCCAACACCAGCTGGCGCGTCGCTGCGGAGAGCTGATCGGGCCGGTTATAGGCGTTCGAGACGGTCATGCGGGACACGCCGGCCTCGGCCGCGACCGTGTCCAGCGTCGGGCGTGCTGCGGGCATTTCGGGCTCCGTTTCAATCATACTTGACTCCCACTGTATCGTTACAGATGTGAGAGCGTCTTTATCGATACAGAGCGCCGAGGCCGGCCACGCGGCCTTGCACGAGGCGGCGATGGTCTCTGGCTATCTGGGGGCGGCGCTCGGGGCCGCGATGGTGATCCCGCAGATGATCCGGGTCGTCCGTAACCGCACTCTGGCAGGAGTCTCTTCGCTGGCGTGGTCGCTGACCGGACTGTCCTGCTTCACCTGGCTGCTCTACGGAGTGCGGACCCACGAGATTCCGCAGATCGCCGGCAACGTCATAATCGTGACCGGTGCCGTGATGATCGCGCTCCTCGTGCCGAGCGTGGCGCCTCGGCGGATTCGAGCGGGCGCGCTGGTCGCGGCCATGCTCGCTCTGTCACTCGTCGCGGTGGTGGCGCTTCCGACTGTGCTCGGTTTGGCCGCGTTCGGCATCGGGGTCTTCTCGTCGTGGCCGCAGGTGATCGCGTCATTCACCCGCGATCCGAGCCTGCGCTCGGCGGTATCCAGGGGAGCGTGGGCCTTGCGCTGCGGATCACAGCTGGCATGGCTGTTCTACGCGGTGGTGATTCACGACGTCGCGGTGACGATCTCTGCCTGTACCTTGCTGACCAGCGCAATTCTCGTCCTGGCATTTGAGCGTCGCCGAACGGTCCCTGTGGAGATCGCGGAGCCGGCACTGGTCCTCTGCTGAGCCGACCGATCCGGGCTGGGCCTTTCCGGCATCCGCGGTCCGGCCTGCCACTCGGTGGTGTGAGAGCGTGGGCGGAATGTGGGTTGTCCTCGGCGTGGCCGGAGTGGTCGTTGCTCTGACCGGTTGGCTGCCCAGCGCCGATGCGCATGCGGTGGCGATTACCCGGGCAGGCCCGGTGCTCGTGTTCCTGTTGGCAATCACCGTGCTGGCCGAGCTGGCGGACCGGGCGGGCGTGTTCGACGCGGCGGCCGGGATCTGCGCGCGGCTGGCGCGCGGCTCGACGCTCCGGCTGTACGGGTTGATCGCCGTCCTCGGGACCTTGACCACGGTCGGGATGAGCCTGGACACGACCGCGGTGCTGCTGACGCCGGTGGTTCTCACGCTGGCAGACCGGCTTGCTGTGCGGACACTGCCATTCGCGTTGCTGGCGGTGTGGCTGGCGAACACCGCTAGCCTCCTCCTGCCGGTCTCCAACCTGACCAATCTTCTGGCGATAGGTCACCTCCACCTCAGCGCGCTGTCGTTCGCCGGGCGGATGGCGCTACCGGAGTTGGTGGCGGTGCTCGTCAGCGTGATCTACCTCGGGCTCGTCTTTCGGCGCGACATCACGACCCATTACGACCCACCGATTCGGCAACCACCTCAGGATCCGTGGACGTTCTGGGTGTGTGTCGCGGCGTGTCTGGCGCTCGCGCCCGGGGTGTTGGCGGGCGCGCCGCCATGGGCGGTTGCCCTCGCAGGGGCCGCGGCGGCTGTCGTGGTGTTCGCCGTACGCAGCGCGAGCGTGCTGCGGCTATCACTGTTGCCGTGGCGAATCCTCGTGCTCACCGAGGGGCTGTTCCTCGTGGTGGCCGCACTGGCGAAGCACGGAGGAACCCGGCTGCTCAGCGACCTCATCGGCCGCTCCACCCTCGCGACCACCGCGACGGCTGGCGTGACCAGCAACGTTGCCAACAACCTGCCCTCCTACCTGGCGGTCGAGTCGGCGGTTCCTGCCGGCCACACCAATCAGCTGCTGGGAGCACTCATTGGCACGAACGCCGGTCCGCTCGTTCTGTTGTGGGGGTCGCTGGCGACTCTGCTGTGGCGGGAGCGCTGCCGTGCGCGTGGAGTGCACATCAGCGCACTGACCTTTGCGACGGTGGGCTTGGGGGGAGTGCCACTCGTTCTGCTCGGTTCCTGGGCAGCGCTCACCCTCACCTCGTGAGCCGGGGCTCAACAAAGAGCCAACGCACGATGAACACCTGGCCCTTCATGGCAAGGATCGGATGGTTGGGTTCCGTTCGGCTTACCTGTCGCGAGATACCAGCCACCGCAAGGCCGCGTACATGTAGACGGCCTCACAAGCGCCGGCGGCGATTCGCGGCCTGGGCGTGGTCGGCGGCGGGGGCGAGCGGGTCGACGGGGGGGAGGTGTGCGGCGGGAGAGGTCGGCTCCGGGGCGTACCTGACAACGTCTCGGCTCCGACACACCGCCTCAGGTTGACACCAGCATGTGAACGCGCCACCAACGCCAAGGGACCATCAGTCCAGCAGCTGGTTGAGCACGGCCACCTTGCGCTTCCCCCCTGAGATGGCAGCAAAATTGCGAAATTCTGGACTACCTCAGCGGGGAAGACGCGAGAGTATCCGAGTTGGCCGGCAGGTGTCCGACCTCCCTGGGATTAGACGTGGAATCAGACCTGGAATCAGACCCGGTTGCGTTTCGGTGCCGCTTTCAGCAGCGGCCAGCTCAGCAACCCGATTACCAGGGAGGTCACGTGTCCCCACGCCGTCATATCCCAGGTGAAGGTGAGTTGTACAACGAGGTAGCCGAGTGCTGCGGTGACGGCGTAGCCACGCCACGGGCGGGGCACGAACAGCAGGGATGCGCCGAGGACCGTCCACGTTACGTACGAGATGCCGACGTCCAGCTGCCAGGCCGCCTGCCTGGCCTCATTACCCGAGAGGATCGCCAACAGCACGGCGCCCTCGGTGATCAACGTCGCGAGGACGTGCCCGGCTGCGGCGACCCCGAGCGTCCGTCGCCACCCGACCCGGCTTTCCAACAGGATTCCGGCGACGGCCAGGATCAGTAGATCTGTTCCGAGGACGTCGGGCGAGACGAAGGCACTCGCGAACAGGGCGGTTAGCGGATGCCGGTGCAGGTTGACGAGGTTCGTCGAGGCCCACTGTTCCCAGGCGTCCGGGTTGCTCACCACCCAACGCGTCACGGAATCGCTGATGGTTACCAACACGACCAATGCGGAGATCGCCGGAGCGCGACCCGCGAGATGCCCGGCCCGAAGTACGCGTCCGGCGGCCACCTGCCCGGCCCGAAGTACGCGTCCCGCGGCCACCTGCCGGGCCCGGATCACGGGCGCAGCTAGCGTCGGGGCGTAGGCCGTCACCTCTACTAGATTGCCAGGCACGCCTATGCCTTAACGGTGAAACCGCTGTGGATAGCTTCCGAAGCACGGCGGTGTGAAAAAGTGGTGCCGAGGGGATAGGCACGGAGAAGGTCATTCGGGGGGGCCTCCGTCTCTGAATCCGGACTTGCGCTCGTTCACGAACGTAGGTAAGGGTAGGCATGCCTAACATGGGAGAATCGCGTGGACCTGTGGAAGACGATGCTGCTTGGCTCGATCGCCGGCGTGACGATCCTGCTAGGCCTGCCCATCGGACGTATCAAGCGGCCGATGCCCTCCCTTCGATTGTTTCTCAATGCCGTCGCGGTCGGCATCCTGCTGTTCCTGGTGTGGGACGTGCTGTCGCATGCCTGGGCGCCCATCAATGCGGCGCTCGGGAACGTGCATAACCACACCGGCGGCCTCGGCCCGGTCTTCGGCTACGGAAGTCTGTTCGCCGGCGGGGTGTCCGCCGGCCTGCTCTCCCTCGTTGCCTACGAGAAATGCATGTCGCGGGCGGCGCGTCGCGCCGTCTCGCCGCGCTTCGGTCCCGGTGCCATGTCGGTGAGCGAGGCTCGCATCCCCAGAGGCATAGCCGCGTGGTCCCCGGCGCGGCGATTGGCCCTTCTCATCGCCGTCGGGATCGGACTGCACAATTTCGCCGAGGGCCTGGCGATCGGCCAATCCGCCGCGAGCAACGAAGTCGCCCTGGCAACTCTGCTCGTCATCGGCTTTGCCCTGCACAACGCCACCGAGGGCTTCGGAATCGTGGCCCCGCTGGCCGGTGACCTCGACGACAGCGGCGGCCTGCACCGCCCCAGCTGGAGATTTCTGCTCACGCTGGGCCTCATCGCGGGTGGTCCGACCTTTGTGGGCACCTGGGTGGGCCACGGATTCACCAGCGAGGCCGTGAGTGTCCTCTTCCTGACGTTGGCTGCCGGATCGATCATCTACGTCGTCACGCAACTGCTCGGGGTGGCTGCCAAGGCCAAGCGTGCTGATTTGCTTTCGTATGGCCTGCTCGTCGGGTTGCTCGCGGGGTTCGTCACGGACGCCATCGTCACTGCAGCGGGCGCCTGAGCCGTGCGCGCGCCACAGCGAGTGCACCTGCCCGACCTGCCTGATCGCGTCACGATCTACGAGGTGGGACCGCGGGACGGTTTGCAGAACGAGCAAGGCATCGTGCCGGTCGAGGTCAAGGCGCAGTTCATCGATCGGCTCGGCGAGGCGGGACTCTCGGTGATCGAGGCAACCAGCTTCGTCCATCCGAAGTGGGTTCCACAGCTGGCCGATGCTGAGGCGCTCATGGATCTGCTGGACCGGCGCCCCGGTATCCGCTACCCCGTTCTCGTGCCCAACGAGCGTGGTCTGGACCGGGCCCTGGACAAGCAGCTGCGCGAGATCGCGATCTTCGCCAGCGCGACGGAGACATTCGCCCAGCGCAACCTCAACCGCAGCATCGAGGAATCGATCGCGATGTTCGAACCCGTCATCGTGCGTGCCCGTGGCGAAGGGCTCGATGTTCGCGGGTACCTGTCGATGTGTTTCGGCGATCCGTGGGAAGGCGATGTCGCCATCGACCAGGTTGTCGAGGTCGGGGTTCGGCTGCTGGGGCTCGGCTGCACCCAGTTGTCGATCGGTGACACGATCGGTGTCGGCACCGCGGGCCACGTGACGGCGCTGCTGTCGGCCTTCGCCGAAGCCGGCGTCGACCCAGGCATGCTGGCCGTGCACTTTCACGACACGTACGGGCAGGCATTGGCGAACACCCTCGCAGCGCTCAGTGCAGGGGTAACTACGGTGGACTCCTCCGCGGGCGGCCTCGGCGGTTGTCCCTATGCCAAGAATGCGACCGGAAACCTGGCCACCGAAGATCTCGTTTGGATGTTGCACGGTCTCGGTATCCAGACGGGCGTTGACCTCGAGAAGCTGGTGGAGACCAGCCTGTGGATGGCCGACGTGCTCGGCCGGCCCAGTCCGTCACTCGTCGTGCGCGCCCTGTCCTCCTGAGGGTGGAGCGCCGGTTCTCGCTCGGGTCGGCGTTCGCGCTGGCAACTTGCGATCGCCCACGGAGAACAATGCCGCAATCGCACCGAAAACCGCGGTCACCAGCAGCGCGTTGATCACGACCCGCAGATATCCGTGGCTATGAACGTCCACGAACGGATACGGATACCAGTGGGTAATGGCGCCGTGGGCGAGGGTGTAGAGGAACCACGACGCCGGCCATGCCAGCGCCCAACGCAGGGTGTGCGGGTCCACCCGCGCTCTGGGGCCGAAGGTGACCCATCCCGCGACCGCCATGATCGGCGCCGCGTAGTGGAAGATCGTGTTCGTGCTGACCTGCTCCCAGCCGTTCGGCTCGTGGATGCGGGCGAGCACCGTCGAATAGACCACGCCGGTGACAGTGATCCCGAACAGCGCGTCCAGCCGCGCGATCCGCCGCAGCCGACCGTCGCGAGCTGGGTTGAACGCCAGCTGGGCGGAGGTGACGGCGCACAGAACGTTGCTCTGGATCGTGAAGAAGCTCAGGACGCGGACCAGCCGCCCGGTGATCGGCGTACCCGCGATCGTTCCGACATCATGAGCCAGCGGTGCCCCGGCGGCATGGACAGCGATCACCAGTTGGATGACAAGGGCGACCAGGATGAGAACAGCCACGACGCCATGCCAGATGCGGGCGAGCACCGCGCGAGCGTAGCGGTGTGAACGGCATCACACGAGTTGTCGGCTGTCCGGAGTGTTCACCGGGTCGGGCGTGTCGAACCGATCTTCGCCGCCGCCACTTGGATAAACGACGGGCGGCCCGCCTCCGTTACGG
>JALYIL010000041.1 GCA_030775825.1 Actinomycetota bacterium
ATGTGGCCCTGCCCCGCGGACGCCGCCCACTGCGCCGTCGCCGAGTCCAGACCGTCGATCGCCAGGACCGCCGCAACCGCGGGCGCGGGCGGCGTCCGTAGCGTCACCAAGCGGCACCGTGACCGCATCGTCACGGACACGTCGTCCGGGTGGGTGGATGGCGCGCACAGCAGGAATACCGTGCGTTCGGGCGGCTCCTCGACCGCTTTCAGCAGGGCGTTTCCGGCCTGCTCGGTGAGCCGATCGGCGTCTTCGATCACCACGACCTGCCACCGCCCGAGCGCGGGCCGGCGCGCGGCGGTTCCGACCACCGCCCTCATCTCCGCGACGCTGATCGAGAGACCCTCAGGAACGACGGAGTGCACGTCGGGATGGGCACCGTTGCGCACGGACCTGCAGGCTGGGCATTCGCCGCACCCGATGTCCTCGGGACGTTCGCATTGCAACGCTGCCGCGAATGCCCGCGCCGCGACCGACCGGCCAGACCCCGGTGGGCCGGTGAACAGCCAGCCATGCGTCATCGCCCCCGCCGGCGCCACCGCACCGCGGGTCACGGCCGCCGCTGCCCCGGCTGCGGTTCGCAGCAGCTCCACGGTCTCGTCCTGCCCGACGAGCTCGTCCCAGGCGCTCATGATTGCGCCGGAGTGTGGTGAAAGACCTGCCGTGCCGTGCCGCGTCGCGCGGTGAACAGTGACTCGACGCGTGCCAACACCAGTGCGGCGATCTGGTCGGCAGGCAACCTGGCATCCACGACGAGGTAACGCCGGGGCTGAGCGTCGGCCAGCGCCCGGAAGGCGTTGCGGACGTGCTCGTGGAACTCGAGCGACTCCGACTCGAGCTTGTCCGCATCGCTTCGCCCGCCGGCGCGCGCCAAACCAACACTGGCCGGCAGGTCCAGGAGCACCGTGAGGTCCGGACCCAGCCCTCCGCTCGCCCACCGCGACACCCGCTCTACCTCGTCGACCGTGAGCCCCCGTCCAGCACCCTGGTAGGCCAGCGACGAGTCGATGTAGCGATCGGTGAGCACGACCTCGCCGGCTTCGAGTGCCGGCCGGATCACGGTGTCCACGTGATGGGCCCGGTCTGCGGCGAACAGCAGCGCCTCGGCCCGCGGCGTCAGCGGCTCGTCGTGGTGGAGTACGAGGTCGCGGATGCGAGCTCCGATGGAGGTGGCGCCCGGCTCATGCGTGACGGTGACAGCGCGCCCGGCCGAACGCAGCGATGCGGCGAGCCTGTCGATCTGCGTGGATTTCCCTGATCCCTCACCGCCCTCGAACGCGACGAACACGCAGCCATTGCGCATGCGCCGCCGCGCTGGCGAGTCGGCACGAAAGGACGTCTTGAAATCGGTCCACACCGACATCTGCTCGCGGTCGTCCATCTTCCGGTAGGCCCACACCCCCGAGCCGATGGCAAACAGGCCACCGGCGATCAGGACGATTCGCGTTCCGTCCACCGTCGCGTGGATGCCCCAGAACGACACCCTGCGGCGCCCCACCTGCGCGACGACGAAGGGTACGGCCGCCAGCGCCAGGATGAGCACGACCCGGATCAGGGATTGGAGCAAGGCAAAGACGCGCCCTCGCATCGCGTCGTCGATGTCGGTGCCCATCAGGGTCATCCCCGATAGATAGGCAACTCCGGCGCCGAATCCGACCCCGATGATGAAGATCATTGCGAGCGCGGTCTGAGGCATGATCGCGGTCAGGATCAGGCACGATCCCGCGAACAGAATCGCCAGTCCGAACAGCCGCCGCCTTGACAGCTCGCGCGCGATCCGCGGTCCGAAGGCCATCCCGGATCCGAGACCGACGAACAAGGAGCCGAACAGCACACCATAGGACGCGTTTCCCCCGCCGAGGCTGGTGACGAAGATCTTGCCGGCACCGATAACTGCACCACCGCCGGCGAACGCGCCGACAAGCCCGATGATCAGACCGCCGATTAGCCGCGAGCTCCGGACGAACAGCGCGCCCTCGCGGATCAAGGCAGGAATGCTCGGCTGCTCGCCGGTAGCCCGGGCATTGCGGCGGCCACCGATCTCGTTGATGAACATCACGACCAGCGCGCCGAACAGGAACGTGCCGGCGTTGAAATACAAGGCCAGGTTGACTGGCTGGGCGCGGAAGAAATGCAGGTGCCGGGCCAGGACATTGGTGATCAGCGAGAGCACCGAGAACAGTGCCGCGCCCAGGACGGGGGTAATGCCGTAGGTCGTGATCAGGCTGAGCTGATTGGCCGCCTCGATCTGGTCGCGACGCACGAGGTTCGGCACCGATGCGTCCTTTGCCGGCAACCAGAACAGGCTCACGCACTCGATCAGGAAGCTCGCGACCAGCAGCCAGGCGACGGTGTGCACGAGCGGGATCGTCAGGAAGAACCCGAATCGGATGAAGTCGGAGACCACCATCGTGCGCCGCCGGTCGAAGCGGTCGGCAAAGGCGCCAGCCACCGGACCGAGCACGATCGCCGGCAGTAGCTTGACCACGAGCACTCCGCCGAGGGCGTAGTTCTGCGCCTGGTAGCTATGCGTCAAAGACGTCGCCAAGGCGGTCGTGGCGAGCAGCCCGAGCCAGTCGCCAAGGCTGGACAAGGCTGTCGCATACCAGAGCCGCCGAAACGGCGTGACCCGGAGCACGCCGCGAAGGGCAGCGACCGAGGACACGGGCGCAGCGACTGCGGCTGCCGGTGGCAGGGCCTCAGCGGCCGGGTCGACGCTTATCAGGTCCCCCTCGAAATCAGGCGTGTCGCTGCTCAGGGTATCTGCGAGCTGCGATGCCTTGGCGCGGGCGAGCCCGGCGCGTGGCTGTCCGCACCGGGCAAGTCCTCAGCCCCCCTCGGCCTCTAGCCGGAGTCGGCGGCCAACAGGAGCGAGCGCAGCGCCGCCACCAGGCCTGGGTGCGCCGTCTCGGGCAATGCGGCGAGCAGCTCGCGCTCGGTTTCGAGCAATGCGACAAAGGCCGCGTCCACTCGCCTTTGCCCACCAGCCGTCAACCGCACGCGAACCAATCGGCCGTCGTCTGGGTCGGGATGGCGCGAGACGAGCCCACGCTTGCTTAGCCGGTCGAGCCGGCTGGTCATCGTCCCGGACGTGACATGGGTGAGCACGCTGAGCTCACCTGCGGTCAACTCGAACGGCTTGCCGCTTCGGCGCAGTACGGCGAGCACGTCGAATTCGTGTGCCTGCAACCCGTGCTCCACGAAAGCGTTGGCCCGTCGCTCATCGAGGATGTCGGCCAGACGGCTGATCCGCGAGAGCACCTCCAACGGACCGACGTCGAGGTCGCGCCGTTCACGGCGCCAGGCCGAAACGATCTCGTCGACTTCGTCTGTCACCGACTCATGGTGCCATATCTCTTGACTTCAAGATATATTTCCGGCGTCGGCAGGTCAGCCTGCAAGCCGAGGGAGGCGTGTCGTGCGATGGGATCCGGCCCAGTACGCACGCTTCGCCGAGGAGCGTGCCCGCCCGTTCGTTGACCTGATGGCGCGCATCGGGCACGACTGTCCGCGCCGAGTCATCGACCTCGGCTGCGGACCGGGCAATCTCACCGCTCTGCTCGCGCGCCGCTGGCCAGGAGCGCGGGTCGAGGGCATCGATTCATCCGTCGACATGATCGAGCGGGCGGCCGCGCTGGCCACCGATCGGTTGTCATTTCGTGTGGCCGATCTCGCGGGGTTCCGGGCACCGGCGGACGCGGACGTGATCGTCAGCAACGCCGCGCTGCAGTGGGTACCCAACCATCGGCATCTGCTCAGGGTCTGGGCGGAGTCCCTGCCGTGGGACGGCTGGCTGGCCTTCCAAGTGCCCGGCAACTTCAGCTCGCCCTCGCACGCGCTGATGCGCGCGCTCGCTTCCTCGCCGAGGTGGGCACCGCTGCTCGGCGAGGTGCTCGCGCACCACGACCCGGTATCGACACCTGCGTCCTACGCGTCGGAATTGCTCGAGCTCGGACTCGTCGTCGACGCCTGGGAAACGACCTACCTCCACCAACTCTCGGGGCCGGATCCCGTGCTCGAGTGGGTGCGCGGAACGGGTCTGCGACCGGTGCTCGCCGCGCTATCGAGCACAGCTGGCGCGCAGTTCGAGGCAGAGTACGCACCGGCACTGCGTTCGGCGTACCCGGCCGGAAAGCACGGGACAATGTTCCCGTTCCGGCGAGTCTTCGTCGTGGCGCACCGACCGCATCCACACGCGCCGGCGTAATCGGCGTTGTGTGACTTGACAAACCCAAGCTCCCGGGTAGAGAATTGAGCCATGAGCAAGCAAGAGTTCTCCATCCCCGCGCTGGCGAACAAGATCACAACCGAAGCCGACGCATACGAACTCCTAGAGTCGTTGCGGTGGGTGGACGGCAAGCCCGACGCCTGCCCGCTGTGTGGCGCAATGGAGCGCTTCTACTACCTCACTCCCAAGGACGGTTCGACGGGCCGCAAGACGCGCACCGGATCGAACTCGCAGCGCCGCGTCTGGAAGTGCAGCTCGTGCCGCAAGCAGTTCTCCGTGCTGACCGGAACGATCTTCCACGGAACGAAGATCAGCCTCCGCACTTGGCTGTTCGTGGTCCTGGAAATGTGTGCCAGCAAGAACGGCGTCAGCGCCCGCGAGATTGAGCGCAAGTACGACCTCACCGCAAAGTCGGCGTGGTTCATGTTGCATCGCATCCGCGAGGCAATGAAGCCCGGAACGCCGCTCGGCTCACTGCTCGGTGGCGCTGTGCAGGTCGATGAAACATGGATCGGCGGTGAGCCGCGTTACCGTCACGCGAGCGATCCCCGTGAGGTTGCCCGTAAGGCACGTCCAGGCCGCGACGGGTACAGCGCCAGCGACAAGCAGGCCGTCGTGTCACTGATCCACTACGAGACACGTCAAGCCCACTCCCGCGTCGTCCCTGATGTGACCGGAGCAACCCTGCTCTCAGCCGTAGAAGACGTCATGGACCTCAAGCGCACCCACCTGCACACCGACGGATACTCGGGTTACCGCACGGTTGCGCCGCACGTCGCCAAGCACGAGTACGTTGATCACTCAGTGGGCGAATACACGCGAGGCAACGTCAGTACCAACCTCGCGGAAGGCTACTTCTCCCAGTTGAAGCGCTCCATCGACGGCACCCACCACCACGTGAGCACGGAGCACCTAGACCGCTACTTGGCCCAGTTCGACTTCATGTACTCCCACTGCCGCGACACCGACACCGCGCGGATGAAGCGCTTGCTCGGACAGGTCGCAGGACGACACCTCAGCTACAAACCGCTAGTCGGCTAGCGATCCGTCGCAGGCGGCGTCGAAAGCATTGCTCGGAGCGCGTCAGCTGGATCAAGCGGAGCGAGCGAAATCCGACCCTCGTCCTGTGTGGGCACAGCCACACGCACCTCATCCACGATGACGGTCGCCGTGAACGCCGCACCGCTGGGGTTCACGTTCTCAAACCTGGCTTCATCAGCTTGGTATTTGACCATCTGGCACCTCCTGCTGCGTAACGCGAAATGGGATGGAAGATTGATGAATCTTGTCGATCAAGACCTCGACGCCGTATCCACCTGGTTTTGGAATCCCGACCATGTGGAGCGGAACTACGACCGGGAGTGAAATCTCTTCGCCAGGCTCCAGTACCGACAAGTGAGACGGGTCTGTAGTGAACATGAACTCAATCTGCGCGAGGGTGGCTCCGTCCTCGGCCTGAACCAAGATTCGGCCTTGATGGGGCGAGTCGGTCTCAGTCGGGTGAACAACGATCCGCAAGGCAAGCGCGACACCCATGGGAGCGGGAAACGCTGGCCGAGGAGCACGGGTAACCCCACCACCAAGGATGTGCAGCAGACCCTCGCGAACGGTCGCCGCGTCGCAGAGCAGTGCGCAATCGACCCTCATACCGCGATCGGCGGTGCGTACTCGACGGATTCATCCGTTGTTTCGACTGCTGACAGATTCTCGTTTGAAATTGAGCCCGACAGCCAGACTTTGAACGGACGTCTCACCTCATTACTTGCGGTTAGACGGATCCGACCGCCAGCGGGTAGCCAGGTCTTCCAAGCAGGAAGCACCCACGCCATTCGCTTGTCAGACCGAACGACGCGACCCATGCACGCGTTTCCGTCCCCGTCAAACAGCACGACGGGTTCATTAGGAGCGACCGGAGCACTTAAGAACGCCGTCAGCAGTTCATCGACAGCGACTTCACTAAAGTCGACACGGAGCCGTCTAAGAGGAGACATCGAAAGTTCCCTTCGCGGGATTCGCAAGTCTCTGAGACATCACTTCGGCTAATGCATCGAACACTTGGGCATGAGCACGATACGCGGCATTGCTACTGCCGGCGTCATCGGCGTCGAAGGCAAACGATGGGGCAGGCAGAGGCAACGTAAGCGTGTAGTGACCGTCCTTGAAGGACGGTTCAAAGGTTGTCCCAGGCAAAACACGCAGCAAGGCGTCCAATCTCGCAGTCTTCATGCTCGGCTGCGGAAGCGGATTGCTCTTGCGATCATGACTGGCGTTCTCCCGCGCACGCATAGCGATCTCATCTGCTGTCATACCAGGCCACCACCAAAACGAAAGTCCCCACTTGCCCCGTCCGCTCGCGTAGAACATCCACGCCGAGAACGCCAGATCGGATGCTTTGCACTCTCCACCACGTACAACGATTGCGACGTCCGAAAGAGTTCCATCGCCGATCGAACCTGACACACAACAGGAGTGTGACAGGAGTGACGTGAATGACAGATGTGTAATTCAGGAGACACGCCGATATTTTGGAGATTACAAGCCGGGGATCTCATAGATCCCGCGCAGCAGGTGTTCGGTGATCTTAAGCGTGACGAGAGAATCAGCTTCGGTGGATGCTGGGAGGTCGTGGTTGGCGCTGTTGCCGCGCTGCCGGATTTTGTCGACGGCAGGCTTCAGCCCCGGGCCGATATATCCAGCCGTGTCGAGGTCGTCGATGTAGTCCACGAAGGTCTTGCCAGTTGGTGAGTGAGCGACGTCGACCGCCAGGTGCATGAGGATTTTGCGGCACATGATCTCTGAGGCCGTGTAGGCGGCTACCGCGTGGGTCGTGCGGGCTTCGCGCCAGGCCTGCGCAACATCCGCAGGCAGATTGGGCACAGTGCCACCGGACGGGGCGACTGGATACGTCGCTCCGTTCACCACATGGACGCTTCCGTCGAGGCAGTTAGGGCACTGAAGCCACTTAACCGCGCCTGAGGGCACAGTCGCTGAGGTGGAGACACCATTTGCTCCAGACACCGCGACGATCGTGGCCGCGACACCCTCTCCGCAGTTGCCGCACTTGATCGAAATCGTTGACATGCGCTCACGGTACCGGCTGTGGGTTTGTCAAGTCACACAACGCCGCGTAATCCACAGGCTCCCTGATTGCCCTGCGCGCGAAGCTCGGCTGGGGCAGGTTCGGACTCATGTCGAATGAACCGGTGCCCACGGGCACGAGTCGAGCCAGTCACCGTCGCCCGACCCGAAGAAGCCTCCGGGCACGCCTGCGGCGAGCCCGCCGATGGGTGTCGGCGAGCGCGCTGGTCATCATCGCCCTGCTGGTGTCCGCGGCGTCGGTGGCCATCGCGTCGGCCGGCACGCCGGGTCACGACCCGGCCAACGGTTCCTGGGTCGGTGGCCTGCGGCTGGCGCCCGGCCCCGAGCCACTGGTGTTGTGGCGGCTCCCCGGCTCGGGTGGGCGAGTGGGGACCTGCATCTACGCCAACATCAAGGGGCCCTTGACCGGCCCGTACTCCAAGCGCACGACGATCGACGACGCGGTGTTCGGTGAGCTGAACCACTTGTACGCGACCGAATCGGCCTCGGATGTTCAGCTCGCCGAGCTGAGCGCACTCAACGGCCGCAAGTACGACCGGGTGGACCGGGGCCTGCAATGGAGCTACGTCGTCAACGGCCAGGGCGGCATGTCAGTCGCCGACGCCAACAGGATGCTCACCCGGGCGAGCGACCTGGCCGGTCCCGACGCCGTGACTGTCTCATGGCCGGCAGGTGACGTCATGGCCGATACGGCGTACCAGGCGACGGTCGCGGTGACGTCAGCGAGCGGCGTTCCGGTGCCCGGCGCGGCCGTCGCGCTGAGCGGCACCAACGTCACGCTGTCCACCGCGTCGACGACGACGAACGCGGCGGGGCGGGCCACCGTCGGATACCGGATACCCGTGGGCACATCATCGACGTTCACGATCAGCGCTTACGTGCAGTCCTGGACGACCGTGGACGTGTTCGCGAGCCCAGGCGAGCAGGACATGCTCGTCACCGGCGCGCCCAGCACGCAATCGGGGCAGCACACCGGCCCCATCGCCCGTGCGCGTGCCGTCGACCTCGTGAAGGTCGATGCGAGCGACCCTACGAACACTCCTGTTCCCGGTTACACCTACGAGATCACCGACTCCTCCGGGAAGGTCGTTGACGCCTCGGTCACTACCGGCAGCTCGGCCGCGGCGGCCCCCTTGGGCTCACTCATGGTCGGCGCGACGTATTACGCGAAGGAAATCGGCGTTCCCACCGGCGCTCATCTGTACATCCCGGCGCAGCCGACGACCGCATTCACCGTGACCGCGGGCCTGGGTCCGTGGACGCTGGTCGCGAAGGATCCCGCCATACCGACCCCGACCATCGGCACCCAGGTGAACGCCCAGAACGCGATCATCGGGCAGCAATTGAGCGACCTGGTGACGGTTGCGGGCGACGACGGTGAAGATGCCACCATCCACGCGACGCTGTACGGCCCGGTGATTCCGGGACCGTCAGGTGCCTGCAGCGACCTCACGCTGGCGCAGTATCTCGCCGCCCCGGCACAGGCGTTCACGCAGCAGGTGAGCGGCTCGAGCCAACGCGGCAACGGCGTACATCGGGTCCTCGGACCGGTCGTCACCGAGACCGGCTGCTGGGGGTGGGCCGAGACGCTCACCCTCGCCCCCTCCGGGGCGAGCGCGTCTTCACCGCCAACCACACCGAACGAATCGACTCTGGTGTCGCTGCCGCAGCTGACAACGACGGCCTCAGCCCAGATTGCCGCACCCGGCTTCGTCCTCTCCGACCGAGTGCTGATCACCGGCATGTCCGGCCAAGGCGGCACTCTGCTGGCCACCCTGTACGGTCCGTTGCCGGCGGAGGCAGGCGGGTGCCGGTACTACAGCGACGCGGCATGGCGTGCGGCACAACAGAGCGCCGGACCGTCGCTCGTGGCAGGCACGACGACGAGCCGCGTTGCCGGGGACGGCACCTACATCACGACACCCGTGACGTTGAGCAGGAGCGGTTGCTACACCTACCAGGAGGTGCTCACGCCCGACTCCACCCCCAGCACACCCGTGGCCACCCGCTACGGCCTGCCGAGCGAGTCGACCCTGGTCGTGACGCCGTCGATCATCACGCGCGCCTCAGCCAACCGGGTGGAGGTCGGCGGCGCGATCAGCGATCAAGTGACGGTCACCGGCACGTTCGGCACGTCCGGCACGGTTGCCGGCGAACTTCTCGGGCCGATACCGGATCACTCCGGCTCCTGCGCAGGACTGGATTGGTCACGGGCGCCGATAGCCGCCCCCATCCCGCCCAGGGTCATCGCCGGCGACCTCACCTTCCGCACGCCGGAATCCCGGCTGAGCGCGCCAGGCTGCTACACGTTCGTCGAATCGCTGTTCCTCGGCGGAGCCAGCACCCCGGTCCTACGCACAACGCCCGGCCTGGTCACCGAGACGATCATCGTTAGGCAGCCGGTCCCGATCACGCCCGGCACGCCGGGGCTTGCCACGACCGGGGTATCCGCGATGAAGCTCGTCCTGATCGGTCTGTCCACCGCGATCTTCGGAGCCGTGCTGACCACGCTCGGCATGCGAACCCGGCGACGCGGATGAGTCCGCCGGCTAGCGGTCGGCCGCGGCCTGAGCGGTGGCCTTCTTCGCGGTCGCCTTCTTCGCGGTCGCCTTCTTCGTGGCCTTCTTCGCGGTGGCCTTCTTCGCGGTGGCCTTCTTCGCGGGCTTCTTGGCGACCTTCTTGGCCGGACCTCGCGCACGTCGCTCGGCCAGCAACTCCTGGGCGCGCTCGTCGGAGATCTGCTCGATGTCGTCGCCCCGGCGCAGCGACGCGTTGGTCTCGCCGTCCGTGACGTAGGGCCCGAAGCGGCCGTCCTTGATCACCATCTGCCTGCCCGACACCGCGTCGACTCCCAGTTCACGCAGTGGCGGGGCCGCCGCGGCCCGCCGGCCCCGGGTCTTCGGTTGGGCGAACAGCGCCTGGGCGTGCTCGAGCGTCACGGAGAACAGCTCGTCCTCGCTTTCCAGCGACCTCGAGTCAGTGCCCTTCTTGACGTAGGGGCCGTAACGGCCGTTCTGGGCCGTGACGTCCTCACCGTCCAGCTGGCCGAGGCTCCGCGGAAGGGTGAGCAAAGCCCGCGCGTCCTCCAGCGTGACGGTGTCCAACGACATGGTCTTGAACAACGACGCGGACCTCTCCCCGTCCGTGACGTATGGCCCGTAGCGACCGGACTTCGCGGTGATCTCCCGGCCGTCCGGCGCCGTCCCGAGCTCACGTTCACCCGAGGGAGCCGACAGCAGCTCCTCGACTTTCTCCGGCGTCAACTCGTCCGGTGCGAGATCATCCGGGATCGAGGCGCGCTGATCCTCACCACGCTGCAGGTACGGCCCGTACCTGCCCACTCGGACGAGGACACCTGTGTCGCCCAACGGGATCGAGTTCACCCCGCGGGCGTCGATCTGCTCCAGCCGGTCGGCGATGAGCCGCTTCAACCCGCCCTGGGCCGAGATGCGCTGGGAATCGGACGGGGCGTCGTCGGCACCGAAGTAGAACCGTCGCAGCCATTCCACGCGCGAGCGCTCACCAGCCGCGATGTCGTCGAGGTCGTTCTCCACCGATGCCGTGAACCCGTAGTCGACCAGCCGGCCGAAGTGCGACTCGAGCAGGCCCACCACCGCGAATGCCGTCCAGGACGGAACCAGCGCCGGACCCTTCTTCCACACGTACCCCCGGTCCTGAATTGTCTGCAGGATGGAGGCGTACGTCGAGGGCCGGCCGATGCCGAGCTCCTCCAGGGCCTTGACCAGCGACGCTTCGGTGTAGCGCGCCGGTGGAGAGGTCGAATGACCTTGGGCTTCGAAGCCTCGGGCGTCGAGGGCATCGTGGGCCGCCAGCTGGGGCAGGCGCTTTTCCGCGTCGTCCTTCGACTCGCTGGCCTCGTCGCTGTCGAGATCCTCCACGTACGCGCGCAGGAAGCCGGGAAAGGTGATCGTGCGACCGCTGGTGGTGAACACCGCTGCTTCACCGGCGGCGGACTCACCGGCAATCCGGATCGACACGGTCGTGCCGACCGCATCGGCCATCTGCGAAGCCAGGGTCCGCTGCCAGATGAGCTCATACAGCCGGAACTCGTCGCTGCTGAGCTGGTTCGCGATCTGTCCGGGCGTGCGGAATGAATCACCAGCCGGCCGGATCGCTTCGTGCGCTTCCTGGGCGTTCTTCACTTTGCGGCTGTAGGTGCGCGCTTCGGCGGGCACGTATGCATCGCCGTAGAGCTCGCGTGCTTGCGTGCGCGCGGCGCTCAGCGCCGTCGCCGACAGGTTGGTCGAGTCGGTCCGCATATAGGTGATGAAGCCGTTCTCGTACAACCTCTGGGCCACCCGCATGGTGACCGCCGAGGACCACCGCAGCTTGCGGCCGGCTTCCTGCTGCAGCGTCGAGGTCATGAACGGCGGGTAGGGACGGCGGCGGTAAGGCTTCTCATCGACGCGCTTCACCTCGAACGGTCGTCCGTCTAAGCGTGCCGCCAGCCCACGAGCACCGGCCTCGTCCAGGTGCAGCACGTCACCACCCGCACGGCCCGTCGCCGGGTCGAAGTCGCGCCCGGTGGCCACCCGGATGTCATCCAGGGATACCAGGGTCGCGCTGAAGGTGTCCGGATCCCCGGACTTCGGAGCCGCGGCGGCGAAGGTGCCCTCCACATCCCAATATTCGGCGGTGTGGAACGCCATGCGGGCCCGTTCCCGTTCGACCACGATCCGGGTGGCGACCGACTGCACGCGACCGGCCGAGAGCTTCGGAAGAACCTTCTTCCACAGCACCGGGCTGACCTCGTAGCCGTAGAGCCGGTCAAGGATGCGCCGGGTCTCCTGGGCGTCGACGAGATGCTCATCGATCTCTCTCGGATTCGCCACGGCAACCGCGATTGCCGCGGGCGTGATCTCGTGAAAGACCATCCGCCGGACCGGGATCTTCGGTTCCAGGGTCTGTACGAGGTGCCAGGCGATCGCCTCACCCTCGCGGTCCTCGTCCGTGGCCAGATACAGCTCGCTGGCGTCCTTGACGAGTGCTCTCAGCTTGCTGACCTGCTGCTTACGGTCGGGACTTACTACGTACAGCGGTTCGAAATCATGATCGGTGTCCACGCCGAGGCGAGCCCACGCCTCGCCCTTGTACTTGGCGGGGACGTCGGCGGCGTTGCGGGGCAAGTCGCGGATGTGGCCGATAGAGGCTTCGACGACATAGCCCGCGCCGAGATAGCCGCCGATCGTCTTCGCCTTGGCCGGCGACTCGACGATCACCAGCTTGGCGCCGGTGCCCGTCTTTGCGCCCTTGCTCGCCACGTGACCCCCACTTGTCGCCTCAGCGGCCGATTCCGGACTACCGCCGTCGCGGACGGTACATGACTGATACCAACGGACCGTTCAGCAGACCCTCCGGCGCACCGCTCAGCGCACCTATCGGCTCGCCATTCGGCTCACTGATCAGCGAACGGTGGGCCAGGCTGACTCGCCACCGGGCGGCGGCTCGCCAAGCAGTTCCGACAACCGCCGAATGCGCTTTGCCGAGGTGACCCGCCAGCCCGGTCCGCCGCGCAGGCCGACCGAGACAGCGGCCAGGCCCATCCGGGACAGCTGCGCTCCGCCGGCTAGATGCAACGCGTCGTCTGCTGCGACCGTGGCGAACAAGTAACCGACCTCGTCACGGGCACCTGCCGCGCTCGCCCACAACCGCAGCCCTCCCGGGCTCAGCACGAAATCGGGAGGTGGCACCTCGACCGCGCCCCGCGTCCACCTGGCTGCCAGATCGATCAAGTCCGGATGGAAGGCCGTGCGCACGGCAAAGCCGCCCTCAGCACGGACCACAACGTCCTGCCCGTCCACCCTCAGCGTGACGAAGGCCTCGGCCAAAGCGTCCGCCCGCCACCTGTCGGCGACGATCACCGACAGTCGAGCGCCGTCGGCCGATCGCACCCAGTGACCGCCCGCGAGCAGCACGCCTTCGAGATCGCCCAGCGACGGCTCGGCCGCCGCTGCCCCGAAGAGTGAGAACTGCATCGTCACGTTCTACCTGCCGAAGGGGGGAGTTGGGGCGGAAATGCACGCGGGCGGCCCCGGCTTCATCGCCGGAACCGCCCGCGGTGCAATCGGTCTCAGACGACGGCCGTCTCCGCGGGGTGAGCCGGGTCGCGGTCGGCGGGCATGTCGCCCATGGATACGGTGCGCCGCTTCGACACGATCACGGCCGCGGCGATGATGAGGAAGGCGATGATCGCGATGACGGCTCGCACCGCATTGCTCTTGTGATCGCCGATGCTGTACTTGATGACGGCCGGCGCGATCAGCACCGAGACCAGGTTCATCACCTTGATCAGCGGGTTGATGGCCGGGCCGGCTGTGTCCTTGAAGGGGTCACCGACGGTGTCACCGATGACGGTGGCCGAGTGCGACTCGCTGCCCTTGCCGCCGTAGAGGCCGTCCTCGACCATCTTCTTTGCGTTGTCCCAGGCGCCACCGGAGTTGGCCAGGAACACGGCCATCAGCACGCCCGCTCCGATCGCGCCGGCCAGGTATCCGGCGAGCGGGCCGGCACCGAACGCGAACCCGATGGTGATCGGAGCAAAGATGGCCAGCAGACCCGGTGTCGCGAGCTCGCGCAAGGAATCCTTCGTGCAGATGTCCACCACGCGGCCGTAGTCGGGCTTCTCGCTGAAGTCCATGATTCCGGGCTTGGTGCGGAACTGTTCGCGGACTTCGAAGACGACTCGTCCAGCCGCACGGCCGACCGCGCTGATGGCCAGGCCGCTGAACAGGAACACGACGGCCGCGCCGATGACCACACCGACTAGCACGTTCGGGGCGGCGACCTCGGGCGCGAAGACCGAGGTCGCGGCATGGTTCTTCGCCAGCGCGATGATGACCGCATCGGTGAACGACCCGAACAGCGCCGTGGCCGCGAGCACCGCGGTGGCGATGGCGATGCCCTTCGTGATCGCCTTCGTGGTGTTGCCGACGGCGTCGAGATCGGTGAGGATCCGAGCACCGGCCGCGTCGATGTCGCCGCTCATCTCGGCGACGCCCTGCGCGTTGTCACTGACCGGCCCGAAGGTGTCCATGGAGACGATGACACCGGCCGTCGTGAGCAATCCGCACCCAGCGAGCGCGACCGCGAACAGCGCCACCGGCACCGAGCCGAAGCCGAGCAGGAAGGCGCCGAACACAGCCAGGGCGATAAGTACCGCGGTGTACACCGCCGATTCGAGGCCCAGTGCGATGCCAGACAGGATCACGGTCGCCGGACCGGTCAGAGAGGTCTTGGCGACATCCTTTACCGGGCGGCGCGCGGTGTCGGTGAAATAGCCCGTCAGCTGCTGGATGATGACGGCGAGAACGATGCCGATGAGCACCGCCAGAAACGCGATCCACTTCGGGTTGCCATCGATCTTGCTGGCGTCGCCGCCGAGGTGACCGAAGGCGCTGAACCCGAGGACGCCACGGAAGCCGCTGAACTTCGCAGGCAGGTACGTGAACGCCACGATCGCCACCAGGACGAGGGAGACGACGGCCGAGATCAGGAAGCCTCGGTTGATCGGCACCAGGCCGTTGCGGTCGGAGGCCCGGAGCTTGGTGGTGAGGATGCCGACGACGGAACTGATGATGCCGATCCCGCCGATGATCAGGGGCAGCAGCAGGCCCTTGGCCCCGAACGCTGCCTGCCCGAGGATCAAGGCGGCGACCAGCGTGACGGCGTAGGACTCGAACAGGTCGGCCGCCATGCCTGCACAGTCGCCGACATTGTCGCCGACGTTGTCGGCGATCGTTGCGGCGTTGCGTGGGTCGTCCTCCGGGATGCCAGCCTCGACCTTCCCGACCAGGTCAGCTCCGACGTCCGCGGCCTTGGTGAAGATGCCGCCGCCGACGCGCATGAACATGGCAAGCAGCGCGCCGCCGAAGCCAAAGCCCTCCAGGACCGTCGGGGCATTGTCGTTATAGACGAGCAGCACGAGCGAGGCGCCGAGCAGGCCCAGGCCGACCGTGAGCATCCCGACGATCCCGCCCGTGCGGAAAGCGATGTGGAAGCCGCGCTCCCCCCCGCCGCCACGAGCGGCCGCCGCCACGCGGACGTTGGCCCGGGTCGCCAAGGTCATGCCGATGTAGCCAACCGTCGCCGAGAAGGCCGCGCCAACCAGGAAGAACAGTGCTCGGCCCACCCGCACGTTGGTCGCCCCGTGGGCCACGTTCACCGGCAGGATGAACATCAAGGCGAACACGATGACGGAGAAGACCGCGAGCGTGCGGAACTGACGGTTCAGATACGCCGCCGCGCCTTCCTGGACAGCCTTGGAGATCTCCTGCATCTTCGGCGTGCCCTGATCGGCCTTGAGCACCTCCCGCACGAGGGTGAAGGCGAAGACGAGCGCGGCGACGGCGAGCGCGAGAATCACCACGACCATGCCCTTGTCGCCACTGGTGATCGCCAGTGGATTGTCATTGCTCGCGAACGTCGAAGCGGCGAATACCTGGTGCGCGGTCATGCGACTCCCTATGTCAAGCATCTGTCAGGCACAGTGCTGCGTCAGATTGATCGAATGCCGAGCTGGTCGGCAACGTCCAAAGCACCTCGGGTCGTGTGCTCACGCCAGGCGCATTTGCCGGGAGTCTAACCAGATTCGCGGGCGGCACCGAGACCAGGGTCGTTAGTACCGAGCAGATGCTTGCTCAGGTCGCCCCGGCGTTGCCACTGAGGTTCCCGCCGAGGGCTTGGACAACGTCATCGACGCTCGGATAGATGTCGAACACGGTGTCCAGCCCGGTGATCCGGAACAGTTTGAGGATCCGCTCCCGGTTGCAGACGATGGGCAGGCTGCCGCCGGCCTGCGAAGCAGCCGTCCGGGCGGCCACCAAGGCCCCCAAACCGGTGGAATCCAGGAATCCGACCTGGGAGAGATCAACCATGACCACCGGCGATCCGGGACCAAGCAGAGCCGTGATGGAGTCCTTGACGGCGGGCGCGGAATAGACGTCGATCTCGCCACGCACCTCCAGGACGGGGTAGCCGCCGACCGACTGATGCAGTACCGAAAGCTCCATCTGCGTGTACACCTCGTCTTCGTCGCCCCACCGTCGGGGATCATCAACGGCAAGTACCCGATTCGGCCATCGTGCCACACGGATCGGCGACGCTAAGGGTGAGGCGAGGCAGAAAGCGAGAGGGGAAGGGACACGATGCGGGAACTGCTCGAGCACCTGCTCGCCGCAGTTCCGCCCGGATTGGACCCCCTCACCCACGTCGAAGAGATTCCGGAGCGCGCCGGCGTGGAGGCAACGTGGCCGGCGTGGGTGCCCGACGCGCTGCGGGCCCGGCTGGTCCAGGGCGGTATCGCGCAGCCGTGGCAGCATCAGGTAGCCGCCGCCGATGCCGCGCACCAGGGCCGCTGCGTGGTGCTCGCAACGGGGACCGCGTCCGGTAAATCCCTGGCCTACCAGTTACCCGGACTCACCGCCCTGCTCAGCGAAGACCGCGTTCGCGTGCTGTACATATCGCCGACGAAGGCGCTCGCCGGTGATCAACTGCGGGCCCTGACGGAGTTCGCGCTCCCGGGTGTCCGAGCCGCGGCCTTCGACGGAGATACCCCCAACGATGAACGCGATTGGGTCCGCTCCCATGCCAACTGGGTGTTGACGAATCCCGACATGCTGCATCGCGGGATCCTGCCCTCGCACGCGCGATGGGCACCGTTCTTTCGGCGGTTGAGATACGTGGTCATCGACGAGTGCCACACCTACCGAGGGCTCTTCGGCTCGCACGTCGCGCAGATCATGCGGCGCCTTCGGCGTATCTGCGCCTCCTACGGCTCCGCTCCGACATTCGTGCTTGCCTCCGCGACGGTCGCGTCCCCCGCCGAGTCGGCCGCCCGGCTGGTGGGCTTGCCTGTCGACGCGGTGACCGTGGATGGGTCCCCGCACGGGGCCACGGTGTTTGGGTTGTGGGAGCCTCCGCTCACGGGCATGCGGGGCGAACACGACGCGCCCGTCCGGCGCTCGGCCGGAGCCGAAGCAGGCCGGCTGCTCGCAGATCTCGTGGTCCAGGGCTCCCGGACCCTCGTCTTCGTGCGCTCGCGGCGCGGCGCGGAACTCACCGCCCTCACGGCGCAACGGCACTTGGACGACGCGGGCCTCGGACAGTTGGCCCGTCGCGTTGCGGCGTACCGAGCCGGATACCTGCCCGAGGAGCGGCGCGAACTCGAGGCGGCGCTGTCCTCGGGTGAGCTGTTGGGAGTCGCCGCCACGAACGCGCTGGAGTTGGGCCTGGATGTGAGTGGGCTGGACGCGGTCGTGCTGGCCGGGTTCCCCGGAACCCTCGCCTCGCTGTGGCAACAGGCCGGGCGGGCGGGACGGGCCGGCCGCGCATCTCTAGTGATCTTCGTGGCACGCGACGACCCGCTCGACACCTACCTCGTTCACCACCCCGAAGCAGTGTTTGGCCGGCCGATCGAGGCGACCGTCTTCGACCCCCTGAACCCTTATGTCCTCGCGCCACAGCTGTGCTGCGCTGCGGCCGAGTTGCCGTTGCGTGAATCCGAACTCGCCATCTTCGGCATCGGGCCATCGACTGGCGAAGCGACTCCGAGGGACGCGGCGGCCAGCGACGCGGGACCGGTCGACCGCCCGCCTGCCGTTGTCGCGGCGCTCGATCACCTCGCCGCCCGCGGGCTACTCAGACGCCGCGCGGCGGGCTGGTACTGGACGTCGCAGGACCGCCCGGGGGCCGATATTCGAGGTACCGGTGGGGCGCCGGTGGCCGTAGTGGACGAGCCCACGGGGTCGCTGGTCGGCACGGTCAACGCGTCGGCGGCTCACTCGACGGTGCACGCCGGGGCGGTCTACCTGCATCAGGGTCGCTCGTACGTGGTCGACGACCTCGATCTCGACAACCGCGTCGCGCTGGTGCACGCCGAGGAACCGGATTGGTCAACCACCGCGCGAGATCTGACCGACATCGCCGTCGTCGAGGGACGGCGCTCACGCCGGCACGGTCCGGTGACGGTGACGTTCGGGACCGTGGACGTCGCTAACCAGGTCGTGAGCTTCCTGCGCCGCCGCATCAGTACCGGCGAGGTGCTCGACGAGACGCCCCTCGAGCTGCCCGCCCGTGACCTGCGGACACGCTCGGTCTGGTACACGGTCGACGCGCAGGCTCTCGCGGGCGTCGGGCTGCAGGGGCGCGACATTCCCGGCGCTGCGCACGCGGCCGAACACGCGGCGATCGGGCTACTGCCACTGTTCGCCACCTGCGACCGGTGGGACATCGGAGGTGTCTCGACCGCGCTGCACCCCGACACCGGCCAGCCGACTGTGTTCGTCTACGACGGCCACCCGGGCGGTGCCGGGTTCGCCGAACGCGGCTATTCGGCGCTGCCCCAATGGCTGGCGGCCACCCGCGACGCGATCATGGCCTGTGAGTGCCTGTCGGGGTGCCCGTCGTGTGTCCAGTCGCCCAAGTGCGGAAATGGCAACGAGCCATTGGACAAGGGCGGAGCGGCGCGGCTCCTCGAACTGGTTCTGGAGTACGTCGCGTAGCCGATCGCTGCTCCCCGATCGCTACTCCCCGCTGGCCCTTCCCCGCTGAGACGGTTGCCTTAGGCGCCGGAGAGCGACCATCTCGGAGGGGAAGACGGCTGACCGGAGGGGAACACGGCTGACCGGAGGGGGCACTAGGGCAGTACCCGAAAGCCGCCCGACCGGAAGGAGGCGGCTGACCGGAGGGCTTGCCCGATCTGCCTCAAAGCATTCCGGCGGCGAGCCACTGGCGGAAGGCATCGATCGGTGCGAACACCAACCGGCGGCCCCCGGGGACGCTGCGGGTACCGGGCCGGGGCAGCCGCACCGGGCGGGCTCGGAGAGCTGCTTGGACATCATCAGCGAGCTGAGCGTGCGGCTGGTTGACGATCGAAGCGGTGCGGGACTGGGTCACGGCGGTCTCCTTAGCTGGGCGAACCCCACTGTGGAAAGTGGCGATGAACCCACCTTCGGCATAAGGCCGCTCTCGAGGCATCGGGAGATCGCCCGATCTTGCCAACCACTCGGCCTTAGATTCGCTGCCGAGGGCGCTAAGTTCGCGCCCCCGGAGTCGACTCACGAAGGAACGGACCCCGCTTTCCGAGGAACGGTTCTTAGCCGCGCCTTCGGTCCGGCACGGGTCGGGTCGGTATCCTGGGTCTTCGTGGCATCCGATTCGGCGGCGGTCCCCGTAGCGGCGCGGCGCAGCGCCGCATTTTTCGATCTGGACAAGACCATCATCGCCAAATCCAGCGTGCTGGCCTTCGGGAGGCCCTTTTACCAGAGCGGTTTGCTCAATCGCCGATCCGTGCTGCGAAGCGCGTACGCGCAGTTCGTCTTCGCTTTGGCCGGCGCCGACGAGGATCAGATCGAGCGTATGCGCGCGTACCTCACTGCGATGTGCACGGGGTGGGATGTCGCGCAGGTCCGGGAGATCGTGTCGGAAACCCTCCACGAGATCATCGACCCCATTGTCTACGACGAGGCCGTCGAACTGATCGGCGAGCACAAGGCCGCCGGGCGCGATGTCGTCATCGTCTCCTCCTCCGGCGAGGAGGTCGCCGGGCCGATCGGCGCGATGCTAGGGGCAGATCACGTCGTCGCCACCCAGATGGTGGTCGCTGACGGCAAGTACACCGGCGAGATCGGCCGCTACGCCTACGGGCCGGAGAAGGCGGCGGCAATCCATGAATTGGCTGCCGAACGCGGCTATGACCTGGCAAGCTCCTACGCCTACTCAGACTCCGCCACCGACGTGCCGATGCTCGAAAGCGTCGGGCACCCGTTCGCCGTCAATGCAGACCGGGCCTTACGCAGGACGGCAGCCGAGCGGGGCTGGCCGATGCTCACGTTCTCGAATGCCGTGCCCCTGCGGGAGCGCATCTCCGGCCTGCGTCCGGAGCACCCGGCGGCGACTGCGACAGTGGTCGGTGCGGGCGTCGCGGCCGCCGGCGTGCTCTGGTACGCGGCACGGCGGCGAGCCGAACGCACCTGATCGCGGGCTTCGACACACCGTCGAGGGGTTGCGTGGCACCCCACCTCGGGAGTCCAATGCAGATGCGGATGAGGCTCGCACATGGCGGTCCAGCCCCCAGGCGAGCCTCACCCGCACGGATTCGGGTACCCACGCGGCGATCCCACCTCGCAACGGGTGAGTCGACGCGGACTGCGACATCTGTCGGCCCGCGCCTGACGACGCAAGGGCACGCCTGGTAACCCGAACGCGCGATGACGGCGCCGTGGGACAGCAGCGGCGCCGTCACCTTGCGCCAGGAGCCGCCGACCTGCCGATGGCATCCAGCCTGTGCCAACCGTCCGCCGACGATCGCACGTCAGCTGCGCGTGATGGCCTCGCAGATCGCGGTCGCCTCGCGTGCTCCAACCACTACCGCTTCGGCGCAATGCCGGATCCATCGCGCCACGCCGTCAGGTGATCCGCCCCGGTAGGCGGACAAGGCCGCGGCGTATTCATCCTGCAGCTCCAGATGTCCGGCTTCGACCACGACGAGCGATTTCGGGTCAAGTCCACGCTCGATGAGCGTCAACCGGACAGCGACCCGGGCAACGATCCCCGAGACGGGTGCGAAGGCATCGAGCGAGAACACCTCACCGTGCACGATGGCGGCGACCACGACCGCGGGCGCCGCCGTTGTCGTTAGAACGGAGGCCAACATGTCGAGCCTGGTTGCGGCCCCCGCCACGGGACGCCCGAGCGCGTCAGTGTCGGCGACGAGGTCGGCAGCAGCGAGCACGTGCAACCGGGCCAGTGCCTGGCGGGGGGCGCGCGTCCAGGTGTCGGCCAGCGCACCGATCGCCGCATGCGCGCGCAAGGCCCCCTGCACGACCGGATCCGGAGTGGCGGAACCGGACCGGACCTCGCTGAGATCGAAGTCCGCGCCGGCCAGGCGCGCCGATGCCCACGCTCCGTGCAGCGAGGATTCCAGGGAGACCTCGGCCGAGCGTCGCCGCACGGTTCTGTTGCTCAGCAAGGCATCCACTGCTGTCCGTGCAGCGCTGACACCTTCGGCGACGCCCGGCAGTTCCGACAGCGGTGCGAGGGGGTCCGCGGTCACAACGCCGAACACTAGCCAACGCCGAACCCTGGCGACCTCCCCGACCGTTCCCGACCGGTCCAGTGGACCCGGGCGGTGTTAGGAACCGCCGAAGGCTGGAATGATTCATGCGACCCGGCAGCCCAGCGCAGAGGAGCCCTCACCGTGACGGCGACATCACCATCGAACGGTGCCACTCCTTCCGGCCGTCACGCCGCTGACCCCACCGTCGGTCAACTCGTCGCCGACGCCTCGGCCAGCCTGGCGACCTTGCTGCATGGCGAGATCGAGCTGGCAAAGCTCGAGCTCCGCTCATCGGTGAAGAACGCGGGCGTCGGGGCCGGCTTCTTCGGTGCCGCGCTGGCGGTTCTCGTCTTCTCCCTGACGTTCGGCTTCCTCGCCCTGGCCGAGGGCTTGGTCGCCGCTGGGTTGTGGCGCTGGCTCGCGTACCTCGTGGTCTTCGGCGCGCAGCTCGCGGTGGTTGGTGTGTCAGTCTTCCTGGGCATTCGGAAGGTGAAGCGGGTTCGCGCTCCCGAGCGCACCATCGCGACGAGCAAGGACACCCTCGCGTACCTCAAGGCGAACACGAAGCGGAGCTGACGCGCATGGGTTTTGGCCCGCTGCCAGGAGCGCCTGACAGTGCCGTCGCGCTTGTGGACGGGCCGTGGACGCATCGAATGGTGCGCGCCAACGGTATTGCTTTACACGTCGCCGAGCTCGGCACCGGCCCCCTCGTCCTGCTGCTGCATGGCTTTCCGCAGTTCTGGTGGACCTATCATCGCCAGCTGGTCGCCCTCGCCGACGCCGGATTCCGTGCGGTTGCGGTGGACCTGCGGGGTTACGGGGCGAGCGACAAGCCGCCGCGCGGCTACGACGCGCCGAACCTCGCCGCTGACATGGCGCAGCTGGTTACCTCACTCGGGGATAGCGATGCCATGGTGGTGGGCAGCGACCTGGGCGGCCTGCTCGGGTGGACGATGGCCTCGATCCATCCTCGGGTCGTGCGCAGCCTCGCCATCCTCGGTGCCGCACACCCGCTGCGGCTGCGTCACGCGTTGACCGCGCGGGAGGCCGGTCAGCGCCGGGCCTCGGCCTACGCCTTGCGGACCTTGCAGGTTCCGCGCAGGCCGGAACGGCTGCTGGCCAGTGACGGCGATTACGTCCGGTACCTGTTCGACCGGTGGACCGGGCCTCGGTGGCGTGGGACTCCTGGCTACGTCGCCGATGTCGAGCGTTACGCCCGGGCGATGCAGATCCATCCGGTGGCCTACTGCGCGGCCGAGTACTTCCGGTGGCTGGTGCGTTCCACCGCGCGCAGAGACGGCCAAAGGTTCGCGAAGGCCTTGCGCGCTCCGATAAGCGCACCGGTACTTCACCTGCACGGCGATTTCGACCGCTGTGTCCTTCCCTCGACGGCGCAGGGATCAGGCCAGTACGTCACCGGCGAGTACGAGTGGCGGGTCCTCGACGGCGTCGGGCATTTCCCGCACAACGAGGTGCCAGAACTGGTCAGCGGCGAGCTGATCCGCTGGGCCAAGCAACACTAGCCGCCGGTCGCTCAGCCTGGCGTGCAGTGCCCGGTCGCGACGGGCGCGCTCGCGGTGACACCGGCACTCGTGTCTGGCCCGATCTCGGCGTCGGTGAGCACGAAGCCGGTGTCGCTGGAGTCCAGCGCGGTCGCGAACACCACCCCGAGCACCGAGCCGCTGGCCGACAGCAGAGGGCCACCGGAGTTGCCGCTGCGCACGATCGAGCGGATCGAGTAGATCTGGCGCGTGACCTGCTGGGATCCGTAGATGTCATTTCCGTCGATCGTGACCAGCGATCGGATGCGTGCGGACTTCGCGGTGAACGGCCCGTCCTCGGGGTAGCCGAGCACCACGGCCGGGTCCCCCCTGTTGGCCACGGCCGACGCGAAGGGCAGGACACGCGCATTGAGGCCCGGCACGTCGAGAACGGCAACGTCGCGGCTGGGATCGAACACGACCACAGATGCCGGCAGGAGCTGGCCGTTCACCTGGACGTGTACTTGGTCGGTCCCCGCGACGACGTGCGCGTTGGTGGCGATGCGATGCGGCGCGAAGACGAATCCCGAGCCCTCGATACCGCGATTGCACGACGGCGCGTCTCCGTAGATCTTGAACACCGACGCCTGCGCCCGGGCGACCTGAGCGGCCATGGCGGGGCTCAGCGTCTTGTCGGGCGGGGCGACCGTGACCACCGTCGTGGAGGGCAGGTCGCCGAGTACCGGGGGGAAGCCGCTGCGGTCGAGGAAGGTCCGCAGCGACGAGTACAGGGTGCGGATGTCCTTGGGCATGACGTTGTTGATGCCGCGCACGACGCTCGAGTGTTGCGCCGCCGACGACAGCGCCGGGTACGGCGAGGAGGCCAGGGGA
Source organism: Actinomycetota bacterium (assembly GCA_030775825.1). Taxonomy (GTDB): domain Bacteria; phylum Actinomycetota; class Actinomycetes; order Mycobacteriales; family Jatrophihabitantaceae; genus JALYIL01. The sequence goes on from JALYIL010000041.1 coordinate 23,774, forward strand.
ACGGCGACCATCCAGGCCACTAGCAGCACCGACAAGACGCCGAGCGCCCCACCGACACCTGCGTCAATGGGGCGACCGCGGTCCTTTACGATCCTGGCCCGGACATGGCCGGCCACCCACACGCCGACGAGCTGGCCGATCATCGAGAAGAACAGGACGCAGATGATCGCAACGGGTATCTGTGCCCGGCCCGCAGACAGCAAGCGGCCGATCGGTACCGCGAGCTGGGCGCCGACGATCGCGCCGCCAAAGAACCCGAGCATCGACAGGCCGCCCACGACGGCACCGTTGCGGAATCCCCCGATGCCGTAGGCGATCGCCGCCAGCACGATGATCAGATCGAGGATGTTCATGCCGGTCGCTCAGCCGGGCAGGACGACGAGCTTGCCCGTCTGTCCTTGCCTTTCGTGAATGGTGCAGACAAAGGTGTAGGTCCCCGGTGCAGGGGTTGTGAAGGTCACCGATTGCGACTGACCGCTGGCGGCGTCGGCCGTCGCGGCACTGAAGCCCAGAAACGTGACGTTGTGCGGGGCGCCGGTTCCGATGTTGTCCAGCACGATCCGGACGGTTCCCGGGTGGACCGTGATCGTCGACGGGGTGAACCGGTACGTGTCGCCGGCCTGGACCGTCACCTGGGATACGCCGGCGACGAGGGAGGCCGTGGCCGATCCCTGGTTGGGTCGCCGGTTGACCGAGGCCTGCTGGTTGGAGCAGGCCACCGACGCGCAGATCGCCAGGAGAGCGGCCATCGCGACGCCGCCACGGTTCGGCGCGACAGCGCGGCAGCGGGACGGCATATGACGACCGTACCGGCGCGGGCCGCCCGGGCTCACTCAGTCAGGCAGTGGGCGGATGCGGGTCTCGTCCCACGGCTGCGCCCACCGGCCCAGCGCGAGGAGTCGATCCATCAGCCCGGCGGTGAATCCCCACACGAACAGTCCCCGCACCTCGAACCCGGGCCCGAACCAGCCCGACGGGTGCACCACTTTGAAGCGGTTGGCGGGATCGGTGAGCTCGGCGATGGGGACAACGGCTACGGCGGCGACCTCAGCCGGATCAACGGCGGCGACCGGGTGGGCGCTGGACCACCAGGCGAGCACGGGGGTAACCAGGAACCCGGAGGGCGGCAGGAAAATCGGTGGCAGCTCCGCGATGATGCGGACCGTCGCGGGGTCGAGCCCGACCTCTTCCTCCGCCTCGCGGAGTGCGGCGGAGACGTGCGTAGCGTCTGCGACGTCGACCGCTCCGCCGGGAAAGGCGACCTGTCCGGCGTGGGTGCGCATGTCCGCGGCCCGCTGGATGAGCAGGACACTGGGTCCATCCTTGGCCTGCGTGAAGGCGATCAGCACCGCCGAGGCCCGGCCGCTGCCGTCGTCGGGGGGCAGGAACCGGGACAGGTCGCGGGGCCGCACGGATCCCGCGGCCGAGGCCAGCGCACGCAGCCAGCCAGGCAGCTCGCCGGCGTCGGCGGGGTCCAGCTCGTCGGTCAATCCAGCGTCTCCATCATCTGCGATGCGCTGCGGACAAGCTTTGCCGCGACGGCGGGATCGGTTGGGCCTTCGCCGTATGCCGGACACAACCGGGCGAGCGGGCAGACGCCGCAGGCCGGTTTGCGGGAATGGCAAAGCCGTCGCCCGTGCCAGATGACCCGATGCGACAGGATCGTCCAGTCCGTCTTCGGGATCAGGTCGTTGACCGCAAGCTCCACGCGGACGGGATCGGTTTCGGCAGTCCATTGCCAACGCCGGGCCAGCCGGCCGAAGTGCGTGTCGACCGTGATCCCGGGGACGCCGAAGGCGTTGCCCAGGACGACGTTGGCCGTCTTGCGCCCGAAGCCGGGAAGCGTCACCAACTCCGGCAGGGTGCGGGGCACCTCGGAGTCGAACCGCTCGACGAGAGCCCGCCCCAGTTTGATGATCGAGCGGGTCTTGTTGCGGAAGAACCCGGTGGAGCGGATGAGGTCTTCGAGTTCGTCGGGATCGGCGCCGGCATAGTCGGCCGCGGTGCGGTACTTCGCGAAGACCGCCGGTGTTACCTCGTTGACCCGCTTGTCCGTGCACTGAGCGGAAAGGATCGTGGCAACCGAGAGTTCGAGGGCGTTTCGGAAGTCCAGCTCGCAGTGCGCGTCCGGGTACATCCGTGCCAGTTCTCGGTTGATTCTGCGGGCCCGGCGGGTGAGGGCCAGCGGTGATTCGGCGACTTTCGGCACGCCGTCAGCCTACGAGCAGCGGTGCAACGACCACCCGGCCCGAGGCTGGGGCACAATGGCGTGACAATGATCGGCTTCGTGATGCTGTTGTTCCCGTTTCTGCTGCTCGGTTTCATGCTCCTGATGGGGCGGGTCGAGGAGCCGCTGTCGAAGGTCGCCGAAGAGCGCGACATCGAGCAGTTTCTCGATGACGCCAGCCCCGAGGAACTCGATGCATTCGTCCGCGAAGGGACCGAGTCGGCCCTGTCCCGCTTCCGCCAGCGGCTCGGCCTGGGACGGCTTCGTCGGGCCGCGGGCGCGGATACGAAGCCCTGAGCAATGTAAAGCTGGGCACTTCAGTCACAGGTTGCGCGCGGGGATGGCCTAGACTTTCCGAGACTGTGACATGGCTCGCACGTCGGCGGCCTCGCGCCTTCGGCGGGCATGGAAGGCCGAGGAGGCAGCTGGCGTGGATGAGGTTCTCCGCAAGGCGGGTTTGTTCCAGGGCGTCGACCCCGAGGCGGTGGAGGCCTTGGCCGGCGAGTTCGAGATCGTCGAGGCGCCGCGCGGAGCAACGCTGTTCGCCGAGGGTGAGCCGGGCGACAGCCTCTACATCGTCCTGACCGGCAAGGTGAAGCTGGGTCGGCGTTCTTCCGACGGCCGGGAGAACCTCGTTGCGGTCATGGGTCCCTCGGATCAGTTCGGTGAGCTCTCCCTGTTCGACCCCGGCCCGCGCACCGCCACGGCGACCGTGGTGACCGATGCCCGGCTGGCTCGGCTGCCCAAGGCGGCGCTCACGAAATGGGTCCAGGACAGACCCCAGATCGCCATGCAGTTGCTGCGCGTCGTCGCCCGCCGGTTGCGCCGGACCAACACGATGCTCGCGGACCTGATCTTCGTCGATGTTCCCGGTCGGGTGGCCAAACAGCTCTTACAGCTCGCTCAGCGCTTCGGCTCCGTCGATGGCGGCCAGCTGCGGGTGACGCACGACCTCACCCAGGAGGAGTTGGCTCAGCTGGTCGGAGCCTCGCGGGAGACGGTGAACAAGGCCCTGGCTGACTTCGCATCGCGCGGGTGGCTTCGCCTGGAAGGAAAGAGCGTCGTCATCCTCGACCGCGAGCGGCTGGCTCGCCGCGCTCGCTGACCCTCACCCGCGCTCGCGCAAGTACTTCAGCTGAGCCCGCACCGACAGCTCAGCGGCTGGCCACAACACCTGGTCCACGTCGGCGTACACCGATTCGACCACGGTGCGCGGGGCGACGTCGGGTCCCAGCTCCGCAAGGGCCGCGCGCACCTGATTCAGGCGTTGCTCGCGGTGAGCCAGGTACGCCTCGGCCGCCTGCCCAGCCCGCGGCAACTCAGGCCCGTGCCCGGTCAGAACCGTCGCCTCGCCGAGTTCTCGCAACCGGCGCAGCGATCTCAGATAGTCGGCGAGATCGCCGTCGGGGTAGGCGACCACCGTGGTGCCGCGACCGAGAATGGTGTCGCCGGTGAGCACGGCCGCAGGCTGGCCGTCACCCTCGAGCAGGAACGACAGGGAATCGGAGGTGTGACCTGGCGTCGCCCACACCCGCAGGTCGACGGCGCCCGCAGTGACGACGTCGCCCTCGCCGAGTCCCTCCGAGCCGAGCCGGTGCGCCGGGTCCAAGGAGCGCACCGGCGCACCCGTGAGCTCGTGCAGGCGCCGCGCGCCCTCGCTGTGGTCGAAGTGCCCGTGGGTGAGCAGGATGCTCACCACCTGGCCGGCCGCGTGCAGTACGGCGCGAAGATGTTCTTCCTCGTCCGGACCGGGGTCCACGACGATCGTCTGTTGGCCGCCGGGCGCGCGGAGCAGCCAGGTGTTCGTCCCCTCGAGGGTCATCGGGCTCGGGTTTCGGGCGAGGACTACCGCCGCCAACGGTGTTACCTGGCGCGCCTGTCCGTAGGCCGGGTGTGCCGGACGTGTCATCGGAACGTCGACCGCGGCATCGATATCGAGGTGCCGTCGGGCAGATCGGCGATCACCTGCCCGTCGTCGGTGATCGTGATGACCGGTTGAATCGGCTCGATGCGCCGCCGGTCGGCCGCGGCCACGACTTCGGCGACCGTTGCGAAGGGCAGCAGGGAGGCAAGCGTTGCCAGCGTCGGCGGCATCAACTTGCGCTCGCCGCGCTGCGCCTGTTCGAGTGCATCCCCGACGCCGAGCCACGCCGCCGCGGAGGATTCAGTCGTCAGGTCCATCGCCTGCGCGCCCTCAGGCATTGGTCCGACAAAGAAGTGGGTGTCATAACGGCGGGTTTCTCCCGGGGGAGTGATCCATCGCGCCCACGGGCGCAGCGCGTGGGCGCCTATGGCCAGCCCGTGCTCACGGAGCAGGTCGCCGAATCCGGTCCGGCCCTGTTCGACATCGCTGCGAGCTGCCGCAAGCTCGGCCCAGGGCGTCGTGAGCAGGACGCCGGTTTCCTCGAACGTCTCGCGCACCGCGGCACCGAGCAACCCCCGCGCGAAGGCCTCGTCGCAGCCGAAGCGAGCGGCGATGTCCGCACCGGCCGCACCGGCGAAGGGAAGCTCGGCGTCGGCCGGCTCCACCCGGCCGCCGGGGAAGACGGTCATGCCCGCGGCGAACGCCATCTCGGTCACCCGGGTGAGCAGCCACGCCTCGATCCCGCCATCGCCGTCGCGGAGCAGGACCACCGTCGCGGCGTCACGGATGGGAACCTCGGCCGGCACGGTCATCGGACTTCCACGATGACTTCGACCTCGACGGGCGCATCCAGCGGGAGGACGGCCACCCCGACCGCCGAGCGCGCGTGCTGGCCGGCTTCACCGAAGACCTCGCCGACGAACTCGCTTGCTCCATTGATCACTGCGGGCTGGTCGGTGAACGAGGGCGTCGATGCCACGAACCCGACGACCTTTACGACGCGGACGACCGAATCCAGCCCGACCAGCGCGTCTATCGCAGCCAGCGCATTCAGCGCGCAGGTTCGGGCCAGCATCCGTGCCTGCTCCGCGCTCACCTCGCCACCGACCTTGCCCCTCGCGGTCAGCTTTCCGTCGGCCGTCGGCAGCTGCCCGGAGGTGTAGACGAGCGAACCGGACCGGACCGCGGGGACGTAGGCGGCCAGCGGCGCCGCGACAGCGGGCAGGTCGATCCCCAGCGCGGCCAACCGGGCAAGTGCAGATTCCATGCGGGTGACCGTATCCGGTAGCTGGGATCTGCTGACTGTGATCTGCCGCGCGGGGAGGGCTTTCAACTCGGCTTGACGGCGCCGCTCCGCTTAGGCTGGCTGAATGGTCGCCACCCCGACGGCTGTCCGCGTGACGGGCCGAAAGCTCGTTGAGGGCATCGGAACAACGGCTCGGCTGCATATCGTCACCGGTAAGGGGGGGACCGGCAAGACGACCGTGGCGGCCGCTCTCGCGTTGGCCTTGGCCTCCGACGGCCGCAAGGTTCTGCTCGTCGAGGCCGAGGGGCGGCAGGCGATCGCGCAGCTGTTCGACGTCCCGGCGTTGACCTACGCCGAGCACCGGCTTGCCACCGTAGGGCGGGGCGGGGCCTTGTGGGGTCTGGCGATCGACGCGGAGGAGGCGATGATCGAGTACCTCGAGATGTTCTACAACCTCAAGCGTTCGGCTCGGGGATTGAAGAAGATGGGTGCGGTCGACTTCGTGACGACGCTCGCCCCGGGACTTCGCGACGTGCTCCTGACCGGCAAGGTGAAGGAAGCGGTAACCCGAACCAACCCTGACGGCCGGTTGGCCTACGACGTGGTTGTCCTCGATGCGCCGCCGACCGGCCGCATCCGCCAGTTTCTGGACGCCACGCGCGAGGTCGCGAGCCTGACGAAGTTCGGGCCCATCAACCGGCAGAGCGCCGGGGTCATCGAACTCCTGCACGGCGCCCAGACCGCGGTGCATATCGTCACCCTGCTCGAGGAGATGCCGGTTCAGGAGACAATCGACGCCGCTTCGGAGCTGCGTGCGGCGGGCTTCCACCTCGGCGCCGTGGTCGTCAACAGAGCCCGGCCAGCCCTCGTCGAGCCGGACCAGCTCGATGCCGATCGCGAGGTTGACCTCAAGCTTCTCGCCACTGGGCTGCGCAAGGTGAACGTCCCCGTCGGCTACGCCCAGGCATTGGCGCAGGAGATGTCCGGCTACGCCGAACGCCAGCGGATCCAGGCAGCGAACGATGCGCAATTGGACGCTGTGCACGCCCCGCGGATCGAGCTCCCCGACCTCAATCCGCCGGTGGAGCTCGGCGAGTTGCAGGAGCTGGCCTCCTGCTTCACGGTCGCCGACTCATGAGTGCCGATTCATGAGTGTCGATTCATGAGTGTCGATACATGAGTGCCGCGAACTCGCTGGACCTCGCCGCGCTCGTCCGTGACCGCGCAACGCGCATCGTCGTGACCTGCGGCAGTGGTGGGGTCGGCAAGACGACGACCGCCGCGGCAATGGCACTGCTGGGAGCTGAAGCCGGCCGGCGCACTGTCGTGCTGACGATCGACCCGGCGCGCCGGCTCGCCCAGTCGATGGGCCTCACCGAGCTCGACAACACCCCGCGCCCGGTCGTCGGGGCCAAGGGTGAGCTGTTCGCGATGATGCTCGACATGAAGCGGACGTTCGACGATGTCGTGCTCGAACATTCCACGCCCGAACGCGCCGAGCAGATCTTTGACAATCCCTTCTACCAGTCGCTGTCCTCATCCTTCGCGGGAACGCAGGAATACATGGCAATGGAGAAGCTCGGCCAGTTGGCCGCCGCGAAGGAATGGGACCTGATCGTCGTCGACACGCCACCGTCGCGGTCGGCCTTGGACTTCCTCGACGCACCCAACCGATTGGGCCGCTTCCTCGACGGCCGGATGATCCGGTTGCTGACGGCGCCGGCTCGTGCCGGCGGCAAGGCGTATCTGAAGGTGGTCACCGCGTCGGTCGGCGTCTTCGCGCGCGCGTTCACGCGCGTTCTCGGCGGCGAGTTGATCAGCGACCTCTCCTCGTTCGTGACGGCGCTGGAATCAATGTTCGGCGGCTTCCGCGAGCGGGCCCAGCACACCTACGAGCTGCTCAAGGCGCCGGGCACGGCATTCGTAGTCGTCGCTGCGCCGGAACCAGATGCCTTGCGTGAGGCGTCCTTCTTCGTCGAGCGCCTTTCAGCCGAGCGAATGCCGCTGGCCGGTCTGGTCGTCAACCGGATGCGGCGCACCGCGGCGGTCTCCGGGGCACCCGTCCTCACGGCAGCCCGGGCGGAGGCTTACGCCGACGCGTTGGCTGGCAAGCCGGAGTCGGCGGCCGCCACGCTGGCCGAGACCGCGTTGCGGGTGCACGCCGAGATCGCCAGCGGGGCCGAGCACGACACCCGGATGTCGCACCGCTTCTCCGCTGCGCACCCGGATGTCGCGACCGTCGAGATTCCCGCACTTTCGGTCGACGTGCACGATCTCGACGGCCTTCGCGCTATCGGGGACCTGCTGTCGGCCCGCTGAGAGTTCCCCAGGGGTCGGCCATTCTGAGCCGTTCCCTAGGACAGGTCTGACCACACAGGCTGCCCACGTACCCTGGTACCCCGTGGCAGCTTCCTCCCCGAACGCGAACCCCTGGCCCACCATCGGCAAGCTTCTCGGCGCCTTGTTTGCTGCCGCGATCCTCACGGCAGGATTGCTCCTGCCCTACGTCGGTGGCCTCGGCCTGGCCGCGCGCCACGAGTCGGCGAAATTCCTGAACACCACCTGCAACCTGCAGGAGACCCAGCCCCCGCAGGCCTCGACGTTCTACGCGAGCGACGGCAAGACCGTGCTCGCTCGGCTGTTCACCCAGGACCGTCAGCCGGTCCCGCTGAGCCAGATACCGCTGGATCTGCAGCACGCGCTCGTAGCCACCGAGGACCGGCGCTTCTACAGCCATCACGGTGTGGACATGCGCGGCCTGCTGCGCTCTGCCGTCAGCAACGCCGGTGGCAGCACCCAGGGGGGCTCGACGCTCACCATGCAGTACGTCAAGCAGATTCGGTACTACCAGGCTGGCAAGGACGTCGCGAAGCAGCAGGCCGCGATCGTCCAGAACCTCAACCGCAAGATCGAAGACGCCAAGTGCGCGATCTACATCGAGAGTACCAAGCACGAGTCGAAGGACACGATCCTCGACAACTACCTCAACATCGCGTTCTTCGGCGAGAACTCCTACGGCGTCGAGACCGCCGCGCAGACGTATTTCAACAAGACGGTCGACAAACTCACGCTGCCCGAGTCGGCGCTGCTCGTGGGCTTGCTGCGCGCGCCCTCGCAGTACGACCCGTTCGTGAACCTGGCCGCGGCGAAGACACGGCGCAACGAGGTGTTGCAGAATCTCGTTGCCGTGCATGACCTGTCCCAGGCAGACGCGGACCGCTACGCGGCCACGCCGGTGCGGCTGGCAACCACGTCGGCTCCGCTGGTGCGCGAGGGTTGCTCGAGCGCGAACACGAAGATCCTCAACGCCGGGTTCTTCTGCGATTACGCGCAGGCGTGGCTGGAGAACACCCAGGGGATCACCGATCTCACCACCGGCGGCTACAAGATCGTCACGACGTTGGACGCCAAGTTGCAGAACAGCGCGCAGACCAATCTCTGGGCGAGCTTCCCACCCTCGGCTCAGATGACAGCCGTGGTGCCCGCGGTTGACCCCCGCAACGGCAACGTGGTGTCGATGGCCACGAGCAAGCTGTACGGAACGACGACCTCGCCAAAGGACATCACGCACACTGTCGTCCCCGTCTTCACGAACTACACCTCCTCCGGCGCGTCGACGTACAAGTTGTTCTCCCTGCTGACCGCGCTGCAGACCGGGGTTCCGTCGGACTGGACGATGGGCACGAACCAGGACGGCACCGGGTACACCCCCAAGAACTGCTACAGCAGCACGGTTGCGGCAAAGAACGGCGATGCCAACGAGCAGTACAACATCAACGAGAGCCTTGCCAGCGCGACCGCGAAATCGTCCAACACGTTCTTCGTGGGCATGGATGACACGCTGTTCACCTGCGACCTTCAGCCGATCGTGAACATGGCTCTTCAACTAGGGATGAACGGGCTCAAGCAGCCGCTGCAGTCCGGGAGCAAGACCACCATCGGTCAGGACATCGTCACCAACCAGTACGTGTTGCCGATCGCGCTCGGCAGTGGTTTAGGCACCAGCCCGCTCGAACTCGCCGGTGCGTACGCGGCAGTGGCCAACGGCGGCAACTTCAATGCTCCGTCACCTGTCCTGTCCATCACCGATGAGACCGGAGCGCCGGTCGTCGTGAAGCGCGCGCCCGCGGTTCGCGTGGTGAGCCCGCAGGTCGCGGCACAGGCGGTCAGCATTCTCGCCGGTGACACCACGGGTGTCGGCACCTCGGCCGGCCCGTTCGCCAACTGGTACTCGCAGAACCCAAGCGTGGTAGCCGGAAAGACCGGCACCGCGGTCAACGGCGGGACAGCCGCCGGCACGAAGAACTCCGCGCTGTGGTTCGTCGGCATGACACCGACGCTGGTCGCCACGACCGCAATCTTCGACCCCAACGCACCGTCGAACCCGATCCCCTCGCTGCCCGGCGCGGTCGACCCGGCCAACACCGCCTATGGCTCCTATGCCTCGCAGATTTGGCTGAACATGTTCACCCCGACACTGCTGGCCCAGCGCTGGTCGTGGCCCGATCCCAACTCCCCCTCCTTCGGCCAGGCAGTACCGCAGGTCGTGGGAATGCCGGCAAAGCAGGCTCAGGCGACCCTTGACGCGGCCGGTTTCAAGATGGCCTATCTGGACCCGTCGCTACAGTGCGCCAGTGCTCAGCCGCCCGGCACCATCGCGTTCGCCGGTCCGCAACTCGCGACGCCCGGTTCGACTATTACGGTGTGCGTGAGCAACTCCATCCAGCAGTTCATCTACCGGGCCCCCGTCGTCATCCCGCGACCGGTAAACCCGCCCATCGCAGGAAGTCCGACGGTGACGCGGTCCGGCGGCTCAGGGCGCACGGTCACCATTCCGGGGGCGACGATCACGGTGCCCGCTCCTGGGCGCTAGTCGTTCGGCGGCGCTAGTAGTTCGGCCGCGCTAACCGGCGCCGAGCTGTCGGCGCACCTCCTCACTGACTCGCTTGCCGTCGGCGCGGCCCGCGATGACGGCGGTCGCAGCCTTCATGACCAGACCCATCTGCTGCGGGCCGTCCGCGCCGGTCTCGGAGATTGCGGCTGCCACGATGCTCGCCAGCTCGTCCTCGCCCAGTTGTGCCGGCAGGTAGCGGTCGAGGACGCCGTGCTCGGCCCGCTCCCGCTCGGCGAGCTCGGCGCGTCCCGCGGCATCGAAGGCCTCCGCTGCCTCGCGGCGTTTCTTCGCTTCGCGGGTCAGGACCTTCATCACCTCGTCGTCGGACAGCTCACGTGCTTGCTTACCGGCAACCTCTTCGGTCCTCACCGCGGTGAGCGCCATGCGCAGCGTCGCGGTCGTCAGTTCATCGCGGGCTTTCATGGCGACGTTGAGGTCGGCGTGCAGGCGCGCCTTCAGCTCGGGCATACAAGCACGTTACCGAGCCGGCGAGGCCCCCCGTAGGCTTGCCAGTATGTCCCGCCCGCTGCGCGCAGCCGCAGCCGCCGCGGGCAGCGGGGCCGTGATCCTCGCGTACGGCGGTCTCGTCGAGCGCAACGCGTTCACCCTGCGGCGCTTCGATGTTCCCGTCCTTTCACCCGGGGCAGAATCGATCCGGCTGCTGCACATCTCCGACCTGCACATCACAGCCAACCAGCGGCGAAAACACGCCTGGATCAGGGCCCTCGCTCGGCTCCAGCCCGATCTCGTGATCAACACCGGGGACACGCTCTCCGATCCGGACGGCGTCGACGCGGTCATGCACGCCCTCGACCCGTTGTTCGCCTTCCCGGGAGCGTTCGTGCCGGGCAACAACGACTATTACGCGCCTCGGCCGAAGAACCCGCTGCGGTACTTCTTTCCCGACACGACGCGCGTGCGCGGTGCGGCCCTGCCGTGGCCGAAGTTGGCGGCGGCGATGCAGGGCGCAGGCTGGCTCGACCTGACCCACGTGCGCAGCGTGATTTGCCTGCCGAACGCCGAGATCGCGCTCGCGGGCACGGACGACCCACACTTGAAGCGAGCCCGCTACCACCGCGTTGCCGGAGCGGCTGATCGGTCGGCAACCGTCCGGATCGGCGTCACGCATTCGCCCGAACCGTACTTGCTGAGCAGCTTCGCCGGTGATGGATACGACCTCGTTCTCACCGGCCACACACACGGGGGGCAGGTCCGGATCCCCTTCGGGCCCGCGATCGTCACCAACTGCGGTATCGATGTCCACCGGGCGCGGTGGCTGCACCAGTGGGACGAGCGGATGTACTTCCACATCTGTGCCGGCCTCGGGACCAGCCCGTTCGCGCCGATTCGCGTGGCGTGCCGACCTGAGGCCTCACTGCTCACCCTCGTTGCGCGTCCAGCCTGAGGCCGAGCGCTGGGTTCACGCCGCTCGCTGGGGTTGACGCCGACGGCTCGGGTGAGGCTGCTCGCCCCGGCGAGGTGACGTTCGTGCAGCCGGTATGCTGGGCCGGTTGCACACGGGGTGTGGCGCAGCTTGGTAGCGCGCTTCGTTCGGGACGAAGAGGCCGTGGGTTCAAATCCCGCCACCCCGACCAATTGTGATGTCTCAAGACCACATCGTTCGCACCTGTGTCAGGCGTCATCGTTCGTAGGTGAGACCGTTTTTGGGGCTCATCGGATTCTGGCGGGGTGGAGGCGTCACTGGACGATGATGGAGCCGAGGACGCGCCAGTTGGGTTTGCCGGCGTAGAGCAGTGCCCGGATGCGGTAGTTATGGAAGTTGCGGAACCCGTAT
>JALYIL010000042.1 GCA_030775825.1 Actinomycetota bacterium
CCTCCAGCACGGCGCGGTGGAACAGCACGTCGGCGGCAACCATCGCATCGGCGTCATCGGCGGCCACGGCCATCGCGTTGAGCGCGGCCTCGACGGCCGCCAAATCCTCATCGGTGCGGCGTGCTGCTGCCAGTCGAGCTGCTGGGGGCTCGATGATCGCGCGAACTTCGGCGAGGTTTTCGAGGAACGCAAAGTCCGGGCTTTCGCTGCCCTGCCAGCGCAGGACGTCGGCGTCGAGCAAGTTCCATTCGCGCCGGGGACGAACGACGGTGCCGCGCTTCTGCCGCGACTCGACCAACCCCTTGGCGGCCAGGACCTTCAGTGCCTCGCGAATGACGGTCAGGCTCACCTCGAGGTCGCGTTCGAGTTGCTCGGCGAACAGCGGCGCTCCTGGTGCGTAGACACCGGTGACGATCCTCAAGCCGATCTGCTCGACGGTTTGTCCGTGCAATCCACGGCCCGGGTAGTTCGCCATCGTGGGGCACTCCTGTCGGCTGTTATGGGTCTGTGTCGCGACGTCGTTGGGAGGTGCGCCTCTTCAGGCAGAGTCTTTGACGGCGCTCCAACCGCCGTCCACGACCAGCTGGGCGCCAGTGACGAAGGAGGCATCGGCGGACGCCAGGAATGCGATCGCTGCCGCGACCTCGTCCGGGTGCCCCAGACGACCGCTCAAGGTGGCAGCGACGCTCCTGGCTCTGTCCGATTCCTCGACGTGGTCCCAGGCGGGTGTCAGGATCGGCCCTGGAAGGACGACGTTGACCCGGATGAGGGGCGCGTACTCGACTGCGAGCTGTCGACCGAGAGCGCAGAGCGCACCCTTGACGGCGGCGTAGGCGGGGTGTCCGGGCAGTCCGAACAGCGCATGCACTGACGAGGTGAGCACGATGTTGCCTTGGCTCGCCCGAAGGAGCGGGAGCAGCGTTCGCACTGCGTGGTAGGTGCTAGTAAGACCAACAGCCAGTTGTCGGTTCCAGTCGGCAAGGACCAGTTCGCTGATAGGCGCGACCTTGATCCAGTACGCATTCTGGCTCAGGATGTCCAGGCGCCCGTGGTGCTCCGTCACGAAGTCACCGACGGCTTGCCAGTCCGTCTCTACTGCAACGTCGGCGTGGAGGTAGTCGGCGCGGCCACCGGACTGCTGGATCTCGTTGGCGACCACTTGTCCGGGCGTATCGGCGACGTCGACCAGCACCACGGACGCGCCCTCGCGGGCCAGCCGGCGTGCGGTGGCGGCGCCGATGCCCGACGCTGCGCCGCTTACCAGAGCGACCTGCCCCCGGAGTCGGTGCACTGACGTGTCTCCTTGCCTGTGGTCGGCCGCCCGACCGTCGATGGTCGGCGGCGGGAGCAGGCGCCGGCATGGTGGCCCTTACCCCTAAATTATGAAGAATCTAGCACCAAGGGGTGTCCTCGGCAGTCCGTGATCAAACCGTTACCACATTATTTATGAATAAATATTGACACTGACTGTGACCGACCACACACTCTGAGCACCGGCGAACAGAGTCGCGGGTGCGGCCGACGACAGGCGGGCGCTGTAGACCTCTCGATCCTTTTGGAGAACTAGCATGAGTGCTTGGACGCGAAAGTCCGCGAGCGGAGTGGCAGCGGTCGCGGCCCTGCTCCTCGCTGTGACCGCCTGCTCCTCGGGGGGAACTAAGGCCCCGGCCGCCAACAGCGGCAGTGGTGGCGCTACCAAGAGCGGGGCGATCACGATCGCCTACCTCCAGAAGCAGGGGGACCAGCAGTACTTCATAGACGAGATCACCGGCGCGAAGGCTGAGGCCGCCAAGCTCGGCAACGTGAATATCGTGACCGCCAACCTGGGCACCGACTCCAACCTGGCGATCAGCGACCTGCAGACCGAGATCGGACAAAAGGTCGACGGCATCGCGATAGTGGTCCCGGACCAGAAGATCGGCCCGCAGGTCATCCAGGCCGTCGGAAGCATCCCGATGGTCGCCTCGGACGACCCCATCAGCGGCGGTTCAGGCGCCCCCGCCCCGTTCGTCGGTTTCGACTCTCTCCAAATGGGCACCAAGGTCGGCACCAAGGCCGGTGAGCTGTACAAGGCCGCCGGGTGGGACCCGTCCACGACCCGCATCCTCGCCGCGTACTCCCAGGGCCTGTCCAACTGCCAGCAGCGCGAGCAGGGCCAAGAGCAGGGTTTCGCAGCGGCTGCCGGTGCCACCGTTCAGGTGGTCAAAGTCGGCACGGACAACTCCGTGGTTGACGCGCAGAACAAGACTGGCGCAGTGATGACCGCCAACCCCACGATCAAGCACTGGATCGTCTGGGGGTGCAACGACGAAAGCGAGACCGGCGGCGTCACTGCCCTGCAGAACGGCGGCATCCCCGCCGCGAACATCATCGGGGTCGGCCTCGGCGCATACCTGACCTGCAAGGACTGGGCCGCGAACAAGCAGTCCGGCAACAAGGCTGCCCTGTTCATCGACGGCCACGCCGTAGGCGCCACAGCCGTCGAGGTCCTGGTGAACAAGATCCGCAACGGCACCCCGTTGCCGGCCAAGTCGATCGCACCGACGAGCATGGTCGACCCGACCAACTACGTGCAGGCCGGTGTGAAGTGCGTCTGACCGTCGACTCGATCACGGCAACGGCGACGGGATGACGATCAACGCGCTGACCGCAGACGGGCCGCCGACAAAGGCGGCCCGTCTCCGGGCCGAACAGATCAGCAAACGCTTCGGGCCCGTGCAGGCCCTCACGGAGGTGAGCCTCGACGCCCGACCCGGTGAAGTACTGGCCCTGATGGGGGAGAACGGCGCTGGCAAGTCCACGCTGCTGCGCGTGCTTTCCGGTGATCACGAGCCCGACAGCGGACGCCTGGTCCTGGACGGCGTTCCCGTTTCATTCGGCTCACCGAGCGACGCCCGTCGCGCCGGCCTGCGGGTGATCCAGCAGGAGCCCGAGATCGTCCCGCACGTCTCAGTGGCCGAGAACATCTACCTCGGCTCGCTGCCACAGCACGGCCGCGTCCTGGACAACCGGGCCTTGCTCGCGAAGACACGCGCCGACTTGGAGCGCTACGGCTTCGCTTCCGACCTCGACCCGGCAGCATTCGGACGCGATCTGTCCGCCGCACAGCGACAGCTCGTCGAGATCGTGCGAGCGCTGGTGGGTTCGGTGAGCGTAATCGCGTTCGACGAACCGACCTCCTCACTGTCCGATCACGAGGTCGAGTCGCTGTTCGGGCTGATCCGCCATCTGCGCGACGCAGGAGTCGCGGTCATCTACGTCTCACACCGGATGCCGGAGGTCTTCGCCATCGCCGACCGAGTCGCGGTCCTCCGCGACGGCCGCTACGTCGGCGACCGAATGGTCGCTGACACCAGCACCGCCGAACTGGTCCGGATGATGGTCGGCCGCGACCTGTCCGACATGTTCGTCCGCACACCAAGCGAACCCGGCGACGTGGTCCTTTCGGTGCGAGCTGTCAGCACCGACGACATCCACGACGTCAGCCTGCATGTACGCGCCGGGGAGGTCGTCGGCCTCGGCGGGCTCGTCGGCGCAGGACGCTCCGAGCTAGCGCACGCCGTCGTCGGTGACGTCGCTCTGACAGCCGGCCACATCGAGGTCGACGGTCAGCCGCTGCAGCTGCGAAGCCCGCAGGACGCCCTGCGGGCCGGCATCGGATTCGCACCCGAGGAACGCAAAGCCCAAGCTCTCCTGCTGCGCCGCACGGTCCGCGACAACATCTCACTGGCGATCCTGAGCCGGCTGAGCCGATTCCACGTCGTCGGGCGGCGAGCCGAACGCGAGATCGCGGCCAGGTTTGTCGACCAGTTGTCGATCCGCACACCTTCGATCGAGCAGGAAGTCGGCAACCTGTCCGGCGGCAACCAGCAAAAGGTCGTGCTCGCCCGGTGGCTCGCGCGCCGGCCGAAGGTACTGATCCTCGACGAACCGACGCGAGGCGTTGACGTCGGCGCGAAGGCAGAAATCTATTCGATCATCAGCGACCTGGCGCAAGCAGGCATCGGGCTGCTGATCATCTCATCGGAGATGCCCGAACTGCTCGGTCTGTCCGACCGCATCGTCGTGATGCACGACGGTCGCATTGGCGGGGAACTCAGCCGTGAGCACGCGACCGAGGAAAACGTCCTGGCCTTAGCAATGGCCGAGCACGCGATGAGCGCAGGGAGCTAGTCAATGACCCGTATGGAGAGCAGGAAAGTCATGCCGAAACAGGGGCCAGCACCGCGGCGCAGCAATCCACTGCGCCGGGTATTCAGCGTGATCGGTGTACAGAACCTCAGCCTCATCGTCGCGCTGATCGTGCTGTGCGCCGTCATCGGCTCCCAGAACTCGAACTTCTTCCTGGTGACCAACATCAAAACCATCGGCACGTCGGTGGCGATCGTCGGAATCCTCGCCGTCGTGCAGACGGTCGTCATGCTGCTCGGCGGCTTGGACATCTCCGTCGGATCGGCGGCTGGGCTGACCTCCGTAGTCTCGGCGATGGTATTCACCAGCAGCACGAGCGCCGCACTGGGAATCGTCGCCGCCCTAGCCGTCGGTCTCGCCACCGGCATCTTGAACGGCGTCATCATCGTGTACGGGCGCGTGAACGCAGTCATCGCGACACTCGCCACCTATGCCGGGCTGCGAGGGCTCGCGAACTTGATTTCCAACGGACGCGCCCAGGGATACACCGGCACGAACCCGACGTTCATCTTCCTCGCCCGAGGCAGCATCGCCGGCTTGCCCGTGCTCATCTGGGTGCTCATCATCGTCGCGCTCGCCGCGCACCTGGTTTTGCGCTACACCGATATCGGCCGCAACATCTACGCCACCGGCGGCAACCCGATCGCCGCCCGCCTGGCCGGCATCAACATCAACCGCTACGTCGTGGGCTGCTATGTCGTGGCTGGGCTGGTCGCTGCGATCGCGGGAATCCTGCTGACCGCCCGGACTGGGTCAGGTCAACCCACCTCAGGCAGCCAAGGACTCGAACTTCAGTCGATCACGGCCGCGGCGCTCGGTGGCGTCGCCCTGCAAGGGGGCAAGGGGGGAATCTCGGGCACAATCCTAGCCGTTGTGCTGCTCGGGGTACTCCAGAACGGCCTGACGATCCTGAACGTCAACTCCTTCTGGCAGGACATCGCCCAGGGAGGACTGCTTGTCGTTGCGGTCGTCATCCAGCAGCGCCGCACTGGTCAGCGCGCCTTCGGCCTACCCAAGTGACAATTCCGACGACGGCCAGCCGCCAGGCGCTCCACGACGCCCTCGAGCAGTCGCGGGTCATGGCGATTCTGAGATACCGCAAACCCGGCGATGTCACCGCAGCGATTGACGCACTGAGCACCGGTGGTGTTCGCGTCCTGGAGGTCACCGTGCAGACGCCGGGTTGTTGGGAGGCGATCGCCGACGCTGCGCAACGGCCGGACATCTTCGTCGGCGCGGGGACCGTGACCGATGTGCATCAGGTCACCGCCGCCATAGAGGCCGGCTGCCAGTTCATCGTCAGTCCCGGATTCGATGCCGACGTGGTCCACGCCGCGACCACCCACGGCCTGGACGTGTTCCCTGGAGTGGCTACAGGAACCGAAGTAATGGCGGCCCGCCGGTGTGGCTGCCGGTACTTCAAACTCTTCCCCGCCGGCGCACTCGGCCCGCGCTACCTCAACGAGATGCGGGGACCGTTCAGCGCCGAGGCTTTCGTCGCGACGGGGGGCATCACGATCGCCGACATCCCCACCTGGCTCGCGGCGGGCGCGTTCGCCGTCGCCATCGGCAGCGACCTCGCCGGACGGGAGCCACCGGCCACGGCCGACCAGCTCACCCAGTTGACCAACCGTGCCGGCGAGGCGGTCGCACACGCCCACCCGCAGTCCAACACGAACGGCGCAGAATGAAGATCACCAAGCTCACGACGTACGCAGTGGCGCCACGCTGGCTGTTCTTGCGGATCGACACAGACGAAGGCCTCACCGGCTGGGGTGAACCCGGGTTGGAGGGCCGCATCCGAACGGTAGCGACCGCCGTCGACGAACTCGGCGAGCTGCTGATAGGCGCCGACCCTCTACGCATCGAGGCCCACTGGCAGTTGCTGACCAAGGGCGGGTTCTACCGAGGCGGCCCGGTGTTGAACTCCGCAATCGCCGGGATTGATCAGGCTCTGTGGGACATCGCAGGCAAGGTGCACGGCGTGCCGGTGCACGAGCTATTGGGCGGGCCCGTGCGCGACCGGGTCCGGGTGTACTCGTGGATCGGAGGGGACGATTTGACCGATGTCGCCGAGCAGGCCGCCCAGAAGGTCGCCGAAGGTTTCACCGCGATCAAGATGAACGCCTCCGCCCAGATGGCCCCGATCGACACCCCGCGCGCAGTCGAGCAGGTCGTGCAACGCGTGACTGCCGTTCGTGAGGTTGTCGGCGCCACCCGCGACATCGCCGTCGACTTCCACGGACGGCTCTCCACGGCCATGTCGCGGCGGCTGTTGCCGCTGTTAGAGCCGTTGCTGCCGATGTTCGTCGAAGAACCTGTCCTGCCCGAAAACGGGGCCAACCTTGCCGCGGTGGTGGCGAGCACCAACATCCCGATCGCTACTGGCGAACGCCTCTACTCGCGCTGGGACTTCCGCCATGCCATGGAGGCGGGCATCGCTGTGGCTCAGCCCGACATCTCCCACGCCGGTGGCATCTCCGAGGTGCGGCGCATCGCCGCCCAGGCAGAGATGCACGACGTGCACATAGCGCCGCACTGCCCGCTCGGTCCGATCGCGCTGGCCGCCAGCCTGCAAGTCGACTTCGCAGTGTCGAACCTTCTGATCCAGGAACAGAGCCTCGGCATCCACTACAACGCCGGATCGGACCTGCTCGACTATCTTGTCGACCCGTCGGTCTACAACTACGCCGACGGCTCTGTCGCCCGCCCCGAACAGCCCGGACTCGGCATCGAGATCGATGAGAAGGCGGTCGAACAGGCAGCCGCGTTTGCTATCGACCACGGAACCGAATGGCGCACCCCGGTTTGGCAGCATGACGACGGGAGCCTGGCCGAATGGTGACGACTATCTAATGGGACGACTGCTGACTTTCGGCGAGACCATGGCAGTCGCAGCGACCGCTGTCGGCGACCCCCTTCGCACCACCCGGCAGCTGACCCTGTCCATCGCTGGCGCCGAAGCGACGGTGGCCATCGGCGTTGCCCGCCTCGGTCACGATGCAACCTGGGTCGGTGTAGTCGGTGCCGACGAGATTGGCGCCCGCATCCGCCGCGAGCTGGCCGCCGAACACGTCGACACCAGATTCATCGCCACTTGCGACAACGCTGCGACCGGGCTCATGGTCCGTGAACGACGAACGGCAGAGTTCACCGCCGTCACCTATTTTCGCCGCGAGAGCGCCGGTGCCCAGCTCACCCCCGCTGACATCGAAGCCGCCCTCGCGGGGGGAGTCGACCTACTGCACATCACCGGCATCACCGCCGCCCTGAGCCCGACCTGCCTCGCCACCGTCCGGCACGCAGTGTCGGCGGCCACTGCAGCCGGGATGACCGTGTCCTTCGACGTGAACTACCGCGCCACCCTGCCTGGCAGCGCAGAATCCCGCGAGGTGGCCCGCGAGCTGCTGCCAGCGGTGGACCTGCTGTTCGTCGGGGAGGACGAACTGTGGGTGGTCAGCGACGAACCCGACCCGATCACCGCCGCGACGGAACTGCTCGGTACTGGACCCAGCGAGGTAATCGTCAAGCGCGGCTCGGCAGGTGCGTATGTCACCACGACCGCGGAGGGAGCGCTCACGCTGCCAGCCGTGCCAGTACAAGTCGTGGACACGATCGGCGCCGGTGACAGCTTCACCGCCGGCTACCTGGCCGCGCTCCTCTCCGGGCTCCCGGTGGCCGGCCGGCTGCAGTGGGCCCTCACCTGTGCTGCGTGCACGGTGGGCACCCACGGCGACTGGGAGGGCCTACCGCACAGGTCCGAGGTCAGTGCCCGGGCAACCGGCGCCGAACGGACCCTGCGATGACGATCGCTGAACGCATCACCGACGCCGTCGCGACCCATGGCGAAGGACCGGTGTGGTCGCCCGCCTGGGGCGGCCTTCGCTGGGTCGACATGTTCGCAGGTGACGTCCTGACCTTGAATGCCGACGGCTCAACCGGTCGCCAGCACGTAGGCACGATCGCCGCCGCGCTGCGCCCCCGGATCCAAGGGGGGTTCGTCGTCGCAACCGAGCGCGGGTTCGCCCTCGACGACGGCGTCGGCACACCGGTGCGGGCGCTTCCGGAAGTCTGGATCCACCCGACCGTGCGGATGAACGAGGGCGGATGCGATCCCGACGGTCGGTTCTACTGCGGGTCGATGGCCTACGACGCGCGTCCCGGTGCGGGGTCACTCCATCGCCTCGACCCTGACAGATCGGTCTCCACCGTGCTCACCGGCGTCACGATCTCCAACGGCCTGGCCTGGAGCCCTGACGGTTCCGGCGCCTACTACGTGGACACCGCCACCCAGCGAATCGACGTATTCGATTACGAGGAAAAGTCGGGGCTAACGAATCGCCGCCCCGTAGTCAACATCCCGCTCGAGGCGGGAGCCCCAGACGGCCTGACCGTCGACGCGGACGGCGGCGTGTGGGTGGCACTGTGGGGCGGCGGCGCGGTACGCCGGTACAGCCCCGTAGGTCACCTGGACGAGATTGTCGAGGTACCCGTAGCGCACGTCACCGCCTGCACGTTCGGCGGCCAGAACCTCGAGCACCTGTTCATAACCACGTCGCGTCACGGACAACCCGGCGCCGACCCGGCCGCAGGTTCGTTATTTCGAGCCACTCCGGGCGTCAGTGGGCTGCCCGTTCAAACCTTCAACGGTTGATCGACAACGGTGTCGCCCGGGCGAGGAAATCGACACCGCCGTATTCGCAGATCAGGGAGGACCGCGCCCGCTCAATTTCTGCGATAGAGAGTGACCGGGTGAGGCGAACGCTGCTGCGCTCGTCGTCCCTCGGGGTCGGCTTTGTCGCGACGCGGTGACCGTCATCGCCCAAATCTGCGGGCCCACTCGATGACCAAGATCTGTGAGTGTTGCTGCGGCGGTTCTGGGTGGATCGCCGCCAGGCTCGGTACTGGTGTTCGGCAGTGACTCAATCAAGATCAGGCCGCTTCGGCGTGCCCTTGACATGACCTGTCCTGCTGGCGCCGGCACCGGCCTGGCCCACCTACTGGCTTGATCAGAAGCCTGTCCGCGGTTGCCCGCGTGACTCATCACAGATATGCCGTTCGGTGACTCCACCCAGGCCGGTACCGACCACAACCCGGTTCCTGGAAGGAGACTCGAGTCGCAATGGCCATGGTTACAGAGGTCGTCGACGCCGTCATCGGCGGCGACACCCACAAGGACACGCACACGCTGGAGATGGTCAGCCCGGTCGGTGCGACGATCGCTTGCGTGGTGATCGACAACGACGTGGCGGGGTTCGAGACCGCGCTCGCCTGGATCGGCGAGCATGCACCAGGTCCACGGCTGGTCGTCGGTCTGGAGGGCACCCGCTCCTACGGGATCGCGTTGGCGCGAGCGCTGACGCACGCCGGGTTCACCGTGGTCGAGGTGGAGCAGCCCAAACGCCAGCAGCGCCGCGGGCGTGGCAAGTCCGACCCGATCGACGCCCATCTGGCCGCGCTGCAGGTGCTGCGGATGGATGTCGAGCGGCTGCCGATGGCTCGTGCGGACGGTGACCGCGAAGCGCTGAGGATTCTGCTCGTCGGCCGTCGCGAGCTGTCTGACACCCAGACGCGCAACAAGAACCAGCTCAAGGCGCTGCTGCACGCCGGTGATGACGTCGAACGCGCGCTGGCTAGCGGTCACCTCAGTGACGCGCGACTGGCCGGCATCATCCGGCGCCGCGCAAGTGCGACTGAGACCCGCGTCCAGGCGATCCGCCGCGGCGAGGCCCGCCGGCTGGCGCAGGCGATTCGTGACGCTGAGCGCGAGCTCGCGGTAAACAACAAGCAGCTGCGCCAGATCGTCGAGTCGCTGGCACCAGGTCTGCTGGCTCGCTACGGCATCGGTCCCGTCACCGCCGCACAAGCGATCATCTCCTGGTCTCACGTCGGGCGTTGCCGCACCGAAGCCGCGTTCGCCGCGCTGGCAGGTGCAAGCCCGGTCCCGGCCAGCAGCGGGAAGGTCGTGCGGTACCGGCTCAGCCGTGGCGGCGACCGGCACCTCAACTCGGCGTTGCACACCATCGCCATGACCCGCTGGCGCGGCTGCCCACGCACCGCCGCCTACATCGCCCGCCGCCGAGCCGAAGGCAAGGGCGACGGCGAAATCCGCGGACTGCTCAAGCGCTACATCGCCCGCGAGCTGTTTCGCGCCCTCAACGCCGCGGCGACCGCTTGACAACCTATAGAAGCGTCATGTCAGTCACATGAACTGACTCAGCGTGGGTCGCCTCGGTCGATGTTCCAATGCCGCGACGTCGAGGTGAGGTACCCGCCGTTCTCACCTCGTGGTACCAGCGCGAACCCGGTGATCACCCGTTGGCCGCCCTCGTGATCGCCGTACAGGAGTTCGATGTGGATGAGGCTGCCGTTTCGGACCGCCTCGCGGGCTGACGCGAACTCCGGTTCGCTCGGATCACGCAAGGCGCCTTGCCAGAACCCCATCTCGCCCGGAGGGATATATAGGTCGCGGGTGAGCCGGCGAAATTGACTCGGGTCGTGTGCGACCGGCGGCGTCGCATTGTTGCCTTCCTCCACCGTCCATCCGTGCAGGACGGCCATGCCGCTGCCCACGTTGCGCAGGGAGATCGCGAAGTAGATGGCGGTCTCGGACACCTCGACCACCGCCCCGCCGCCGCCCACCTTGATCCATTTTCCGTCCTGGAAGTGGATCTTCTGTTCCTCGTCCTGCATGCGCGAGGAGGCCAGCACCGGCCGAAGCCCGGCAAGCAGCGCGCGTTCGGCCGTCCGCGCCGAGCGGTTGGACGCGCGGATCGAGGCAAAGGTGGCGATGGCGAGGATCAACGTCCCACCGGCGGTCGCGAGCGAGGCGGTCGTCTCCAAGGCAGCCACGGTGGAAGGCTACCGATCGCGCCCCTTCCGCGGGGCGGTGCCTGCAGAAGCGTGACGTACCGAAGTTACGTGCTCAGCAGGCTTCGATTCGCCCTCTCCCCCCGGGTCGATTGCGCTGCACGTGATCAGCCTCGCGCTGGTCGTCACGACGGTCTTGTTCGGACATTGGCAGCCGCGCCGCACACCGGGTGGACCGACACCGTCACCTCGGCAAAGCTGGCCACTCCGATCCAGACCGACGGGCCGATCGCAGAGGCGGTGTCTGTGATCAACTGGACGGCCTGCTCACCCGCGGCGGGTATCAAGCCGGGCCAGTTCGACCGGTTGTCATCATCGCCGGGAAGTTGCCGGCGGCGATGTCGATCACGTTCAAGGCGATTCAGACCTATAGCGACGGGTCGAAGGTTTCTTGGATCGAGGTTGCTGCTCCGGTGAGCGGTGTGGTTCCGGATCATCCGGCGCAGGCGCCGGTGCTTACGCGTGGGGCAGCGTCCGCCAACACATCCGTCGGCGTCGTGACGAAGAGTTCATCGTCGAGCAAGACCGGCCCGATCGAGCTGTCCGTGATTGTCCTGGTGGTGGCGGCGGGTGCGCTCGGACTTGGCGTCGTATCGCGTACGAAGGGCGAAGGCGGGGAGGTCCTGATGCGATTGCCCTGGCCCGCTGTTGCCGCAGGAGTGATGCTCGCCGGGGTCGGGACGGTCTGCGGCGTCACGATCAGACCCAATCCTCCACGGTGGCGTATGGGAATGAAGTCGAGCAGCAGGCCGATCAGCGCCCGGTCAACCCAGGTCATCTTGGGTCGGGCAGCGGCTTGGCGCTGCAACACGGTGAGCTGGTGGCGTAGCAACAGGATCTCGGCGGACTTCCACGACTCGGATCGGCGCGACAGTCGCAGCCACCTGAACAGTCGGCTGACGATCAGGTGGAGGAGGCGGGACAACGCAAGATCATTCCAGGAGGGCAAGACCGCTGAAACCAAGGGCTTGACGGGCGCGGATTCCGGCACGCACAACCACCGCACGTATGTGGTGGGCAGGGTTCAAGTCGACGTGGGACGGACTTTGAGATTCGCGTGCGCCGTCCTAGCGGCGCCACGTTGAGCCTCAGGG
>JALYIL010000043.1 GCA_030775825.1 Actinomycetota bacterium
GCCCGACCAGCCCCACCGGCCCGACCAGCCCCACCGGCCCGACCAGCCCGACCAGCCCGACCAGCCCGACCGGCCCGACCGGCCCGACCGGCCTACCGGCAACGGGCAGCCGCGACCGGATCGGACGGCTGCACCGTCGGGCACGTTCCGGACGCGTCGCCTGGAGGTCCCCGGGCTTGGCGCCGGGGCGGCAGGGCGCCGCTCTCGCGCACAGACCGAGCACGGCCAGGTGATCCGCGCCGTGCGTCCCGTCGGCCATGCCCGAAGCGTTCACCTGACCGCGACCCTGGTGGCCGCTGCTCCGCATCAGCTGCGGCGAGGACGGACCGCTGCGGGCGGGCTCGTCCTGCGTCGCGACGATCTTCGGGAAGCTCAGCGTGAGGGTCGCGAGGGAAACCTGATCCTCTTCGTCGTGGATGCGAGCGGGTCGATGGCCGCGCGGGAGCGGATGAGCGCGGTGAAGGCGGCCGTGCTATCCCTGCTGCTTGATGCATATCAGCGCCGTGACAAGGTCGGGCTCATCTGTTTCCGCGGGCACAGCGCCGAGCTCGTGCTGCCGCCGACCTCCTCGGTGGACGCCGCCGCGTCGCGGCTCACCGTCCTGCCTACCGGTGGGCGCACACCGCTCGCGGCGGGACTGCTGAGTGCGCACCACACGCTGCAGGTCGAAGCTCTGCGCGACCCGAAGCGGCGCCCGCTGCTCGTAGTGGTCACCGACGGCAGGCACACGTGGGGTGGGGCCCCCGTCCGCGCGGCGAACCTGGTGGCGCGCCGGCGAGTCACGAGCATTGTCCTGGACTGCGAATCGGGGCCAGTTCGGCTCGGCCTCGCTTCGGCGCTGGCGCAATCGCTGGGAGGCGCCTGCCTGCGAATCGAAGACCTGGCGGCCGGGGCCATCACCGACACCGTGCGCACGCTGAAGTACGTGGCATGACGTTGCGGCCAGCATCCCAGGAGGTGTTCTGATGCCACAGGGTGTTCCGACCATGGTCCCCGACGACGGTCTCACCACACGGCAGCGCCGCAACCGCCCGCTGCTCATCGTGCATACCGGACAGATGAAGGGGAAGTCCACCGCTGCGTTCGGCCTTGCCCTGCGGGCCTGGAACCAGGGCTGGCCGATCGGCGTCTTCCAATTCGTCAAGAGCGCGAAGTGGAAGGTCGGAGAGGAGTCGGCGTTCCGGGCGCTCGGGCGCCTGCACGAGCAGACCGGCGAGGGTGCGCCCGTCGCCTGGCACAAGATGGGGGAGGGCTGGTCCTGGATCCAGCGTCCGGGAACCGAAGCCGACCACGCCGCCGATGCCCGCGAGGGCTGGGAGCAGATCAAGCGTGACCTCGCTGCTGAGCGCTACGGCTGCTACGTCCTGGACGAGTTCACATATCCGATCAAGTGGGGCTGGATCGAGGTGGACGAGGTAGTCAGGACGCTGAACGGGCGCCCGGGGCAGCAACATGTGATCGTGACTGGCCGCGACGCCCATCCGGCGCTGATCGCAGCGGCGGATCTCGTGGTCGAGATGACGAAGATCAAGCACCCGATGGACAGCGGCCAGAAGGGGCAGCGCGGCATCGAATGGTAGAGATCGCGCGCGTGGTGATCGCGGCTCCGGGAAGCGGTCACGGCAAGACATCCGTAGCCACGGGTTTGCTGGCCGCCTTTCGCTCGCGGGGCCTGGCCGTCTCCGGACACAAGGTCGGGCCGGACTACATCGACCCCAGCTATCACGCGCTAGCGAGCGGCCGTCCTGGCCGCAACCTTGATCCGTGGCTGGTCGGCGAAGACCTCATCGCCCCCCTGTTCCGTCACGGTGCAATGACACCGGCGGCCGCCGACATCGCGATCGTCGAGGGTGTCATGGGATTGTTCGACGGCGCGGTGGGTCGCGGTGAATTCGCATCGACAGCACACGTCGCTGAGCTGATCAGGGCACCGGTCGTGCTCGTCATCGACGCCACGGGAGTGGGTCGATCGGTGGCGGCACTGGTGCACGGGTTCGCTACCTTCCAGCCGCGGGTCCGCATCGCCGGCGTGATCTTCAATCGGGTTGGCTCGCTCCGCCACGAGCAGATCCTGGCTGAGGCGATGGCGCACAGCGGGGTAGCCATGCTTGGCACGGTGCGGCGCCAGGACACGCTGGTCACGCCGTCGCGCCACCTCGGGCTGGTTCCGGCTGCCGAACGTGCGCTCGCGGCGATCGCGACGGTCGATGCGCTCGGCGCAGCGGTAGCCCAAGGCGTCGACCTCGACGCGGTCATGCGGATCGCGAACTCGGCTCCGCCGCTGAATGATGAGCCCTGCGCCGAGGCGATGCGAACCGACGCTGAGGCCAGCCGACGACCGGTTCGGGTCGCGGTGGCCGGGGGTGCTGCGTTCACCTTCGGCTACACCGAACAGGTCGAGCTGCTGACGAGGGCCGGTGCTCAGGTCGTGAGTTTCGATCCGTTGCACGCCGAGCATCTGCCCGAGGATGTCGACGGCCTGGTCATCGGCGGCGGGTTTCCCGAGGCGCACGTTGGCCAACTATCGGCCAACGCCTCGCTGCGTGCGCAGATCGCAGCGCTGGTCCGCGGGGGGACTCCGGTCGCCGCAGAATGCGCCGGCCTGCTGTACTTGGCAAAGTCCCTGGACGGCATGCCGATGTGTGGGGTCCTCGACGTGGATGCGGCGATGACAGACGGACTCACTCTCGGCTATCGCGAAGCCGTCGCGCCCAGCGACACCCTGCTCGTCCCGGCCGGCACCCGCGTGCGCGGTCACGAGTTCCACCGCACCGCATGCACGCCGCCCGCCAGCACATGTCCGGCGTGGCAATGGAAAGCGGCCGGCGACGCCGTCACGGAAGGGTTCGCCGACGGAAGTCTGCACGCCTCGTACCTGCACCTGCACTGGTCCGGCAATCCCGGTATCGCCGACAGGTTCGTGGCCGCCTGCCGGACATCGGATTCGCGATCATGACCGGGACACCGGCCTACGCGCCGACGGAGGAACTGCTCGCCCAGCACGGCGATGTCGAGACGGGTGCGGGTCTGGTGAACCTAGCCGTCAACGTCCGGGCCGATGCCCCGCCGCCGTGGTTGCGGCGACGGCTCGGCGGGGTCGATCTGGCGAAGTATCCCAATCCCGCTGCCGCTCGTGCGGCTGTCGCTGCCCGCCACGGGCGCAGCGTCGCACAGGTGCTGTTGACCGCCGGCGCCGCTGAGGCCTTCGTTCTCATCGCGCGGGCCACTACCCCTCGCCATGCCGTCATCGTGCACCCGCAGTTCACCGAGCCGGAGATCGCGCTGCGCACAGCGGGCCACGACGTGCACCGAATCGTGCTCGAGGCTCCATTCACGCTCACCCCAGACGCCGTACCCGACGACGCCGACCTCGTCATCATCGGCAACCCGACGAATCCCACGTCGGTCCTGCACCCGTCCGGTGTGCTCCGCGCGCTGGCCAGGCCTGGACGGCTGCTCGTCATAGACGAGGCCTTCGCTGATTGTGTGCCTGGCGAGCCGGACTCGCTTGCCGCCTGCGACGAGGTCCCTGGGCTGGTGGTGATCCGAAGCCTCACCAAGACGTGGGGACTTGCGGGCCTTCGAGCCGGATACCTCCTCGCTGAGCCCACCGTCGTCGCCGCGATGGCGAGGGCACAGCCGCCCTGGGCTGTGTCGGCGCCCGCCCTTGACGCCTGTGTTGCGTGCTCGAGTGCCGAGGCCGTTGCCGAGGCCACCGCGTGGGCGCAGCGGTTGCTCGTCGAGCGCGCTCACCTGGTCCAATCTCTCGAGCGGATCGGCGGGGTCCGGGTCGTCGCGGCGCCCTCCGCGTCATTCGTTCTCGTCCACCTCGACGTCAGCGACGCACGCGCCGCTCTGCGGGCCAAGGGCTTTGCGGTTCGGCGCGGTGACACATTTCCCGGGCTCGGGCCGCAGTGGGTTCGCATCGCCGTGCGTGATCCGTTGACCACGACCGCACTCGCCAACGCCGTGAAGGAGATTCTGTGCCAGACATCTACGACGTGATCGCCGGCCGCAGAGACGTCCGAAGCGGCTTCGTCCCCGACGCCGTACCGGATGACGTGCTGATGAGAATCCTCGGTGCTGCGCACCAGGCGCCGAGCGTCGGGTTCTCTCAGCCTTGGGACTTCCTGGTGTTGACCGATGTCGCTACACGCACCCGGGTACAACGGCTGGTGCACGCCGAACGCGACCGTTACACTGCCTCGCTTCCCGCCGCGCGGGCGTCCGCGTTCGCGGCCCTCAAGGTGGAAGCGATCCTTGAGACCCCGGTGAACATCGTCGTCACGTGTGATGCCACCCGAGGGGGGCGCCACGTACTCGGACGGCAGAGCCAACCACAGATGGCCGCCTTCTCGACGGCGTGCGCCGTGCAGAATCTGTGGCTCGCTGCTCGTGCCGAGGGCCTCGGGATGGGCTGGGTGAGTTTCTTCGACGAACGCGAACTGGCCGGTGAACTCGCGTTGCCCAAGCACCTCGAGATCGTCGCGTATCTGTGCCTGGGCTACGTCGAACAGTTCGCGAGCGAACCTGAACTCGCCCTGGCCGGCTGGGCGACGCGCCGTCCCCTGTCGTGGGCAGTACATCAGCAGCGATGGGGCCGCCGGGCCCTGCCAGGAGGAGAGGCGACAGCCGTGCTCGAGGACACCGTGAACGCGATCGTCGGGTTGGACGCCGACGCCGTGGCCGCCGCACGCGTGCGTCAGGACGCGCTCACGAAGCCCCGGGGGTCACTCGGGGTACTGGAGGACGTGTCGATCCAGCTCGCCGGACTCGCCGGCCGCTGCCCACCCCCGCTGCCTGAGCCGGCAGCGGTCGCAATTTTCGCGGGTGATCATGGGGTGCACGCCCAAGCTGTGACGCCGTGGCCACAGGAAGTGACGACCCAGATGGTGGCGAACTTCCTCGCGGGAGGAGCCGTCATCAACGCGGTGGCGGCGCAGGCCGGTGCTGAAGTCGTGGTCGTGGATGTCGGCGTCGCCAGCGAGCTGGACTCGGTGCCCGGGCTGCTGCCGCGCAAGGTTCGCCGCGGTACTCGCGACATGACCGTCGAGGCGGCGATGACGCGCGAGGAGGCCTTGGCGGCCCTCGAGGTCGGGATCGAATTGGCGCGTGACCTCGTGACAGCCGGGAACCGTTGCCTGCTCACCGGTGACATGGGCATCGCGAACACGACCGCGTCCGCGGCGCTGATCGCCGTGTTCACGGGTGCGACGCCTGCCGAGGTGACCGGTCGGGGCGCGGGCATCGACGACGCCATGCTCGTGCACAAGGTCTCGGTGGTAGAGGCGGCGTTGGCGTTGCACCGGCCGGATCGGGCCGATCCTATCGGTGTGCTCGCTGCTGTCGGCGGTCTCGAGCACGCAGCTGTTGCCGGCTTCATCCTCGGCGCGGCCGCAATGCGCACCCCCGTGATCCTGGACGGGGTCATCGCCGCGGCCGCGGCGCTGGTTGCCGCGAGGATCGCGCCGCTGTGCTGCGCTGCGATGATTGCCGGCCACCTTTCAGCCGAACCGGGCGCGGCGCGGGGACTGCACCACCTTGGCCTGCGCCCGCTCGTCGATCTCGACCTCCGCCTCGGCGAGGGCTCGGGCGCAGTGTTGTCGCTGGGGCTGGTCCAGAGCGCGGTGCGGGTACTGCGTGAGGTCGCCACGTTCGACGGCGCGGGTGTTACCGACAAGGATGGACCGTGACCGAATCAGCCGGCCGTCGGGTACTGATCCTCGGCGGCGCGCGATCGGGCAAGTCCGCACATGCCGAGGCGCTGCTGCGCGACGAGCCGCAGGTGGACTACGTCGCCACGGCGACGCACGACCCCGCCGACGCCGAGTGGGCCGAGCGGATCGCCCGCCATCGCGAGCGGCGCCCGGCCCACTGGAACACGATCGAGACGATCGACCTCGCGGCGGTGCTGTCCAGGCCGGGACCCGCCGCGCTCGTCGACAGCATCACGGCGTGGCTCAGCGAGACAATCGGCTCTGTCGACGCCTGGAGGGACGCCGCGGACGCCCTTGATCTTCTGGCTCCCCAACTCGACCGCACTGTCGGCGCGTGGGCCTCGACCGGGCGACGCGTCATCGCGGTGAGTGACGAGGTCGGCAGTGGCATCGTGCCGGCGGTCGCCTCGGCGCGCATGTTCCGTGATGCGCTCGGCTTGCTGAACCAGCGCCTCGCGGCCAGCGCCGATGAGGTGTGGCTGGTGACGGCCGGCGTCCCGCTGCGCCTGCGGTGAGCAACCGTGGGGGCCTCAAGCTCGCCATCGCCATGTTCACGATCCTGCCCGTGCCCCCACGCTGGCACACTGCGGCGACGCGAGAGAACACGACCGATACCGTGCGCTGGCTGCCGCTGCTCGGGGCGGGTGTCGGGGGGCTCGCAGGGCTGCCGGCGGCGGCCGTCCTGGCTCGCCATCGAGGCGACGCGCTCCTGGCTGCAGCTCTCGCGGTCGTTGCCCTTGTCGTCCTGACTCGGGCGCTGCACCTTGACGGGCTAGCTGACACCGCCGACGGTCTTGGGAGCGGCAAGGCATCAGCGCAGGCGCTGGAGATCATGCGACGCTCGGATATCGGGCCCTTCGGTGTCGTGGCGCTGGTCCTGGTGCTCACCGTGGACGTCGCTGCGCTGAGCACGGTCTCGGCCGGTGGCGTATGGCGAGTGAGCGCTGCCCTCGCCGTCGCCGCCGCGACCGGGCGCCTCGCGGCCGTCCATGCTGCTCTGCCC